>JAJQDO010000089.1:0-40023 GCA_021202175.1 Clostridiales bacterium | reverse complement strand
TTTTTTCAAAGATTGCGAAAATAAGAAGCATCCAGATTATGTCCGGCACCGGCCAGATCAATGAGCGGCCTCATGAGACACATCGTCATTAAGAATCCGGAAAAGAAACGAAAATATGTTTCATATTTCGTTTTCTGTATCAGGCTTTCACAAACCAGAAGAAGTACATCCATATATAGAATCGTTTTCAGCCATTCCCTGATATATTCCATGAGCCACCTCCCTATCATTTCTATTGCATTTACATACTGCCGTACATAAACATCAGGAATTCGTCGCAAAAGCTGTGACCGCAATCGTTAAAATAAACAGCGCACCTGCAAAGCATAGGGCGTAAACCAGGAGGATTCCACTCTTTTGTACCGCTGTGACGCATCCGGTAAACCGCTCGTACGCAAGCGTCTCCAGCAAAATGGAAAGCAAAAGATAAACCAGGCAGTAGAGCAAAAGCTTTATGATTGGAATCAACAGTAACAGCAAAATAAAAATAATCGCGCTGACTCCCATACTGTTTTTTATCAAAACAGCGGACCCGACCACGGTTCCCGTCACCGTCTGCGCGATCGTGCCTGCTCCCGGTATCATCCCTAAAATCCGGTTAACCACTGCATTTTTTGTAGTATCAAAGGAAGGGACGACCATCGTCTCCAGAAGGTGAAGACCAAAAAATATGGTAAAAAGGACTTTCATCCCTCTGGATAGCAACAGATATATGCTCTCACACAAACGAGAAATACGCTGCGCAGTCGAAAAATGATTCAAAAGCTCCAACAGCAGATAGTAGCGGATCGTCGGCAACACTATAGTCAGGCATATATGGTTTATGACCAGCACCAGCACCATAAAATATTCGTAACACACGACGCCCGTTGACAGGTTGCCGCTGATCGTTACTGTCAAAGCGAAAACCGGGATGACGATTTTTAACAGTCCGGAGAGCGTTTCCACCATATTTTGGTAAACATTTGTCATAATCGTAAAATCAGAAAAAAGAATCGTAAATATGATAAAATAAGAAATGAGAAAGCCGCTGTCACTGACGGCAAATTGAGGGAAGGCATCCGATATATTGGAAAAAAAAGCAGAAAATAAGATAACACCCACCAGCTGTCCCATCAACGTCCATGAAGAAGAGAGCTCAAAGGTTAATGTCTGCATAATCCACTGAATGATTTCTTCAAACACATCAAAAAATCGAAACTCCATAATAGCCGCGTAAATGTCTGAAAAATCTGGATAAGCATATTCCTGTTCCAGTTCTTCCAGCTCCTCCTGCAGAGCATCGACGTCCACCTGACTGACTTCATCAGAAAAGGTTTCGGCACTTACCGTCATGCTTCGATCCATCACCAGAAAAGAAATGACAAAACACAGGAAAACCATTTTTTTATTCACTTCAAACACCATGCTCGCCTCCCGGCAGGAATCATCGGTACATTTGGTACTTTGCACACACGCCGCAGCTCATAACAAATCATCGCCGCCCTGTCACATCAATGTTTCTATCGTCTCCAAAAGAGATTCGATAATGGGGATGCTCAAAATAAAAATTTATATTTTCCCAATAGTCTACAACTGAAATGCAATGGATTGGTATCAGAGATCCTGGCAGATGCCTGAAGCGATCTGACAAATATAGGCGATGCCAAGCAGTTTAAATAATAGTTTTATATATGTGCCGCTGATCTGTATCTTATCTCCAAGGTCTCTGGCAAAATCGATAACAATCGATACATTGGCCGTCAGGCAGCCAATCAGGAACAAACAGACTGCGAAAAGCACGAAAGCACTGTACTCTTTTTGAAATTGCTGTACCACTACGACAAGCAGTGCTCCCCCGATACTGACCAGAGCTATTTTAAAAACAAACATGGCACATCTCCTTTTTTCGTTCACATGGAAACTATTGTTATGAATCACGCGTAACCAGGAACCGAGCAATCTTTCCTGAAGAATACTGAGAGTATTTCTGACAGAATCACAGGTCAAACAGGTTATAAATCTGCGAAAACAGATCACTGATCACCGGAATCATCCAGGAAAGCACGATAAATAATCCTGCCAGGCCGACGAGAAAAGCCTGTTCCTCTCGCCCGGCATGCTTCAACACCTGACCTAAGAGCGTCACTATAATCCACACCGCTGCAATTTTAAAAATAAGCTCTACCGTCATATGCCTCTCCTACATTCCACACTGAATCCTCTTCGCTTATGTATGTTTTTAAAGTAAAAGAATAATGAGCAACGCGCTTGCAGACAAACATAAAGCATGCAGCACCTTCTGCCTCGTCTTTGCCTGCTCCTTCATTCCGGTCAGATGCTCCCGAATATTTGATGAGAACTGTTCCGACGAATTTCTGAGAAAGAGCAGATCGTCGGAAAGCAGGTTCCGGCCCATTTGATAAAACATTACATGCTCTTCTTCCGAAAAAAGAGGCGAAAAATAGAATAACAACAGTCGGTCGAACTCGTCAGAAAGCTCAAAATCACCATTTTCCCTTAATCCCTCTGATAAGTCCGAAAAAAAATTCTTCCACTGAGAAACCGTTCGCTGACTGATCTCTGAAAACAGCTGTGGCAAGGGTGTTTTCCCGTTTCGTATCTCCGATTCCATCAGGCGGAAAAGGAATTCTCCCTCTTCAATCAATTGAATATGCTGCCAGACCGGCTCCATCAGGCAAAGACTGAAAAGATATCCGGCTGCCAATAGTAAAAAGGAACCGAGCAGTTTCATGGTGCTCCTTTCCAGATTAGATTTCGCTCAGAATCAACAATCTCAATCTTACGATGCCCATCCTTCTCACATCGAATCTGCACATATCTCTCAAATGGATGCTGTTTCAGATAAGGACCGAGATAAGGCCGCTGCAAGACATCCTCTAAATCTTTCCCATGGACCGTCAGCAACAGACGACACCCACAGTTTCTTATGTATCGAATCGCTTCGATATCCTTGACGTCCCCGATCTCATCGGCAGCAATAATCTGCGGTCCCATGGAACGGAGCATCATGAGCATTCCTTCCGCTTTCGGACAATGATCAAGCAGATCCGTTCTCTTGCCCAGATAAAACCCTTCGTTTAACCTCGTGCGATTGCCAATCTCACCTCTCTCATCCACTACGGATACATTTTCCCCCGGGAAATAACCGGTGCCATCGGAAACCATTCGAATGATATCCCGCAGATGCGTTGTCTTTCCTCCTCCGGGAGGCGAAATCAGAAGAGTATTATAAAAACAATCCGCCTTTGTCAGGCAGGAAAAAAGGGGCTGCAGCATCCGATAAGCTGCCTGGCGATGCGCAGATTCATCGACGATATCTGCTGCATCTGCCGCCTTCCTTCCCCATCATAATATACCTTTCCGCAAAGGCCGACTCTGTGTCCGCCTTTTAGCGTGATGAAGCCTTCCTGTATTTCCTCCTTATAAGCGAAAAGAGAGTATTGACTTATTTTTTGAAAAATGATGCGAATATCATCAGGTGTGACATAATAGACGTCCTGATCTGTAGTGGACAATTTCCCGTTCTCCGTGAGGAAATATTCCTGCCGGAGCGTGCGTATGATTAACGGGAGATATGCTCGAATCCGAATTTCCGACAGATCAGGGCGATCAAGAATCCTCTCCATCCGTTTTCGGAGAGGATCAGAAAAAATAATCAGGATATCTTGAGAAAGGGTTGTCTGTTCCATTATGTCACCTCCGTTTACATAATATATATGAGACAACCCAAAAGATATGATAGGAAATTATCTCCCGCGCCCAAACAGCCCCTTTTTCTCATATGGTTCCGTCTTCACCGAGATGACTTCATATCCCGTCTCTTTTATCACATCCCGCAATTTCTGTTCATCAATGGCTTCTGGAGCGATGATGATTGTCTCCCCTTTTGAGTGCGAAGAAGTAACCTTCTTTACAGAAAAATATTTGCGGACAACGTCATTGATATGTGACTCACACATGCCGCACTGCATTCCGTCTATTCCTACCGTCATCTTTGTCATTTTTAAAACCTCCTTTGAAAGAAATGAACCTGAACACATTCTTAAATATGTTTCAGTTTAACGTATTTACTGACCAATGGCAACAATCGTAAATGAAGAAATTTTTCAATACATCGATTACCGTGGTATAAAATAATAGGAATTAATCAGCCATATCATATCAAGAATAATCGGAACAGCCTTGGGAAAAATCCTCCGGCGACTCTCTGCGTTACGGCCGATCAGCAATTGAAACCGATGCTTGCTCATATATATCTTTGACGTACCGATAAAACTGGCAAAGGTATCTAAAGATCGATCCAGAAGAGAGCACTGGGCGTTTCGAATGCAGTTCAACAATGTATCCAGATAATTCATCACTTCCTCATCGCTAAGATTCTCAGCCAGATATTTATCACACTCAAATTCCAGCAACTGTGAAACTTCTTTGCGCATGAAATGAATCGCCGGATTCCACCAGATTACAATACAGCAAAAAATCATCAGCGCCTTTTTCCAGATATCCTTTCGCTTCCAATGAGTATATTCGTGGAGGATGATATAATATAATTCCTCTTCATCATAATGATATTCCGGCAGATAGATATTCAAATGCAGATAACCTGTTAAATAGGACCGGGTGATCATCGGACAAATGCGAATCACCGCCGGGCAATCAGGATCCATCTCTTCCAAAATACGTTTCGCACGACTGTCGGCAATGTAAGAATTCTTTTCTATAAAAGCTAACATTTTCTTCGAGCGAACAAACAAACGTGTGCTATAGCATATACTCCCACTAATCCAAAGAAAAAACAAAAAGGGAAAAAACTCTTCTGAAAAAGAAGACTCCAGCACCGAATACAAAAGTTTTTCTGCATCTGAGCAAAAAATCACATCAACAGAAGAGTATCGAAATCCCGGAATCTCAAATGGAATCAGAATCCGAAATATACAACTCAAAATCAGAAACTTCATGACAAAAAAACCATACTTTGGAATATATTCGGTTCTCGTCCTTAATAAATAAATCCACAATGACATAACACTGCAATTGAGAATCATACAAAATAAAGAAAGGCCCGTTATCATAACTCTTCACCTAAATAAAATACATCTGGCGACAGACATGTCATGTTGCTTATAATTCATACTAAATGCTTAAATTTTTAATAATAATACTATATTTCGGCAAACAATTCAATCTTAACTTTAAATTTACCTTAAAATATATGTTCAAAATGGAGTCAGAACAAATGTACCATATGCCAGATCTTGTCCATCTGGGTCGCCAGGCACATTTAACAGGGAGCAAAATTTTGACAACGCATTCCCTCCTGTGTTATGATGACCTAAATATTTTTCAGGAGGAATTACCATGGCTTTTGACGGAATTGTCATTTCCAATATCGTTTACGACATGAACCGCCTTCTCACCGGCGGTCGTATTTATAAAATCTATCAACCGGAGACCGATGAACTGCTTCTGGTCATAAAAAGAGAGAAAGAGACCCATCGCCTGCTTCTTTCCGCCAGCGCAAGTCTCCCCCTTATCTACTTTATATCTGGAAATAAACAAAACCCGCTGACGGCGCCCAACTTTTGCATGCTTTTGCGCAAACATATCAGCAACGGGCGTATTATAGAGGTGGAACAGCCCGGCATGGAACGTATTGTTGAGATTTCCATCGAACATTTAAATGAACTGGGGGATCTGTGCCGTAAAAAACTGGTCATCGAACTGATGGGCAAACACAGCAATATCATCTTTCTGGATGATACCGGGATGATCATTGACAGCATCAAACACATTTCCCATCAGGTCAGTTCCGTCCGGGAAGTCCTGCTGGGCCGGACCTATGTGGCTCCGCCGTCTCAGGACAAGATATCTCTGGCAAACCTCTCTCCCGCATGGATGGAACAGGTGCTGCTAAAAAAGGCAACAACGGCGCAAAAGGCTATCTACACCAGCATTTCCGGCATCAGCCCTCTCTTTGCCGGCGAACTGTGCTACCGGGCCGCCATCGACGGCAGCGCTCCAACCGCCTCTCTTTGCGAGGAAGAACAGTCTTCCCTGTATGGCCAGCTGATCCGATTGAAAACACAGATTGAACATCACGAATACATGCCGAACATCATATATCAGGGCAAATCACCGATAGAGTTTTCTAGTATGGCGCTTACCATGTACCCCGATATGGATTGCCGCCCGTTCTCTTCCATTTCGGAGGTTCTGGAAACCTTCTATGCCGAGAAAGAAGCGGTCACAAGAATCCGCCAGAAATCGACAGACCTGCGAAAGATCGTGTCCAATGCCATTGAGCGAACAGCGAAAAAATATGACCTGCAGCGAAAGCAGCTGGAGGATACAAACAAGATGGATAAATATAAAATATATGGCGAACTGCTCCACACCTATGGATACAATGTCGTTCCCGGCCAGAAGGAGCTCAGATGCATCAATTATTATGACAACCAGGAGATCACCATTCCTCTGGACGCGGATCTTAGCGCTATGGAAAACGCTAAGAAATATTTCGATCGTTACGGCAAACTGAAGCGAACCCGGGAGGCGCTTCAAACCCTCGTCGAAGAGACGCACGACCAGCTGCTTCATCTGGAATCCATCAGC
Source organism: Clostridiales bacterium (assembly GCA_021202175.1). Taxonomy (GTDB): domain Bacteria; phylum Bacillota; class Clostridia; order Lachnospirales; family Lachnospiraceae; genus Anaerobutyricum. The sequence continues at coordinate 33,408 of JAJQDO010000089.1, read as the reverse complement.
AACGCTTTGGAGATTGCCCGCGATGAAAACGACCTGGCGATGATCAAGGACGAACTGACCGAATATAATTATATCCGCCGCCGCGGCCAGAACAAAAAAAAGGCCCACTCAAAAAGCAAGCCTTTTCACTATATATCTTCCGACGGATTTCATATGTATGTCGGAAAGAATAATTTCCAAACTGACGAGCTGACCTTCAAGCGCGCCTACGGCAAGGATATGTGGTTCCATGCCAAAAAGATGGCTGGGTCTCATGTGATCGTCAAGCTGGAGAACGCTGCCGAACTGCCGGACCGTACCTACGAGGAAGCGGCGCGCCTTGCCGCTTACTACTCCAAGGGAAAAAATGCCCCCAAAGTAGAGATTGATTACACCGAACGCCGCAATCTGAAAAAACCGCCGCAGGCCAAGCCGGGATTCGTCATCTACCACACGAACTATTCCATGACCATTGAACCGGACATCAGCGGCATCACGAAATTATCCTAATAATGTCTCATATAAATCCGCATATTGTTCTGAGGACGTACTCCAGGAATAATCCTCCTTCATCCCTCTCTCCGCAATCGCGTTCCACTCATCCGGATGATTGCGGAACACATCGAGCACATGTTTCATTGTTGTTCTCAGCGCAGCCGAAGAATACTCTTCAAACCCAAAACCGGTTCCTGTCTGACTGGCGGCATCATAAACCATCACCGTATCCTTGAGGCCTCCTGTCAGACGGACGATCGGTACCGTTCCATAACGAAGCGCCATCAGCTGAGACAGGCCGCAAGGTTCAAAACGAGAAGGCATGATCGTCGCGTCGCATCCGGCATACATCAACTTCGCCATCCTGTCATTATAATCAGAAGACGCATAGATTTTATCCGGGTATCTCTCCTTATAACGAGTGAACATCTCCTCGAATCTCTTTTCCCCGCCACCCAGAACAAAAAGCTGTACGTTCTGCTGCAACAGTTCATGAAGGACCGGTTCCAGGATATCGAGCCCTTTCTGGTCTGTCAGCCGGGAAATGATGCACGCTGCAAAAACGTCTCCGTCTTCCGGCAGACCTGCTTCTTTTTGAAGAGCAGCCTTATTCTTCTTTTTACCCTCGCGGAAGTCACTGCTGTCATAATGATAGCTGATATAGGCATCCCCGGAAGGGTCGTAAACGGCATAATCAATACCATTCACAATCCCGCTCAGATCCTGACTCCGGTATCGAAGTGCCCCGTCAAGACCTTTCCCCAATGCCGGTTCCTGAATCTCCTGCGCATAAGTGCTGCTCACCGTGGTGATCTTATCCGCATATACGATACCGCCCTTGAGCATGTTGGCCGAACCGTAAGATTCCAGCTTATCATAGGTAAACAGATCGTATGGCAGACCCGTGATGCCTTTCATGACGTTGATGTCTGTCGTCCCCTGGAACCGCATATTATGCAGGGTCATCACCGTCTTAATATTCCGATAATATGGATTCTCCCCATAAAATGTCTTCAGGAAGACCGGAATCAGTCCCGTCTGCCAATCATGGCAATGAATAACATCCGGCTCAAAATCAAGATAGGCGAGCATCTCAAGGACAGCTTTGCAAAAAAAGCTGAACTTTTCGATATCCTGCCACATCTCCCGGTACGGCGCGTTCCCGGAAAAATAAAAATCATTGGACACAAAATAACAAGGTATCCCTTCATAAACCAAAGTGCGCACAACGGCCGGCTGACTCCCCCAGCCCATATAGACCGGAAACGGCAAAGAGCTTGTCATCTGTGATTTCCACTGCTCATCCATGCACTGGTAGGCAGGAATCACGATGCGCACATCATATCCTTTCCGTCTCAATTCTTTCGGCAGGGAACCTACTACCGATCCCAGTCCTCCTGTTTTGATAAATGGATCACATTCCGCCGCTGCATATAGTATCTTCTTCATTGTTTCTCCCCCAACGTCGTTATCGCTGTGAATTCTTCTGATATCCAACATTCACTCTTATTGCTATATCATCTGTCAAAAATTCATCACATATATCATTTTTTGTCTATTTTAGCATACATGTGTAATATATTCAATCTTTTTATAAGCAATATTGCCTTAGTAATGTCATATCGCTACTGTTCACGGGGTAGTGGATAGTTCATGTAAGAGTAGAATAACCTATGAACGGATGGAAACAGTAATGTCACAGAATCAATTCGTACAGAAGGGAAAAACGCACGGACCAATACAGCAAAATCATAAAATCCGTCCGTACAGAAGAAAAGAAATGATAACATTCACTCATCTATACCCCGTGAATAGCAGCTTGAAAAGTTGATGGAAACAAGTTACAATAAGCTGTAATGCACAACAAAAATCGCGAATTTATGGAGAGTAGAGAAAATGCATCCATTTTATGAAAATGCAAAGCAGGAACTGAAAATTGAACACAGACGTTCCGGCCACGTGGCGCCCCATATTCATAAATCTCTTCACTATATTCTGGTGACGAAAGGAACCTTGGAGCTTGGCGTGGGCCAGGAACTTTATCATATGGAAACAGGAGATTTTGCCGTAATCTTTCCAGAGGTAATTCATCATTACCAGGTGTTTTCACCGCCACCCTGTAAGGCAATCTACCTGATGGCAGCCACGTCCCTTTGCACAGGCTATCTTACGACGCTGCAACACTCCTGCCCGGAATACCCCATCATTCCAGCCGGAAAAATCCATCCGGATATAGAGTATGCCATGAAACGCCTGCTTTCTGAAAAGAATCAGCCAGACCCTCCAGATAAGAAAACGGTGCAGACGGCTTTTGTTCACCTGATTCTTGCCAGGAGCCTTCCCTGTTTTCATCTGGTGGATAAGGATTCCGTGGGCAGTGAGGATATCATCTACCAGACAGTGTCTTATATGGCAGGTCATTTTCTGGAAGATGTATCCCTTTCGGATATGGCGCAGGATCTGGGTGTCAGTCCGTATGTTTTATCGCGGGTTTTCTCGGGGACGTTTCATACGAATTTTAATCAGTACCTGAATGACCTTCGTTTGGAGTATGCTTCGTCTCTTCTGGTGAATACAGACAGTCCGATTACCGATATCTGTCTTGACGCCGGTTTTCAGAGTCAGCGTACTTTCAACCGGGCCTTTAAAGAACGGTATCACATGTCTCCGAGTGAATATCGGAAGCAGTGAATAGATTGTTATTGTTTATTGGCCGAACTTATGACTGGATATGGAGAATCTCTCCGATGAGACGCCGGACCTGTCACAATACCTTAACCCATAATATTCCAAAAGAAACGACAGTGACACATTCGTGTCACTGCCTTCTAATACATTGATTTTAAATGAACTGAACGGAACCATTCGATTACGTAAAAGCGGGATTTTTAAGTCATTTATAACGTCCAGTTATTTTAGCAAACGATTAAGCGATGTACTGGTATTTCAATCATTACTTATCGATGATTTACTACGGTTATTTATAACGGGACCGGAACAGCGGGCGCAGCTCTGATATCGGCGCCTTATTTACGATCAGCTGACGCATCCGTTCCTCCGAAGCGGCGATCGCCAGGGATTTCTCCAGCACATCTTCTGCCAATTCATAAGGCACGATGCAGACGCCGGAATCATCAGCCACCATCAGGTCGCCCGGCTCCACCAATTTGCCGCATAAGGTGATCGGCCCATTCATTTCCACACATTCCATACGGAACTTCCCGGTAATCTGCGTAGTGCCGGTACAAAATACCGGATAGCCCATCTCACGGATGGAAGACACGTCACGGCAACAGCCATTGACGATATTTCCGGCAAATCCGCAGCTCTTGCCGACGGTACAGCTCTGGCCGCCCATATTGGACACTTCCAGATTTCCGCCAAAGTCAGAAACCAGCACGTCGCCCGGCTCGCCGATATAATAGATATCCCTTGTTGACATGGCGATAAAGTCATGGTCAATGGCACCCTGGGTCGGGGTCTTGCGCACCGGAATATTCCGAATCGTCACCGCCGGGCCGACAATCTTACTGCCAGGAATAACCGGCTTCAGATAAGACGTCGGAATCGCACCATCTATGCCATAGCTGTCCAGAACATCAGAAACTGTCGTAGACATATCGTCCATGGACAGATATCCATCGATAATCTCCTTTTTTACACGAGGAAACGTGATTTTCGTGATTCTCTCACGCGGTACCAGTCCCCAGATACGCCCTGCGGCATCATACTCCGCGTAATCTTTATCTCTCTGTGCTCTCTGTTTTAATACTTCCTCATTATACAATTCAACCTGGCTGACATCCATACTATAATCTCCTTTCTGTCTCAAAAGCAACTCGCGCTTACCATATTATCTCATGGAAGAGATAATACACTTATCATTCCTTTTCCCATGCTTTGCCTTCCTGGAAATTTTTCAGAAATGCAAAGCATATCAAAATCAAACGAAAAAGAAGCCACTGAACTTTCAGTGACTTCCTTGTCGAACTCTGCATACACTATAGCACCAAAAATGCAGGATGTCCAGTAAAAAAATTCATTTTTAAAATTATTTTTGCTTTGCTTCCATCGAATTTGCACATTTTCGGATATATATAATGCATATCTATCGTTGCGATTCCTGATGATATACCATATTGATCCCCACCCCGCCAATCATATGTTGGTGGCTCAATCTCTTTCCAGATCATACGCATTGTCATATAGCAGCTGCCACCCTTACCTTGATGGCACGATCAACAATGAAATTGTTTTTTCAAACTATATTAATCATAACGATCTATTGCTTAAAAAAGAACTCCGATTTGTATACTTTCAAGCCTGCATCCGGTATTCCAGGCGAATCTTATCCGCGATCAGGGCAATGAATTCCGAGTTCGTCGGCTTCCCCTTTCCGGCACTGACCGTGTATCCAAACAGGTCATCGAGGGCTTCGATCCTTCCCCGGTTCCATGCCACTTCAATGGCATGGCGGATGGCCCTCTCCACACTGCTGGACGTCGTCTTATATTTTTTGGCAATCGTCGGATAAAGCAACTTCGTAATATAATTCAAAAGGTTCATATCATTGACGGTTATCATGATTGCCTCTCGAATGTATTGATATCCTTTGATGTGGGCTGGAATGCCAATCTCCCGGATGAGGTTCGTGATATCTTCCTCCAGAGTATTACCCATATAGCCGGTCACCTGTGGATTCCCTGATTGCGTTTTTCCGGTTTCCTGTCTTCGCAATACTTGACGCTTTCTGTTCTCTTCCCGCGCAAATCCGATCTGAACCACTCTTTTTGCCAGATTATCCGCCTCATAAGGCTTCAATATGTAATAGGAAACACCTAATTTACATGCACACTCGACCATAGACTGATTTCCGATGGAAGAGAGAACGATAAAAGCAGGACGATCTTTCCTGTCAATGTTGATGTTCACTTTCTCGATGACGGAAAAACCATCCATGACTGGCAGTACAACGTCCAGCAATATGATATCTGGTTTATTCTCTATGATTGACTTGTAAGCATCCTGTCCATTGTCGACTGCCCCGATAAGATTCGTATCATCCCTCTCCTCGAATATTTCTGTTAGCTTTGCTCTTGCCGTTTCAGAATGGTCTGCTATCAAGATGTTGATTGTTTTCATATTTCTTTTCCCTCCGTTCGTTATGGTTCATCATTTTTATTGTTCCAGTTTACTGAATTTTTATTGTTCCAATTTGCTGAAATCGATGGTATTTTTGTATTCCAGACGTATCTTATCCGAAATTAACGCAATAAATTCCGAATTCGTCGGCTTTCCCTTCCCTGATTGGATGGTGTAGCCGAATAACTCGTGGATCGTATCCATTTTGCCCCGGTTCCAGGCGACCTCTATGGCATGTCGTATGGCTCTCTCTACCCTGGAAGATGTCGTCTTATGCATCTGCGCAATAGTGGGATACAATTGTTTGGTAATGGAATTCAATATATCCATATCGATGACAGACATCCTGATGGAATCCCGCAGATATTGATATCCTTTAATATGGGCTGGCACTCCGATCTCGTGAATGATATTTGTCACAATAATCTCCAGCTTATATTCCATATCTGTCTTCATCGCATCGTCCATATCCAATTCCTTCGTCCCCGCTGAACACATCGTTATATCTGACCGCATTGCCTTATCCAAACGTACCACTTTATCTGGGTGTGCTGTCAATCCTTCCTGTCTCTCTCCCTTTTGTCTGCCTCCTTCTTTCGCCTGACGTATTGTTTTTGTGATTACCTTTTGATCATAAGGCTTCAGGATGACATAATGCGCTCCAAGATGCAACGCTTCCTGGGTGACCATTTCCTGTTCCATGGCCGTCACAATAACAAAAGCCGGCTTTTTTTCAATTGCCATGTCATTTTGTACCTCATCCAGTACCCCCCGACCATCTTTATTCTGCATGATAATATCCAGCAAAACGACATCAGGGTTTGTCCGCCGAATCATTGATACGGCGCCAACGCCATCTGTCGCGCTGCCAACCAGTGTCATATCCTGTTCTTTTGCTACGATATCCTTCAGATTGTGACGGATTCCCTCGTTATCATCCGCAATTGCTACATTAATATTTGACATAATACATCCTCCCATAAATTGCAATATATTATGGCATTATTATACATTTTCCTCCCTTCCTAATACAATTTTATTTCATCGCAAATATTTATGACATGTATTATTATATGATGATATTCGCAAAAATAATTTATTTTTCGTGGATAATTTACGACATTTTGAACAAAAGATAGCGAAAATTGCGAAGACGGAACATCCATTTTACGTTACTTTCCAGTAGTAAGACATAGCCTGACAGCTAGTGTGCCGTGAAAAATAACCTGGTGAAAAATAACTATATAGCGAATGGCAGGTATCTGCCGAGGATTTATTGACTTTTTCGATTTTATGTGTTAAAGTTTTGATAGTTTGCTGTAAATACACGCTATGAAAACCATCGCGGATCATCATTTTGTGAGTCGGCCTGTGATACGGGAATGTGCGTTTACTGTAAAAATAGAGAAAGAAAGGAAAAAACTATGAAACTAGTAATTTTAGTGGTATATTTTGCCGTTTTGATCAGTATCGGCCTATACTGCAGAAAACATGCAACAGATGTGAATGGATTTGTATTGGGAGGCCGTTCTGTCGGACCATGGCTGACCGCCTTTGCCTATGGAACCTCTTACTTTTCGGCCGTTGTGTTCGTCGGCTATGCCGGACAGTTTGGATGGAAATACGGCATCGCCGCTATATGGGCCGGTATCGGCAACGCTATCATCGGCTCTCTGTTAGCCTGGGTGGTTCTCGGAAGACGCACTCGAATCATGACGCAGTATCTGGATTCGGCGACCATGCCGCAGTTCTTTGGCGAGCGCTATGACAGCCGGGCATTAAAGATTGCCGCTTCCGTTATCATATTTATCTTCCTGATACCTTATACGGCCTCTCTGTATAACGGACTGTCCCGCTTATTCGGAATGGCCTTTAATATCGACTACTCCGTCTGTATCGTCCTTATGGCGGTGCTCACGGCAATCTACGTGATCGCCGGCGGTTACATGGCGACCGCCATCAATGATTTCATACAGGGTATCATCATGATTTTCGGTATCATTACCGTCATTGCCGCCGTTTTAAACAGTAAAGGCGGCTTTATGGCAGCATTGAACGGACTGGCGGAGGTTACGGATGAGTCGGTATCTTCCACGCCGGGCGTTTTCAATTCCTTTTTTGGGCCAGATCCTCTGAACCTGCTGTTCGTCGTCATACTGACGTCCCTGGGAACCTGGGGTCTGCCACAGATGGTACAGAAGTTCTACGTGATTCGTGACGAGGAATCCATCAAAAAAGGAACCATCATCTCCACGATTTTCGCGCTGATCGTGTCAGGCGGATGTTATTTCCTCGGTGGTTTCGGCCGTCTGTTCTCCGATCAGATTGACGTCGTCGCTAACGGATACGATTCCGTTATCCCGACCATGCTGCAGAACTTAAGCCCGATTCTGATTGCTTTGGTGGTCATCCTGGTATTATCCGCTTCCATGTCAACCCTGTCCTCCCTGGTCATCGCGTCCAGCTCTACGCTGACGATTGATTTCCTGAAGGATAATTTTATCAAAAACATGAGTGAGAAAAAACAGGTGCTTTACATCCGTGTCCTGGTCGTCGTCTTTATCGCGAGCTCCGCCATTATCGCGCTGATTCAGTCTACGAGCAGCGTTATGTTTATTGCTCAGCTGATGGGTATTTCCTGGGGTGCGCTGGCCAGTTCCTTCCTGGCGCCGTTCCTCTACTCCCTTTACCGGAAGGGTACCACAAAGGCTTCCTGCTGGGTATGCTTTTTCTTCGGTTCCTGTCTTATGATCGTGAATATGATCTCTCCGAGCGTTCTTCCGGCGATCATGCAGTCTCCGATCAACTGTGGCGCCATCGCCATGCTGGCAGGCCTTGTCATCGTTCCCGTTGTCAGCCTGTTTACCCGCAAGCCGGATAAGGACCTGGTGGAAGCGACCTTCGCCTGCTACAATAAATCTACTGTCGTTTCACAAAAAGCTGCCCTGGGCAAATAATGATATGCTCGTGGTATTTTCGAAAATAGCCGCTACTTAGAGCGACTGATAGAATTATATTGAAAGTGAAAACAAAAGATTCCCGCATGGAGAATAACAAAACTCCATGCGGGAATCTCTCTTTATTACCCTATTACTCTTTTAATTATACTATGATTCAAACTGCATCCTTAATTTAATCATCATTTGGTCATCGCTGTATACCTCTATCACTCTTTCGATTATACCACGATTCAGATGCTTAAGGATATCATATCGCTTATCCGCGATTCTGCTGCGCAACCAGATACTCGGCACCATATTTCTTACGCAGGGCCGGTTTCTCAATCTTACCGGTAGCGTTGCGCGGGACATCCGCTAGAATAATCTTCTTCGGACGTTTGTACCGGGGCAGATCCATACAGAACTCCGCGATCTCTTCTTCCGTGCATTCCATCCCTTCTTTGATGGAAACGATGGCACCCGTAATCTCTCCAAGGCGCTTGTCCGGCAGTCCAATGACTGCCACGTCCTTCACTTTTTCAAACGTACTTATAAAATTCTCAATCTGTACCGGATAAATATTCTCTCCGCCACTGACGATGACATCCTTTTTCCTGTCTACCAAGAAATAGAATCCGTCTTCATCCTGCAAAGCCATGTCACCGGTGTAAAGCCAGCCATCTTTGAGGGTCTCCGCCGTTGCCTCCGGATCATTATAATAACAAGTCATCACGCCGGGTCCTTTCACACAAAGCTCACCGACATCTCCCTGCTTCACTTCCTGATCCTGTTCATCCACAATTTTGCATTCCCAGCGGTAACCCGGAATCCCAATAGCGCCGACCTTATCGATATTCTCAATCCCAAGGTGCACGCATCCGGGACCGGTCGATTCGGACAGGCCATAATTCGTATCATACAGATGATGAGGGAAATACTCCTTCCAGTGTCTGATCAGGGACGGCGGTACCGGCTGCGCGCCGACATGCATCAGCCTCCACTGATCGAGATCATAATCTGATAATTTCAACTCGCCCCGATCCAGAGCATCCAGAATGTCCTGCACCCACGGAACCAGTAGCCATACTGTCGTGCAATGTTCCTTCGACACGGCATCCAGGATAAACTCCGGTGTAGCTCCTTTGAGCAAAACTGCTTTACTGCCGGCACATAGATTACCCATCCAGTGGAACTTCGCCCCCGTGTGGTACAATGGCGGAATACATAAAAATACATCCTCATGAACGACCAGATGATGCTTCTGCTCCATCTGCGCTGCCTGCAAAAGGCTCTCATGGTTATGTAAGATCGCCTTTGGAAATCCTGTGGTCCCCGAGGAAAAATAAATAGCGGCATCGTCCTCATCCACCAGACAGATCAGCGGCGGCTGACTGGAACAGTCTGCCACCATCTCCCGGTAGCTTTCGGCGAAGGTCGGGCATCCATCGCCTACATAAATCAAAAGACGGCCCCGGCTCAACTTCTCTTCGATCGACTCAATACGTCCAATAAATTCTGGTCCGAAGAACATGACCTGCACTTCCGCCAGATCAGCGCAATACATGATCTCATCGGCGGAAAAGCGAAAATTAAATGGCACCGCGATCGCCCCGGTCTTTAAAATGCCAAAATAAATCGGCAGCCATTCCAGACAGTTAAACATCAGAACCGCCACCCGGTCTCCCCGCTGCACACCGCGGCTCAAAAGCATATTGGCCACTCGATTGGCCTTCTCATCAAAAATACTCCAGGTAATCTCTCTTCGATACGGCACAGCGGATGTCTGCTGAACCAGATCATACTCTTTCCATGTCGTCTTTCTCGTGTCTCTCATCGTCGGATTCAGTTCCACCAGCGCCACTTCGTCGCCGTAAAGCTTGTGATTCCGTTCCAGTAAATCAGTTACAGGCATAATCATTCCCTCTTTATCACATTAAACTTTTAAATATCAGCACTTTTTCAATTTCACATGCTAAAGTACTTCACTCAGACTAAAATAACATATTGCGTTTGAAAAGTCAACCTTGTACAACCGCCACTTAACTATTGACTTTTAAATTACTATGACCTATTATAATCGTAGCTGAGAAACGTGGTGAGTTCTCACGAAACCCAGGCGAACCTCCGGAGACTGCTTTTCTGGAGGTTTTTATTTTGAGGTCAGCAGAACCATTTACTAAACCAAACGAAAAGAGGTATGAATCATGTTAAACGAACGTATGGTAGCTCTCGGAACACAGCGCTCTGTCATCCGCGAGCTTTTTGAATTCGGCAAACAGCGAGCCGCTGAGATCGGAGCAGAAAATGTTTACGATTTTTCCATCGGCAACCCGAGTGTTCCTGCACCGGACGCAGTCAACGAGACAGCACTAAAACTCATCCAGGAGATGAATCCAGTCATCCTGCACGGCTACACCAGTGCCCAGGGAGACGCCGGCGTGCGTAAGATGATCGCGGACTCCATCAATACCCGTTTTAACAGTTCTGTCGGCGCGGATAATCTGTATATCACCGTTGGCGCCGCAGCCGGTCTGTGCTGCTGTCTGAACGGTCTGTGCAATCCCGGCGACAACGTCATCGTTTTCGCCCCCTACTTCCCGGAATATCAGGTATTTATCGAAGGCGCCGGAGCATCCATGAACCTGATTCCTGCGGATATCGAGGCATTTCAGATTGATTTCGAGGCATTTGAGTCCGCACTGAATGCAGACACAAAGGCTGTAATCATCAACTCGCCGAATAATCCGAGCGGCGCCGTTTATTCCGAAGAGACGATACAGAAACTGGCTGCTATCCTGGAAGACAAGTCTGCTGAGTATGGCCATCCCATTTATCTGATCACCGATGAACCTTATCGGGAGATCGTTTTTGATGGCACAGTGATTCCGTATATTCCAAAATATTATAAGAACACGCTGGTCTGCTATTCCTGGTCCAAATCTCTTTCCCTCCCCGGAGAACGTATGGGATACATTCTTGTTCCAGATGAGGTAGAAGAACAGGCCCAGGTCTATGCTGCCATCGCCGGCGCCGGCCGTTCCTTAGGTTACGTGAACGCGCCCAGTCTGTTCCAGCGGGTCTGCGCGATGTGTGCTGATATGACGGCGGATATCTCCGTGTATGAGACCAATAAGAATCTGTTGCTTCACGGCTTACGGGACATGGGGTTCCATGTTGTCGAACCAGGCGGAACCTTCTACATGTTCCCAAGAACCCTGGAAGCAGACGACGTCGCCTTCTGTGAGAGAGCCAAGGAATACAACCTGTTGATCGTGCCGGGCGTTGGATTCGGCTGTCCGGGACATGCCCGCATCTCCTTCTGCGTGCAGACGGAAATGTTAAAACGTTCCTTAGACGCTTTCGAAAAACTGGCAAGATCCTATCGCTCCTAAAAAAACGCCGGACATAGTTCAACGAAACTGTGTCCGGCAATATTTTCTAAAAAATACATAGACAGATTGGAGATATTTTATGATCATTGATTTTCACGTACATACATTTCCCGAAAAAATATCTTCAAGGGTCATAAAACAACTGGCAAAGGAATCTAATCTGAAGCCTTGTACGATGGGATCGATTCCAGACCTGCTATCCTCTATGAAAAAGGCAGGGGTAGATTATTCCGTCAACCTTCCGGTGATGACCCGAGCGGAACAGGTAGAAAAGGTGAATACTTCCATGATTGCTAATCAGGAAAACCTGTTAAAACAGGGTATCATCCCCTTTGGAGGAATTCACCCGGATTATGCCGATTATAAAAAAGAATTGCATCGTTTACGGAAAAATCATATCCCTGGCATCAAGTTACATCCCGCCTATCAACATGTCGATCTGGACGATATTCGTATGATGCGCATCATGGATTGTGCCTCGGAGGAAGGATTGATCACATTAGTGCATGCCGGAATCGATATCGGTATATGCGACAGGAATTACAGCTCTGTCCCTCACATTTTAAAGGTTCTTGAAGAAGTCCATCCCGAAAAACTCGTTCTTGCTCATATGGGTAACTGGGATTGCTGGGATGAAGTGGAAAAATATTTGATTGGCGCTCCGGTCTGGATGGATACGGCTTTTTCCATCGGATCACTCACTCCAAATCCAGGGACGGGTATGCCACCCTACAGAAATCATAACTTGCAGGATGAGACCTTCATTCGCCTCGTAAGAAAACATGGAGCAGACCGTATCCTGTTTGCCACAGACTCCCCCTGGGCTGACCAGTCAGATTATGTGAACCGAATCAATCAGCTTCCTTTTATCACAGAGGAAAGGGATAATATTTTTTCAGGGAATGCATTGCGCCTTCTCCATATGGAGATTTAGATGTAATCTGACGATTTGAAAAAAGTAACAGAAACACGTAAAGGCCACTGTTTACAGCGAAGCTCAAACAGTGACCTTTCTTTTGTTAGAATATATAGCGGATTACCTGATCCTACTGATACAGATTCCTCTTATCTACCACACGGACCGCTTTTCCATCGCTTCTGACGATCGTCTTTGGCTCCACGACGCTGACATCAACCTTGATGCCCAGCATGGACTTCAGGCCAGTGACAACCTTTTTCTCTCTTTCCGCCACAGAAACAGAAGTGTCTGCCGCCATCTCCGGTGTGAGTTCCACCTGCACTTCAATCGTATCGTTATTTCCTACACGGTCAACAACAATCTGATAGTTCGCCTGATATCCCTGATTCAGGAGAACTGTTTCAATCTGGGACGGGAATACGTTCACGCCCTTGACAATCAACATATCATCGCTGCGGCCTGTCGGCTTGTGCATGCGGATATGCGTACGTCCGCAAGAGCATTTCTTTCTCGTCAGATAGCAGAGATCACGGGTGCGATAGCGAAGAAGCGGGAACGCTTTTTTCGTGATACAGGTAAATACCAGCTCGCCCACTTCGCCTTCCGGAAGCACTTCCCCGGTATCCGGATCAATGATTTCCGGGATAAAGTGGTCTTCCTGGATATGCATGCCAGCCTGTTCCTCACACTCGAAGGAGACGCCTGGACCGGCAATCTCTGTCAGACCATAGATGTCGTAAGCCTTAATGCCCAACGCTTCTTCAATATTGTGGCGCATCTCTTCCGTCCAGGGTTCTGCACCAAATATGCCGGCTTTCAACTTAATCTGATCTCGCAGTCCCTTCTCATTGATAGACTCCGCAAGATTCGCCGCATAGGATGGCGTACAGCAAAGAATCGTCGACCCAAGGTCTGTCATGAACTGAATCTGTCGTTCCGTATTACCAGAAGACATCGGAAGCGTCAGACAGCCCACCTTGTGGGAACCGCCATTCAAACCAGGACCACCGGTAAACAGACCATAGCCGTAACAGACATGGCAGACATCTTCCTTTGTGCCGCCTGCCGCAACGATAGCTCTCGCACAACATTCATCCCAGATATTGATATCTTCCATGGTATAAAAGGCTACCACGCGACGTCCCGTTGTTCCGCTGGTTGACTGGATGCGCACGCAATCTTCCAGGGGAACTGCGAGGAGTCCATAAGGATACTGATCTCGCAGATCATCCTTGGTAATAAACGGCAGCTTCGGCAGATCTTCAATGCCTTTAATATCTTCAGGCTTCACACCGGCTTCGTCCATCCTTCCGCGGTAAAAGGGAACATGCTCGTAGACATGTTTCACCTGTTTTACCAATCTCTCACTCTGGAGAGCCTGCAACTGTTCTAACGGCATGGTTTCGATTTCCGGCTGGTAGTAGTTTTTCATTTTTCTTCTCCTTATTTGCTTTTTATTATAACTGGATCTTCTAAATCCTCTTATTGTAATCTTAATATAAAAGCCAAAAGTTACACATTCCCTTGCTGGCTAATCTTCCACCGTATCTCCGCGCCCCAGTTTGAAGGCCTTGAGATTCAATTCCTCAAACTTTTTCGGAACGCATTCACGGATAGCCTGCAGCCATTTTTCTTCGGAAATATCGAAGTATTTGGACAGGCGTCCCATCAAAACGATATTGACCGCCTTGGAAGAACCTGCCTCGTTAGCGAGGGAAAGACAATCCATGGCGTCTACCTGAACACCCAGGGACTCCATCTTTTCGATGAGATTCTCCGGATATTGCGCCGCTCCCGTAATGACCGGCATCGGATCGATCTCCTGCGTATTAGTGACAATCCGTCCGCCTTCCTTGAGGTAAGAAATGTAACGGGCTGCCTCAAGTTTCTCAAATGAGACGATAAAATCCGCCTCGCCTTTATCAATAATCGGAGAATAGACCTTCTCTCCGAATCTTACATATGTAACTACGCTTCCGCCGCGTTGGCTCATGCCATGCACTTCCGATACCTTCACATCATATCCCTCGGATAATAACAGATGTCCGAGAAGCTTGCTGGCAAGCAGGGATCCCTGGCCGCCCACGCCGACGATCATAATATTTTTTGTCATTTCACACCCTCCTATGACTGCAATGCATCAAACCGGCACAGCTGTTGACAGACGCCGCAGCCCACGCACAAAGTCGTGTCGATCACTGCCTTTTTATTTTTGACGCTGATGGCCGGACAGCCGAGACGCATACAGGATTTACAACCGATACAGTTATCCGCCTCTACTTTCAGAGGTGGATTATGCTTCACATATTTTAAGAGGGCGCAAGGCCGTCTGCTGATGATGACGGAAGGCGCGTCTGCCGCAAGTTCTTCTTTGACAACGCGGTCGCATTCTGCCAGATCATACGGATCTACGACAACCACCCGCTCAAAGCCCATGGCATGGCACAGACTCTCCAGGTCGATCTTGCCCGCAGGATCTCCCTTAATATTATATCCCGTCGTCGGATTCTGCTGGTGGCCCGTCATGCCTGTGATGGAATTATCCAGGATGATGACCGTGGAATTACTCTGATTATAGGCGATATTGGCCAGCCCGGTCATACCAGAATGCATGAAGGTGGAATCCCCGATCACTGCGACGGTTTTCCCTTCGCTTTCTTTCCCCAGTGCTTTATTAAACCCGTGGATGGAACTCACGGATGCTCCCATGCAAAGCGTCATTTCCATAGCGCTAAGAGGAGCGACCGCCCCTAAGGTGTAGCAGCCGATATCACCAAGCACCGTACATTTATTCTTTGACAAGGTATAAAACAGGCCTCTGTGCGGACATCCGGCACACATAACCGGCGGTCTGCCCGGCATCGTCTCTTCCATCTCTTTATAGGACGGGACTTCCACGCCAAGCTTCTCCGCGATCAGATTCTGAGAAAATTCTCCTTCCATCGGCAGGACGTCTTTTCCCGTGACCTGTAATCCCAGTTGCTTACAATGGTTCTCAATAATCGGATCCAGTTCTTCTACGATGACAAGCTTCTCCACTTTGGAGGCAAAATCAAAGATAAGCTTTTCCGGCAAAGGATTTACCATGCCCAGCTTCAAAATGCAGGCATTATCCCCAAATACTTCTTTTACATACTGATAACTGGTCGAGGAGGTGATGACCCCAATCTTGGTATCTCCCATCTCCACCCGGTTAAACGGACATTCTTCCGCGTACGCGACCAGCTTGCGCATGCGTTCTTCCACGATCGGATGACGGCGGATGGCATTGCCCGGCATCATAACGTACTTAGCGATATTCTTCTCATAAGGCTTCGGCGCGGGCACCACACGCTCTCCCGGCTCCACGATGCTCTGAGAATGCGCTACGCGGGTACACATCTTGATGATGACCGGCGTGTCAAATTCTTCTGACAACTCATACGCCTTCTTCGCAAAAGCATAGGCCTCTCCCGAATCGGAAGGCTCCAACATCGGAATCTTCGACGCGATCGCATGGTGACGCGAATCCTGCTCGTTTTGCGAGGAATGCATCCCGGCGTCATCTGCCACACAGATGACCATCCCGCCGTTTACACCCGTATAGGAACAGGTAAACAGCGGATCGGCCGCCACATTTAATCCCACATGCTTCATGCCGCAGAAGCTTCTCTTTCCCGCTAGCGACGCTCCAAAGGCCACCTCCATGGCTACTTTCTCATTCGGCGCCCATTCGCAGTAAATCTCATCGTACTTCGCGGCTTCTTCCGTAACCTCGGTACTCGGTGGACCCGGATAACTGGAAATCACACTGCATCCTGCCTCGTATAATCCTCTGGCAAATGCCTTATTACCCAGCATTAGTTCTTTCATAATCATGAAGTCCTTTCTGTTACATAAATTTGCAGCGAGAACCTCGCTGCAGCTGTTAGGGAATTCCCTGGAAACAACCTGTTGTTATTGTTCACCTTCTGTCTCCTTTGATGCCATTCTGTCTAAAATCTCTCCCAGACAGCCGGTACCGTAATTCATCATACGGTTCACTCTGCTGATCGTTGCCGAACTGGCATTCGTCTTTTTCATAATCTCTGTGTAGACTTTCTCTTCCCGCAGCATCTTTGCCACCTCAAAACGCTGTTCCATGGAACGAAGCTCTGTCACTGCACAGATATCATCAAAAAAATCACAGCACTCGCTCAGATCTTTCAGTTCTAAAATCGCCTTATACATATCAATCTTACGCTCTTTTGGAATTCTTTTTCCCATTGAAATCCCTTCCTTTGCACAATATGAATCTATTGTAACATTATAATTCATTTTCGTAAACAGCAAAATGATTTAATGTGTAAAAGTGTTTACGATTCATAACGATTCACGTTCTCTCGTCAAATCGGATATGCGACGTTGAATGATAAGCCAGTATGCTGCATTATGCCGGACAATGGCCGCTATTCCAGTCCACCTTCTGCTACGAACCGTTTCAGATTCCGAAGCATCGCCCGGATTTCTTCTTCCGATGCGAAAGAAAAGCGGATACAGCACTTCTCTTCTTCTCCGTAAGCATTTCCCGGCAAGCCGGCAATCTTCGCCTTCTCCAGCAATTCTTCCGCCAGACGGGCACTGCTCTTTTTCGTATCAAAGCGTACCCACGCATAAAATGCCCCTTCCGGCGCCTTTAATTCCACACCTGGAATATCCTGGATTCCAGCAAGGAAAATATCTCTCCTGTGTTCAAACTCCCGCCTCATTTCCTCCGTTTTGTCTGTGCAGCTTAAAGCGGTCAGAGCGCCCTTTTGCAAAAATCCGCTGGTACAACTGATCGTGTGCTGAAAAATCTTCAGCGCGATATCAGCTATCTCCGCATTGCAGGCGATATAGCCCACTCTCCATCCGGTCATGGCAAAGGCTTTCGAGAAACTGTTCACCACAATTACGCGATCGAAAAATTCCGGATAGGAAGCGATACTCACAACCTTCCTATCATCGTACACAATCTTCTCATACACTTCATCAGAAAGGACGAAGACATCCGGATGATTGCGCAGGAACGCGGTCAATGCTTCCAGATCCCGTTCGGACAATATTTTTCCCGTAGGATTATTCGGATAATTAATGACCAGTAACTTCGTGTTCGGAGAAGCAGCCGCTTCCAGCGCCTCATAAGTGATGGCATAATCCTCATCATATTTCAGATGAACCGCCACCGGCGTCCCTCCGCAAAGCTGCGTGATCGAAGGATATGATACCCAGCCCGGTGTCAGCCAGATTACCTCATCCCCCGGGTTCAACAGAGCCTGCATGGCAAGATATACGGCATATTTTCCTCCCGGCGTGATCAGAATATGATCCGCGCTGTAAGGCGCATTGTTTTCGTCTTTTAATTTTTTGGCGATGGCATCTCGCAGATCCTGGTTTCCTTTGGCTTCCGTGTAATGGTTATATCCGGCCATAAGCTGCTGTGTCACTTCCTCACAGGCCGGTTTTGACGAATCAAAATCCGGTTCTCCCGCCATCATATTGATAATCTCCGGGTCAGTTTTTTGCATTTTCTGAACTTTAGGCAGCATGGCTACGGATTTGGATGGAGCGATGCCCATTACCTGCTTATTGTACTTCATTTTCTTTGTCTCCTTTTTATGATATCTTCCATACATCTTAATACTGATCTTATTATGATTTAAACGGCAAAAGGCGTGGTACTGCAAATTATTTTTGTCGTTCACTTTCATTTTCCCTCCGGTCTCATATCATAACATGATTTGCGCTATTTTACTATATTTTTTAATTATCACTTGCAATATCCGTCAAAAACATATATAGTTTACATTTGTTGGGATAAAAATCAAACATTAATAGCAGCCATTTGCAATCTTTAGAAACGTTTTGCGAAGGCTTGTCACATAAAACAAATGAACAAGGGGAGAAAAGAAAATGTACATCATTGGATACATGGGAATCGAGGGCAGCTTTTCAGATATCGCCGCGGAAAAATTAGTCGCAGAAACAGGAATCAGGGATGCGAAATGCATTCCGATGACCAGCGCAAAGAACATCCTGCAAGCATTACAAAACGGAGAAATCACCCATGGAGTTCTTGCCGTGCGAAACTCAAGTGTCGGTCCCGTATCAGAATTTGTAAACACATTCCAGAATGTCCATTATGACATTATAGGCGAATATATTCTGCCGATCCATCACTGCATTTTCCGGAAGAATCCCAAGATAGCGAAATCATCGCTGACTGTAATGGCTTCTCATCCTCAGGCTCTGGCCCAAACAAGAGATTATCGAAAAGTTCATTTCCCTGAACTCACAGAGCAGGTTATAGATGATACCGCCCTTGCCGCCAAATGGCTTGCCAGCGGACAATTACCGGAAAACACTGCTGTGATATGCAGTGAAAAATGCGGTCCCCTTTTCGGGCTTGACCTGATTGCCCACAACATCGAGGACGCATCAGATAACACAACCATCTTCTGGCTGCTCACATTATCGGATGAGAAATAAAAAGGAAACCCCTCTACATAAAAACACACCATGCAATGTTCCATTCGTACCTTGCACAGCCAGTTCATAACAGGAGAAAACCTATGACAAAGAACAATAATCTTATCAAAATCATCTGTCTTTTAGCGGTATTCGGCTGTTCCTTCTCTTCGATATTCAGCCGCATGATCACGGCTTCCGGCATGATCACAGCCATGTACCGTATGGTCTTCACGGTAATACTCCTCACCCCTTATGTCTTGTGTCGCTGTAAGGAAGAGTTATCACAGGTTTCCCGCCGAAGTCTGATCATGTGCGCTGTCAGCGGAATCTTTCTCGGATTTCATTTTAATTTTTACTTAAGCGCCGCGAATTTTACGACCATCTCCTCCTGTACGGTCCTGGTGGATACGGAAACATTTTTTGTTGCCCTGGCTCTCATCTTTCTCTTTCGGGAAAAGATTCCGGCAAAGGGCATCTGCGGCATCCTGCTGGCCTTTGCCGGCGCAGTCATCATCGCGCTGACTGACACCGGAAGCGGCACTGACATCCTGAAAGGAGACTTCTTCGCCCTGATCGGTGCCATGAGCATATCTATCTACACTTTGATAGGTCGGGACCAGCGCAAATACCTGACCACAACAGTCTATACCTTTATCGTTTATACTTTTTCAGCGATCACATTGGTGGTGGCCTCCCTGATAACCGGACAGCAATTTGCAGGATACCCATCATCCGATTACCTGATGATTTTCGGCATGACCATCCTGTGTACTTTCCTGGGACACAGTATCCTCAATTGGGCAGTAAAATATGTCAGTGCCGCATTTATATCCACTTCCCGGCTGTGCGATCCGGTCTACGCGTCGCTCAGGGCCATCTTTTTGTTTGACTAGATCCCCTCTGACGCGAAAATTATCGTCTTTATCTTCTGGATCAGCGGAATCGCCCTGTATGCGGGAAATAGTACAGACAATTAGATACACAGAATGGAGATTCCTATGAATATCAAATTATATAAAAAAACCATACGATTTTTTCAATTACATCCCACGATTTTTTCCATTGTGGCGCTTTTGAACCAATATATCACTCTCATAGGTTTCCTTATCTATCCACTACTTCTGCTCATAGTAGCTCTACAGTTCGGGAAAAGCTTTTTTGCCTATCTCTTCATCCCTGCCTTCTGCTATATCGCCATGAGTAGGTTCCGTCAGATTATCAACCGCAAACGTCCTTACGAATATTATGGATATCAGCCGCTGATTCCGAGAAACGGCGGGGGAGAATCCTTTCCCAGTCGTCATGTTTTCTCCATCTTTTTGATCGGGACTCTCTGGTATGTGGTTTTTTGGCCTGTGGCGGTCTTCGTATTGCTTCTCGGCGTCATTCTGGCTGTGATCCGCGTAATCACCGGAATACATTTTCCGTCGGATGTGATATGTGGGGCAGCCCTGGGGATTCTGTGCGGGGTTCTCACGCTGTTCGTGAGTAGTTTATAATACAAAAAAGATGCGCAATAATCTTTTTATCTTGCGCATCTCTTATATCCCTCTAACCCTATCGATTAACTCTTTATACAATCTATCACTTATATGGCGCCCACTGTCCTGTAATACTTTAATACATTGCTCCATATCCTCTGATGACAGCAATCTTTCATCAAATGCCGCCATCAATATACCTATCGTTCCCATGACTTGCAACCCCATCTGTTTAGCGACTTTTCTGCCTTTCACTTCATCCATCAGCAAAATATCTGCTTTGTACTCATCCGACAAGATAATTGCCTCGCTCTCACCAATGTCCAATCCATTTTTTTGTCGAAAGCGATTAACAAATCTGGCATCTTCCACAGTCACTTTCTTGATATACTCCGAATTTATTATTTGTTCTGCTTCCTGCCTGAACTTTTTATTAAAGGTTAATTCCTGATAAACGGCCCTCGGTATCCATATCTCTCCAAACAAATGATATAGCAAATCCAGGTGATGAATTTTTAATAACGATATGATTGGTGTAGAGTCTGAGACAATAATCATACTTTTTCTCCTTTTAATCGCTTAAACGCTGCAACTTCTTCTTCTATTTCATTCATCGTAAAGTTTAAATAAGGCAATCCCATCTCATCAAAAATTTCAATCAAATCGTTTTTGCATATTCCCAATATTTCAGCTGCTTTTCCATGAGATATAACCATTTTTTTTATATAAGGGTATAGAAGAAGCGCATTACGCTCCAAAACCGTTCTTTGATCCGTTGAAATAACATATGGTTCCATTTCTTTTGGCACTGAAATCTTCACGTCAGTAAATGTCATTATATTCCCCTTCCTTTACTATACAACATAAATACTCTATAACATCTATACTACCATTTACGGCATACTTCCTATCGCGCGAGCACACATCCATAGCGGAACGTTTTTGCCTTATAGGAAACAAGTTTCCTTAAGGCAAAAAAGGTGTTGCTGCCTGCAACACCTTTTTCTTGCTATCTTACTTTCAATTAGTCTTCTCTAGGGATATCCAATGCCTTAACGCTCAGGCTGATCTTTCTGTCATCTTTCTTGAAGTCTACAACCTTCGCTGTAATCTCCTGACCAACCTTCAGTACATCAGACGGTTTGTCGATATGCTCTCTCGCAATCTGAGAAACATGAAGAAGAGCATCTACGCCTGGCTCCAGCTCGATAAATGCGCCAAAGTCTGTCATGCGTGCAACCTTGCCATCAACGATATTGCCGACAGCATACTTTTCATCAGCATGTAACCACGGATTTGTCTCCGGGAACTTCAAAGATAAAGCAATCTTCTCGCCCTGAATGTCTTTAATCAAAACATTCAATGTCTCGCCAACGGTGAAGACCTTCTTCGGATTCTCCACACGGCCCCAGCTCATCTCAGAGATATGCAGGAGTCCGTCTGCGCCGCCAAGGTCGATGAACGCGCCAAAATCTGTCACATTCTTCACGGTACCTTCTACGGTCATGCCCGGCTCGATTCTTGCAAATAATGCTTCCTGTTTTGCTTTCTTTTCCGCAACCAGTAACTGTTTGCGGTCGCCGATGATTCTTCTCTTGCGAGGATTAAACTCTGTGATGACAAACTTAATCTCCTGGCCGTCATACTTCTTCAGATTCTTCTCATAGGTATCGGATACGAGACTTGCAGGAATGAAGACTCTCGTATCTTCCACAACAACGCTTAAACCGCCGTCTAACACCTTGGCAACCGTAGCCTTCAGCACTTCTTTATTATTAAATGCTTCCTCTAATCTCTTATTACCTTTTTCTGCTTTCAGTCTCTTATAGGTTAAGAGTACCTGTCCTTCTCCATCGTTAACCTTCAGAACCTTCGCTTCCATCTCGTCGCCAACCTTTGCAACGGTTGTAAGGTCTAAATTCTGATCGTTGGAATATTCGTTTCTTGATATGATACCGTCAGCTTTATATCCAATATTTAAGATGATCTCATCCTCTTTTACATCGATAATAGTGCCTTGGACAACCTCTCCATTTCTGATTGTCTTAAAACTTTCTTCCAGCATCTGGTCAAAACTCATTTCCGCCATGCTTTCATGAACCTCCTTGATAATATTGTTTGGGGTTGAAGCCCCTGCAGTAATACCGAGTATCCCGATATTACGAAAATCCTCCATATTCAAATCTTTTGATGTTTGTATATAAAAAGTATTACTACATTCTTTTTTACTTATCTCAAAAAGTTTTTGAGTGTTCGAGCTGTGTCTGCCGCCAATCACGATCATGGCATCGGAACGAGCCGCCAGTTCTCTGGTCTCCCTCTGCCGCTCTTCCGTAACATTACAAATCGTATTAAAAACATTTACATCATAACCCTTTTCCGAGATAAATTCAACTAGATATTGAAATTTATTGTAGTGAAATGTCGTCTGGGACACGATGGTAAACTTCGTATCCGTGTCATATTCCGCTACAACTGCTTCTGCCTGTTCCTGGTTCTCAATTACAATCGGTGCGGTCTGGCACCAACCCATGATTCCTTCCACTTCCGGATGATGGTTGCTGCCTACAATAATAACTACTCTGCCTTCTCCGCTCTCCTTTTCCGCTATCCTGTGAATCTTTCGAACAAAGGGGCAGGTTGCATCGATCACATCGAGGCCGGCATCAGCAATCTCATCATAAATCGCCTTCGGCACTCCATGGGAACGAATAATGATCGTTCCTGTACGAAGAGACCGGAACTCAGCAGAATCATGAATGACTCCGACTCCCTGTCTCTTAAGATCTGCAACTACTTCATCATTGTGAATGATGGGGCCATAGGTATAAACATCCTTCTTTACAGATTCTTTATAAACCGTATCAACAGCTCTGCGAACCCCAAAACAAAAGCCAGCAGACTTTGCTATATTGATTTCCATTCTTTACTCCGGCAAAATAACTTTATTATACTCGGCAATCACCGCACTGACAACCTCATCGATTCCCATATCGGAAGAATCGATGTACACAGCATCCTCCGCCTGACGAAGTGGAGCGATCGCCCGATTCATATCCGCCTGATCTCTCTGAATGATATCCTGCTCAATCTGATAGAAATCACATGTCTCGCCCCTCTCCCGAAGCTCATCATATCTTCTCCGAGCTCTCACAGCCGACGAGGCTGTAAGATAAATCTTAAGAGACGCATCCGGAAGTACATGGGTACCGATATCTCTGCCATCCATCAACACGTTGGATGTGCGAGCCATCTCTCTCTGCAGATCAAGCAATGCTGCTCTGACCGCCGGGATAGCCGCTGTCGCAGATGCCATCTTCCCAACCTCTTCCGTCCGGATAAACGGAGTCACATTCTCGTCATTTAAGTAAACCTGCTGTTTCCCTTCCTCATTATAATCAAGCGTAACACGAATGCGAGAACACTCTTCCGAAATGCGCTCACGTTCCTGTCCATCGATACCCTCACGAATAAAATAAAGAGCGATCGCCCGATACATGGCACCCGTATCCACATAGATAAAGCCTATCTTCTTTGCAATCTCCTTAGCGATGGTACTCTTTCCGGCACCGGCCGGTCCGTCGATCGCGATACTGTAATACATGGGATACTTCCTCCTGTCACCTGATTATAATCCTGTATCATGTCATAAAACTCAGGATCACCTGTATCGACATTCTGCAGGTATACAAGATACCCGACATCCTGTCCGCTGTACTGACATGTTCGCACTCCATTGACAGTCTGTCCACACAATGAACCGACATATATCCGCTTGAGCACATAGTAATGTCTGCACACTAAATTATTATAACATAATGAAATTGAATACTCAACAAGTTTTTTTCTTTTTTTCTCAATGATTTATAACATTTATTGAATCCCCAGGAACAAAAACCAGATAAAATTCTTTTAAAACATCCTTATCTTCTAATAGTTTTCCTTCACGCCGGATAGTTTTCCTTTCGCCGAATTCACAAGGTACTGATAAAACCAACTGTTTATATATTTTATTTCTGACCAGATTTTTGTAGAATCTTAAGACAAAAAAGAAAATTGTTACCTTTTTGGGCATATATTCTCTTTTGTCCTATTGAACTTATAAATTCAAAGATTTATAATAACTTTATTATTTATTTTTTTGAAAGGGGAACGGCATGGCTACGAAGAAAAAAAATGATATATCTCGTACTCTAATCGAAGCATTTGTCTGTAGTAAATTAAAAGGAATAATAAACAATCCCGACCGCAGTTTACGCAGCATGATAGATATGGGTTCTCATTTCGCGAAAGGACAGTCTCAAAAGCATTTTTTTGAGGAATTGCAGAACATCATGGCCGATGAGAACGGCAACTATTACAAATTGCTTCAAAATATAGTCACTTATGTAGATGCGAACCACCTGTTAACCTTCGGACTGAACATAGGATATAACAGTCTGACCTCAGGCGTAAAGACGATTCGTTACATCGAAGATAATAAGGGCGTGGAAGTTCCCTGGGTCATCTCACTTTCCATTGACGGCAGCCGTTATGATGCATTGGCTGATTCTTATCAGCTGCTGATTGAACAGGGGAAAAGGCTTGGTATCTACACATGGGTTTTCTATACACTATCCGAACCTCACAGTTTTCTCCCGTTGATTCAGAGCCAACCGGAATGTGCTTTCCTGCTTTTCGTGGACTCTGCTGATGTTACCGAGGATTTTCTTGATGAAGCCAATCGATTGAAAAATCTTCTGGTAGTGGTCAAATACGGTGAGGACTGCGCAGATATCTGCGCCCAGATGAGAGAAAGGGAGATGCTATACTCTGTTTATGTCACTTATACTACAGATAATCTGGATACCATCATCGAGGACGAGCTTCTTTATGATATCAGCGAGCTTCATCCCGGATTCACGTTCTTTCTCTATGCCGATGGGGATGACGAAGAGACAGGCAAATGTATGTTTCAATATGTGCAGTCCATCCGTTATCAGCAGAAATATGCCACAATTCCCTTTGATCTGGACGGAGACAACATGATCATCCAGGACATTGTAGCGGCGAATTCCTGCAAAGTATCTTTCGACGAAAACGGATATTTATACAAAAAAGGCAGTCAGACGCCGAAAGAGAACTCTAATGTTTTTAAGACATCATTGGCGAAGGTTTTACTAAAAAATTTCAGAATAAAAGAAGTTGTGAAGTAAATTGTAGAGTAAAAGAAGTTGTGAAGGAAATTGTAGAGTAAAAGAAGGCGAACGTCAACTCACTTTTGACGTTCGCCTTCTATGTCTGTTACTCCAGAGTGTAACAGGCATAACCTGACAAAATGTCAGGTTCACTACGGTTCGTAATCTGTGTCTTCCTGTTCCTCATATTCCAAAACGGACTCGTTGATTTCCGTTGCCACATGGACCACTTCTCTGAGCATCTGGATAAATTCCTCAGAAGGGACGCAGTCTTTTGCCGAAAGCCAGCGGACGAAAGCTGAAATAAACGCATCCGAATAAAAATGCACCTGGAATTCCTGATTCTTGATATCACTCAGACTATTATTGAAATAATACTGTATAATAGGTTCCAGCATCTCGCGAAAATGCTCCATGAAGGAGTTTTGTCCCTTTATTTTAAATGCGCGGCGATAGAAAGAGCGATTCTGATAAAAACAGCTGCAGAGGTTAGAAAGAAATATCATCAGGTCCTCATAATCCAATGGTTCTACCTTTTCCATAAACTCTACATCAAAAATCCAGTTCATCAGATCATATTTATCTTTAAAATGATAATAAAAACTTTTTCTGCTCATTCCGCATTTTTGACATATATCAGAGACACTGATCTTCTCAAAAGGCACCTCTTCCAATAATTCCTTTAATGCGGATGCCAGTGCCCGTTTTGTAATATTAGAATCAGGCACTATATCACCCCCTGCATTTTCATACCTTCCTGTTATTTTCCCTGTTATAGATTAGCGTCCAGAAAAAGCCGCCTATAAGAAACTGACATGATTTCATCCGGCGCTCTTTTCTCTATCGTTCCCTAATAGCGCTATATCAGCAGCTGTCACAATCTGATCCAACACTCTTTACGCTGCTTTTCTCTAATACCGCTGGATCAGCAACCGCCATGATCTTTTCCAATACTCTTTACGCTACTTTTCTCTAATGCCGCTGGGCCAGTTCATCGGTAATGTCTTTCCATGTGATGTCCCGCTCCGCCATAAGAACCATCACGTGATAAAGAAAATCGCATATCTCATATTTCAGTTCTTCTGAATCCGGATTCTTGGCGGCGATCACGATTTCCGTCGCTTCCTCTCCCACTTTCTTCAAAATCTTGTCGATGCCTTTATCAAAAAGATAGTTGGTGTAAGAACCTTCCTTCGGATGTTCCTTCCGATCCAGAATGGTGGCAAACACATCCTCAAATACAGCCAGAGGATTGCGGTCATCATACTCTTTTCGAACCAGTTCTTTAAAAAAGCAGGTATAATTCCCGGTGTGGCAGGCCGCGCCGACCTGCGCTACTTTTGCAAGAATCGTATCATTATCGCAATCCAAAGTCAAGGATTTCACATATTGAAAATGACCGGACGTCTCACCTTCGGTCCACAGTTCCTGGCGGCTGCGGCTGTAGTAGGTCATTTTTCCAGTCGCAACGGTTTTTTCAAAGGATTCCCTGGTCTTGTAAGCGAGCTTCAGCACCGCGGTCGTCTTATAGTCCTCGGCGAACACAGGAATAATGCCGAAACTGATTAATTTAAAATCTTCAAAGCAAATAGCGCTCTCAAAAGTATTGACCGGCAGTTTCTGTTCCTTAAGATATTGTTTCATTTCCATGCAATCGATCTGTTTCAGAAAATGATTCGTTCCTGCCGTTATATCGCCTGCCTCACCTCTGTCCGCAAAAATCAGTCCGGATTCCATGGACATCTTCAAAAGATCCGCCACAACGGCGGCATCTGTCGTCTCCGCCATGATAAAAACCGGAACCCGCATTTTTACGGCAAGAAAATCAGCTGTTTTCGCATAATCCTCGTCCATATAATCACCGGCAAGAACAAGGCCGCCAAAACCTTCCTCTTCCACGGCAGTCCTCGCCCGGATCAGGCTTTCTTCCAGGGAGACATGTTCCGTATCGTATTCCATATAAAGATATACCCTGTCAGCCCCGAAACGCTCGGAGGCTTCTCTTACGGCGTCTAAATTATCCTGACCATCGGTTTTGATGATCACCCGTTTTGCTCCGGCATAAATCATCTTTTTCACATCTTCAAATCTCTTAACCTTTGCGAAGACATTCAGAGGGATGTCCACATTCCGGCAAATCGCCTGGATGGTCTTTACATCCTCTTCCTCCCCTTCCGCAAATGATTTTGCATCATAATAAAATAATTCGTCAGCGCCGCAATTATCATAATAAACTGCGGTTTCCTGTATTTTTTCCAGACCAGACTCCCCGGAAAGCTGGGGAATCAGCTTGATATAATCCTTCATTACCTCGTTTCATCCTCATTTCATCAATACTAGTTAAAAATCGTCAAGCTATACCTTATGTCATTTATCATCATATGAGCTACTCTTCGAAACGAACGGCGATAGAGTTCGCATGAGCTGTCAGTCTTTCTGCTTTGGCAAAGGTTTCGATATCCTCGTGGATCGGAGCCAATGCCTCTTTCGAGTAATAGATGATACTGGACTTCTTGATGAAATCATCCACACTCAAAGCTGAGAAAAACTTGGCCGTGCCATTGGTCGGCAACACATGATTCGACCCCGCGAAATAATCGCCCAGCGGTTCGGAACTGTAGGAACCGAGGAAGATGGCGCCCGCATTGCGAATCTTCGTCATCACCTCAAAAGGATTCGCGGTAACAATCTCCAAATGTTCTGAGGCAATATTATTCGTAATCTCAATGGCGTCATCCAGCGTATCCGCCAACAAAATATATCCAAAATTATCCAGAGATTTGCGGATAATCTCACTTCTTGACAGGGTCCGCAGGAATCCTTCCATCTCTTCCTGTACCCCTTCGGCCAATGCCGGACTGGTCGTCACCAAAATAGCGCTGGCCAGTTCGTCATGCTCTGCCTGCGACAGGAGATCCGCCGCCACAAAACGAGGATTCGCCGTCTCGTCGGCCAGAACCAGAATCTCGCTCGGCCCGGCAATGGAATCAATGCTCACGTGGCCGTAAACGGATTTTTTGGCAAGGGCCACGTAAATATTGCCCGGCCCGACAATCTTATCCACTTTTTCGATGGACTGCGTCCCATAAGCCAGAGCGGCGATCGCCTGCGCGCCTCCCACCTTATAAATGTGCGTCTCTCCCGCCTCGTTGGCCGCCACCAGTGTTGCCGGCGTCACCTCTCCGTTTTTGTCCGGCGGCGTCACCATGACAATTTTTTCCACACCGGCCACCTTTGCCGGAACAATGTTCATGAGTACCGAAGACGGATAAGCCGCCTTTCCTCCGGGAACATACACGCCGACGGATGCCAGCGGCGTCACCTTCTGACCAAGAATCGTCCCGTCCGGCTTAGAATCAAACCAGCTGTACTGTCTTTGCTTCTCATGGTACTGTCGGATATTGACGAGTGCCTTGCAGATGACATCTACCAACGAATCATCCACCTTTTCATAGGCAGCGGCAATCTCTTTTTCCGTCACCCGCACCGTCTCCGGCGTCAATTTGCATCCATCAAACTTTTCCGTATAAGCAAATAAGCCTTCATCGCCCTTTTTCCTGACCTCATTCAAAATGGCCTGCACCTGTCCCTCGTAGGCGCCATAACTGTTTGGACTACGCTTCAACAAGTCATTTAAAATATTTTTCGTTGTATTCGCATCTATATTTAAAACTCTCATCCATTTCCTCCTGATTCATTATTTTAACTTTGGCAATTTTTCTCTTTGGTCTATTATTATGATTTGGGCAGCCATTTCTACTGATCTATTATTATATTTTGGAAACCATCTTCCCTTTAATCCGTTATTATAATTCGAGCAGCCTTTTCTCACTGATCCATTATTATAATTTTGGAAACCACTTCCCTTTAATCCATTGTTATGATTCAGACAGCCATTTCTTTCTGAATCCAAAATACGGATAATTCCCTGTTACTGGATTCCACTGGCATTCAATTGCCGCAACTCCCGAATCAATTTCTGAATCCGTTCCTGTTCCATTTTCAAGCTCACCTGATTCACTACCATTCTCGCAGAGAGTGTGCAAATCTCTTCCAGGACTTCCAGACCGTTGGCCCTTAAAGTAGAACCTGTCTCCACAATATCAACGATGACCTCGGACAAGCCGACGATAGGCGCCAGCTCCACAGAGCCGTTTAACTTGATGATCTCTACCGTCTGAAACTTTTTATTATAAAAATAATCCTTGGCAATATGCGGATACTTGGATGCCACACGAATCAACTCGCCATGGTACAGCTTCTCCCGGGCTGAAGCAGGTCCGCACACACACATGCGGCACTTACCAAATCCCAGGTCCATCACCTCGTAAAGGTTTCTGCCTTCCTCAAGAATCGTATCTTCCCCCACGACCCCGATATCCGCGGCACCGTACTCCACGTAGGTAGGGACATCCGATGCTTTGGCCAGGAAAAATTTAAATTTCAAATCTTCATTAACAAAAATCAGCTTCCGTGTCTTTTCGTCTTTCATCGCCTCACAGGTGATACCCAACTCCTCGAACATGGCCATCGTCGTCTTTGCCAGGCGCCCTTTCGCGAGGGCAAATGTTAAATACCGCATCTCAATACTCCTTCCTGAATGTCGCCAGGCTATTTCTGGCGACTTTTCCGGCATAAAGGTCATGAATCATCAGATCGTCTCCGTCAATCACGAACACTGTTTGCGCTCCCTGTCCTTTCGCGAAAGCTATGTACTCTTCCGTCGCATGCTTGTCATCCATGCAGGTCAACTCAATCTTCTCGCCACAATTACGCAAATCCACAGCGAAGGCGATGGCATCCACGGTGTCTTTCCTTCTATATAAAAGGACTGAATAATCAAACGCTCTGGTAGAAACCGGAATCGACTGCCGGTCGAGAGCAGACAGCATATCATCCACCAGAATCGTAAAACCGATGGCCGGCGCATGCTTTCCAAACTGTTCCAGAAGATTATCGTATCGGCCTCCCTTGCCGATGGCGTCTCCTGTTCCGTAAGTATAGCCACGGAAAATAATTCCCGTATAATAATCAAAATGATTTACCATCCCAAGGTCAAAGCTTACATATTTCTCATAACCATAATGACAGATTACTTCATACACCTGCTGCAGCCGCTCAACGGCTGCTCGACACCGTGGGTTGACCGTCAGCTGTTTTGCGCGTTCCAGCATATCGGCGTCTCCGTAAAGCTCATTGTATTCCAATAAAATATTCCGATAGCAGTCCTTCATCTCAATATCGGAAAGAAACATCTCCATTCCCAGAGAATTTTTATTTTCGATATATTCATGAATCTGCCGCTTTACTTCCGGCGTCGTCTCCAACGCTTCCATAATGCCCCGGTAAAACTCACTCTGTCCGATATCCACGCGAAAATCCTGCAATCCCGCCGTCATAAAGCAGTCGATCATCATGATGATGGCCTCCGCATCCGCCTCCGGCGAATCATCGTTAATGTGTTCAGCACCCAACTCGGTCTTCTCCGTGAGCTTGCCCTGATAACTGCGGTTATTCAAAAATGTATTGCCTACATAGGACAGGCGCAGCGGGAATTCACAATCATTATAATACTTGGCGACGCTTCTTGCAATGGAAGGCGTCATATCCGGCCGCAGAACCAACGTATTGTTATCCCGGTCAAAAAACTTAAACATCTCCCTGGAACAGCCCGTCCCGGTTTCGCTGTTAAATATATCAAAAAACTCAAAGGTCGGCGTCTCGATATCCTGATATCCGTAAAGAGCCAGCACCTGGTGCAGCTTCTGCTCCAGCGCTGTCTTTTTCTTACATTCCGAATTATAGATATCTCTGACCCCTTCCGGCGTGTGAAGTAATTTTTCCTTCATAACTTATCCTCCTGTGTAATGAGTAAATGGCAGACATTCCTTGTAATCTCAATCGGCTGTTTTCTATGGAGCAAACATTCTTGCGACGTTTACACGTATTCTGTCTCAACCACCAGGAACACCTCGTACCCCGGATACGTCTGCCAGATCATTTCCTTAAATTCCTCCTCCAGCTTATCCCATTCCTCCAGATCATAATCCACGATAATATCACAATACAGCTGTTTCTTATCATTGCGCAGATATAGCGCATGGTAGCTGGTCACACGCTCCCTCTCCCGGATAAAAGAGACAATCTTTTTTCGCAGTGCCTGAACCTCCGGGTGATCATTATCCACAGCATAGATGCCAAACACCATGGTGACATGCTGTTCATACATGATCCGCAGCTGCAGGTCATGCAGTATCTCATAAATCTCTCCAATCGTCTTCTTATGATCGACCTCCACATTGACCGAACCGGAATATGCATTCGGTCCGTAGTTATGCAGCATCAGATCCGCTGCATTAATAATACCATCCGTTCTCCGAATCTGTCGGTACAGATTATCTGCCAGAGCTTTGTCCGGCAGAGTCCCCAGCATCTTGCTCACCGTATCTTTTAAAACCTCATATCCTGCCCTTAAAATGATCAGAGACACCACAAGCCCCGTATAGGCATCGATGGAAACATGGCCAAACAGATAAATCAGCGTGGTAAAAATCGTGATAAAAGAAATAAACGAATCATTTCTGCATTCCGTTCCCACAGCAATCAGCGCATCGCTCTGCTGCTCTTTTCCTTTTTTGATGGTATATGTTCCCAAGAAGACCTTAATAAGAGCCGACGCAGCGATAACCAACAAAACCCAAAGGGACAGATTCATCTCAGAAGGAGAAAAAATCCGCGCTACCGATTCTTTGATGAATTCAAATCCTGTCATCAAAATGAGTACTGCTATGACTAAACTGGTTAAATATTCAATATGCCCGTAACCAAAAGGATATTTTTTCGTCGGCTTTTTCGCAGCCAGCTTCGTGCCAACGATCGTGAGAACCGCTGTCAGAGAATCGGTTGCATTATTGATTCCCTCCGAAACAATCGTAATCGATGCGGCCAACGTGCCGATGATAATTTTAGCTGCCGCCAGGACTATGTTAATCAAAATTCCCAGCAGCGAGGTCATAAATATGACGTCTTCCCTGGAATCCGGATCTTGACGGAATAATTTATATAGTATATTCACCTGCAGTGCACCTCCTTCTATAACTGAGTTATCTCTTAATATATAGTAAACATATAGTAAATATTATTCAGTATTATAAATCAATTCAATGCCTTTCCTGCCTTCCCGCAGACTATGGCTGTACTACTGTTCCTAAGGCCTACAGGGATTTATATCCGTACAGCGCTCAATGAGCGGTGCTTATACAGTATATCGTATGCTTCCTAAAAATACAAGAAAACATTTTAAATGGGGCAAAATCGTTAGTTTCCATGTTACTATTTACGGGGTATAGATGGGTGAATGTTATAATCTCTTTTCTTCTGTAAAGATTTTTTGTAATTCTTATGTTTTGGTCTTTA
>JAJQDO010000302.1:6609-7218 GCA_021202175.1 Clostridiales bacterium | reverse complement strand
CAATGTAATCCATACTGAGCCATACCTCGCCTGTGCCGACGTACCTCGACCGGGACTGGCCGATTCTTGTCCTCTGCATTCTGACGGAATCTGCCGCATCTATTATCTCCGCGAGATTTGCGAATCGTGTGAACAGCCGTATTGTCGGACTGGTCACCGGTGCGGTTTTAACGGTAATCGGTATTGTAATGCTAGGTATGAATTACAGAACACAGATTGCCTCTATCCCCTTGCTGGTACAGATACTGATGTGTTTCGGTGGATTTTTGGCATTTATCCTTGTGTTAATAGCAGGAATTCTGCTCATTCGCCGGATATTTACACTGCCGCAGGAAGTTTCGAGAAAGCTGCTCCAGTTTCCTGCCATGACCTGCGTGCTCGTAATGTTGCTGTTCGCGGAAACATGGTTTGTGGCGGTCATATGCGCTGCTATCTTTACCATTGCTTTGTATCCGATTCTCTCCGTATTTGAAAAGTATGATGGCTATAAAAAGCTGTTTGTGGAGAGACGGAAGGGAGAAGTAAAAAGAAGTTTGCTTCTTTTGTTTGGAACGCATATCGTGATCGTTGCTGTCAGCTGGGGAGTGTGGGAGAGGCCTTATTTCGCGG
>JAJQDO010000302.1:0-6599 GCA_021202175.1 Clostridiales bacterium | reverse complement strand
ACGCACCTGTCAGAATAGTATTGTTGTACAATCCTTTTATCGCAGTTGTTTCTTTGCTGATGTGGGGTGGTGGAGCTATGGAGGCCGTCTTATGTGGGAAGCGTTTCGGCAGGCACCTAATTCGGCTTCCCCATGCGGACACACATAAAACATGGAAAGGCTCTGCGGCGATGGCTGCATCCTCAGCCGTCACGGGAATCGTTGTGTTACTGCTTTGCAGTCCATTACCGTTGATTCAGTACATTTTGTTTTCCATGATCGCGGCGCCTTTTTCTGCGGCGGCAGAACTTTATACACATAATGGAAATGATACGGTCACGGTCCCGATTGTTGTCACGATTGTGTTGGCTGTACTTTGTGCAGTGTAAACACAATAAAGGTTATTTTGAAAAATATGAGATTTAACAGAAACTAAAATTGAACTGGGGAATGTAATAGGGAGTCAATACGACATCTTCGAATACATTTCCTGAGTTCTCAATCAGAGATTTTTATCAGTCCAGTCACTACCATAATGAAACTGATAAGGACACCTGCGGCGAAACCAAATGCATGGACCAAAAAGGAACTGACACTGCTGTTTGCAAATACAAAATATATCAACAGGATGATAACATCCGGCCGGTACCATACAAGATGAAACTGTTTTGGAAATCTGAGATAACACACGATCAGGCATGCTATGAGCGCAAAGATTCCGCTTGATGCGCCGATGCCGTAAATCTGTTCAGATATCACAAAGGAGTAAGCGATTTCTGAAAGTATGCCGCCAGATAGAAATAAAAATAATGTCTTCCACTTCCCCAAAATAGAACAGAGCAGAGAACTCACCAGAAGTAAAGAGGCGGAATTGGACAGCAGATGCCTGAAATTGTAGTGCAGGAACAGACAGGTAAACCAGCGGTAGTATTCTCCGTTGAGATATTTCATGCTGGTGGCGCCAAAATATAAAAACACGTCGTCTGTACGCAGCGACACGATATATATCGAAATAAACACGAGTACAAGAATGATTGCAACTATATTATGGTAGATTAATTCCTTTGTTTTATTTATGAACATATCATGATTCATCCTATTCTTCAAATCGTATGCATTATTATTATCCTGTTCTTCAAATCGTATTCGTTATTATTATAAAAGGATTTCTTTTATAAATCAATGAACGTATGAAATCAATAAACGTATAAAATCAATGAACGTATGAAATCTATGAAAAACCTTTTTCGTCTTCCGCATTGTCCTCAGAGGTAATTTACATGAATACTAAGATACTCGATAATTTATCAAAAAAAGTTCTTGACATCTAATAAATGTTAGATTATACTAACGACATAGAGAAGGAAGACATTGTAAGACTTGATTCCTCTTTTCCCATTGATTATACGTCTTATAAGTTCCGGAAACCCTCACATCGGGATTTATGAGTGTATATAGAATGATATTAGCATCAATATAGACTTTTGACTGCCATATCATATTTTTCTTATAAGTTTAGATGATAAAGAGTGCCGCCACATGAGTGATCTTGCCCATCACTGCATGTGGCGGCTTCTTTGTATATTCATAGCCATCTCCGCGACATTGTATGTATCTTTTTATCCTCTGATAGCGAACAACAAATTATTCTTGTCATCCTCTTTTATTCTCCCGCATTGGCCGTATAATCTTCTTATTGATGCGCGAAAAGAAGAACAGGCAGCACAGGATGGAAGCGGTCTCAGCAATCGGCCATGCAAGCCAGACCCTTGCCACGTTGCCTGTCAGAGAGAACAGGAAGGCCAGGGGTACAAGGAAGACCAGTTGGCGGAAAAAGGAGACCAGCATGCTGTATACACCATTCCCCAAAGCCTGGAAAAAGGACGATAAAATCACACTTCCACCGGCAAAGAGGAAACTGAAGCTGATGGTGCGCAATGCCGTAACGCCGATGGAGAGCATCTCATCGGAGGCGTTGAAGAGCAGGAGCAGCTTGTCCGGCATCATCTGGAATATGGCAAAGGCGATGAGCATGATGCAGACGGCGTATATGATAGAAAACTGAACGGTTTTCATCATCCGGTCCGGTTTCATTGCGCCATAGTTGTAGGCGACGATAGGTACCATGCCGTTATTTAATCCAAATACTGGCATAAAGGCAAAGCTTTGGAGTTTAAAGTAAACGCCAAATACGGCGACAGCCGTTGATGAGAACGTCACCAGAATCTTGTTGACACTGAAAGTCATCACAGAACCGATGGCCACCATGATTACCGATGGGATACCGATGTAAAGGATGTTCCAGACGGCCTTTAACCGCAGGCGAAAGGCCTTAAAGTTAAGGGTGACATCATCATTGTAGCGGATATTGAAAATGACGGCAAGGATGGCGGCGATAATCTGACCGGTCACTGTCGCGACTGCCGCGCCGGCGATTCCCAGCTTCGGGGCGCCAAATAGACCAAAAATCAGAATCGGATCCAAAGCAATGTTGACGATGGCGCCGGTTCCCTGGGTGAACATAGTAAAGATGGTTCTTCCCGTGGACTGCAATAGCCGTTCGAATATAAACTCGATAAAACAGCCGAAGCTAAAGCACATGACGATAGACAGATACTGATATCCATAATTGGCAATGGTGTCTGTCGCTCCCTGGAGCACGAAAAAAGGACGCGCGATTGTGAGTCCCAGAATCAGGAACAGCAGGTAGGCGCAGATGGATAAGAAAATGCCGTGCATAGCCATCTGATTCGCTTCTTCCTCATTTTTTTGTCCGAGGAATCGGGAAAGCAGGGCATTCGTACCAACGGCGATACCTGAACCCACGCCAATCAGCAGGTTTTGCATGGGAAAGGCCATGGAGACGGCGGTGAGGGCATCTTCGCTGATCCTGGATACGAAAATACTGTCTACGACATTGTAGAGTGCCTGCACGAGCATGGAAATCATCATGGGAAGAGCCATGGAGATCAATAACCGGTTGATCGGCATGGTTCCCATTTTATTTTCTGCTGGTGCTGTATTTTCATTTTGGTTGGTGTCGTTATGATTCATGTCATTGTTGTTCATCTTTTCTCCTCCCTTGTGTTCGACACATTTTCCTTTTCTGTTTTTCATCCCATATATCATATAATAGAAAAATAATATCGTCAATAGGTCACTATTATGGGAGCATATAACAGAAAAGGAGATGGTTACTGTTCACGTACTCCGTGAACAGTAACAGGGGAATTCTTACAAAAAATGATGGAAATACAATGTGACCAGCCGTGTGAGAATCTGGTGTGAAGATTTTTGTTTAAAAATTATCATACAACTTGTAATTTCCTTTTAAATAAACTATAATGAGTAGCGATGATTCTGCTTTGAGGTAAGAGGTAATTCCTCTGGGCGTAATCTGATGACAATTGTCAGATTCGTCGTTAATAATAGTGATGCATTTTTCATGTATCCATAAAACAGATGAGGTGAAGAATATGTATAAAAAAGTAACGGAAGATATTTATTACATTGGTGTGAACGACCATAAAATCGATTTATTTGAGGGACAGTATATCGTTCCCAACGGCATGGCATACAATTCCTACGTGGTCATGGATGAGAAGATTACCGTTTTCGACACGGTGGACGCGAACTTTACTGACGAGTGGCTGGCGAATCTGGCGGAAGTTTTGGGAGACAGGACGCCGGATTATCTGG
Organism: Clostridiales bacterium; assembly: GCA_021202175.1. Classification (GTDB taxonomy): domain Bacteria; phylum Bacillota; class Clostridia; order Lachnospirales; family Lachnospiraceae; genus Anaerobutyricum. Next base: position 2,921 of record JAJQDO010000302.1, on the reverse strand, counting down.
TCGTGCAGCACATGGAGCCAGATCATTCCGCAAATATCCTGAACTTTGCCAATACGTATCCGGACGCGCTGATTGTCGCCAACACAAAGACATTTGTGATGATGAAGCAGTTTTTTGGCACTGATTTTACATACCGGAAGGTGCTGGTGAAGGACGGTGAGACTCTTTCCACAGGATCGCATGAATTTACTTTCGTTTTTGCGCCGATGGTACACTGGCCGGAGGTCATGGTTACTTATGACGCGAAGGACAAGGTATTGTTTTCTGCAGACGGTTTTGGCAAGTTTGGCGCCCTGGATGTGGAAGAAGACTGGGCTTGTGAAGCGAGAAGATATTATATCGGTATCGTAGGCAAATACGGCGCGATGGTGCAGAAGCTGTTAAAAAAGGCGGCGGCTCTGGATATCCAGATTATCTGCCCACTCCATGGGCCGGTTTTGACGGAGAATCTTGGTTATTATATTAACCTGTACGATATTTGGTCTTCTTATGCGGTAGAGTCTGAGGGTACGATGATCGCCTATACCTCTGTGTATGGCCATACCAAAAAAGCAGTGCTCCTCCTGGCCGAGAAGCTAAAAGAAGCAGGATGTCCCAAGGTCGTGGGCTACGAGCGGGCTCGCGGCGATCAAGCGGAGGCCGGGGACGACGCAATCAGCTATGGCAAGATAGTGCCTGCGACGACTACATATAACGGAGACATTTTCCCATTCATGCGGGAATTTTTGGCGGAGCTTACCGAGAGAGGGTATCAGAACCGTAAGATCGGTTTGATTGAAAATGGTACCTGGGCGCCGACGGCGGCGAAGATCATGAAGGGAACCTTCGAAAAGAGTAAAAATATCACATTTGCTGATACCATTGTGACGATCAAGTCCGCCATGACGCCGGAAAATGAAGAGCAGATTTCTGCTCTCGCTAAAGAGATGAAATAGTAGGGTCGTGCGAAAGAATCGGATAAACGGGTTCTCGCAAAAGAAATGAAATAGTGAGGCAAATTTTTTCATCGCATAGGTGATGGCGATTTTTGCAGTAAAAAAATGAACACCGACATCCAGGTGATCAAATATCTGGATGTTGGTGTTTTTTGTTTATGGATTGTCATTGCATACAGCGGTGATCTCTTCAATCGCGTACAGTGGCAGATTGATGAGCTGGTCTTGTTGGATATAATCTGTCATTGCAGTGCGGACAATACAGAAATTACAAGGAATAAATGTGTATTAATACATTTTTTACGACGAAAAAAGAATACAGAAAACGTTTTTTGCAAGGAAAAATGTAAATAAAAATTATTTTTTACAACAAAGAAAAGTAAAAAACAGGACATTTTTATGATGGATTAAAGTAAAGATAAATGCAGTATTAGGATGAAAAGCAAGTAAATTTATTCTTAAAGTGAACGACATATTAATATTGTCGTTCACTATAGTCGCAAATGGGAACAGACTGCCTGATTGCTGCCATCAATATACCTTTCATCCAGTCACTCAGATAAGGCGTAATCATATCCGGGTGCCCATGGAACAATTCCTCCGCTTCTATATAAGAAACTTTATCTTTGTGATTTATCTTATAAAAAGTTAAAATATTCTGATATTTTTCGCCATGCATTGCAACGCCTTTATAATTTTTCTGAAAAACCACCGGGAGGAACAGCCCGGATTTGCGGATATAGCAGGTAGATGCCGTGGCAGCGATGCGATGATTTTTATCGACATAACAGCCAACGCTTTTATGTATCGCCCGGTCTTCCTCAGGAAGATAATAATAATTTCGATAGTCCGGGTAAAAATATTTCAAGGAGCCGTCCATAACAGGGATCGTCAGATATAACATATCCTCTTTAGCGTCAAGGACTCCGGCGATTGCAATCAGATTGGAGCCCGCTGCCCCAGCATCGGCCGGTCTTGAACTTGTCGCCTTGGAATCATTCGCTTGCAGATAGACCGCTGGGATATGCAGAGGAACAGGCAGTATATTTTCCAGCCGGCAGGATACAACGATGCTTTGTTCGGAAGGGAAAGAGGAGGAATTTGCACATATTTTTTGAAATGTGAAATGTCCCTCCATCATGGCGGGATAGGACAGCAGGGGGAGGAGGCGTTCCATCCCTCGAATGTCTTCCATGTTATGAAGTAGAAGAGTATCCAGAAGAACGTCATCTTTTTTTCGCAGATATTCTTTATAAATGCCAATCAGCTGACCTCCGTTATAGCGGTCTTCCCGATGGATGTTTAAAAAATGTTCCCAATCCTTCTGTCGGCCGTGGGGCATGCCGAAGAGATGTTGGAATGGCTTCAATAATTTATACATATCCAAAGATTTAGATGAGTCGGAGGCATCCAGTCGGCAAGGAATCCCATTCAGCTCATAATGGCGGTTCAGATAGGGAATATCAAAGTTCTCCCCATTAAAGGTGAGTAAGGGTCCTGGATGCCGGATGGCAAAATCTTGAAAAGACAGGAGCATGGCCGGTTCGCTGATCGCATCGTCATTAAACCACTGAATGATGTGATATTCCTTTTGCTCGAAATATCCGCATCCGATCAGATAGAGTATCGTGGTATCTCGCTGTAGGCCGGTTGTCTCGATATCTAAAAAAATGATCGGTTTATTCTGCCTTTGCTGCTCCCATAATTCGTCCGCAGGGAAATGATAGTGTCTGGTAAGCATTGTTGAAATCGCTCCTTTCGTTGGAATAAGTATAACGGAAATTTTAAATCGCGTCAACGCAGTGCCATGGGTGTACATTCAGAATTACTGATCACTTATGTAATAAGCATTCGTTATTTGCTACTATTCACGGGGTAGTGGATAGTTCATGTAAGAGTAGAATAACCCATGAACGGATGGAAACAGTAGAATCACAGAATCCGTCCATACAGAAGGGAGAATGTACGGACCAAAACAGCAAAATC
>JAJQDO010000175.1 GCA_021202175.1 Clostridiales bacterium | reverse complement strand
GTCTCACTGCGTTTCGAGACAACTATGGCCAAACTCAAGAATAGAGATATCATAATAGGGATCAGAACCATAAATATGCTGGCCACAACCATTTTTTTACGAATACTCATCGCGCGCTCACCCCCTTTTGAGAGTTATAATCTGATATTGTCAAAATTGATGTTTCTTTTTCGGATTTTTGACACAATCTACGGTTCTTGGACGTGAATGAACCGTAACTGAAATGAAATAACATCATTTTAAGGATTATAACACGGAGTTTTAAACAATTTATAAATAATTCTGAACATTTTATCATCCTCTTTACCATCCGATTTTCTCCTTCGTTATGAGGCTGTAATATTATCCCATTAAACATCATACGAAAAAACACATATTAAAAGGCCCGGAAATGATTTCCAGACCATAAAAATTTACAAATCAAAATCATATTGTACCGAATCTCTTGCATGTGTCTCTACTTCAGGCTACCCCTCATTCATATCCGGAATGATGTCCCTGTATTTTTCCAATTGGGAGTAAAGCACGTCTAATCCGCGGGATCCTGGTTCTGAGGCAAGATCATTGTAAAGAGCCGAATAATCAATCTGTAGCGGAAAACCTAATGCTTCTGCCTGTGCGTATAGATTGGCAGAAAATGGACGACCTACAACTTTTTCTATATTATCTTCTATTGTTTCATAAGGCGGAAACTTACTGAAATTACTTAACAGAGCACAGCCGTTATCAAAAATTGGAGCGTATGAAAAAATGCCGTCTGAATCGGCTATGATTCCCAGATTGTTGAAATGACGGTCATTATTCAATAATAATGCATCCAATGACAATGTATAGGCAAGGTAATCATGGCAATCAAGTCCAGTAGTATCATGGACAAAGTCCAGCACAAAATCAATCCTGTCTTTGATGCTTCCGATTGACATAATCTTGTCTGACAGATTTCCGCCAGTGGTCATATTATACAGCCGCTCAAAACTGAGAAAAGTCTCGCCTTCACTTAAGAAACTTTCAGAACGGCACCCATTTTTGCCGTTGATCAAACAGCGTTCATATGTCACGTAATTATCAACATTGGAATTTTTCAGGACAAGGCTTGCTAAACACTCAGCCGTAGCCTCATAACCGGTCTGGTTGAGTTTATACCAATATCCGTTATCATAATATTTAGGCTGCGTTCCTTTTGAACTTCCAGAGATCATCACTAATGCTTTGCCGCTTAATTTATACTCGTTCATCGTACCCTCACATCCTTCCATTTTAAATTTTCGCCTGGAAACCGAATCCAAAAAAAATCCTCCCAGGTTACCCCATGAGTGATACGGACCCATTCCCAGGGATTGTTGCTGGTTAAAGATGCCTGTTCTAATATTTCCTTTAAATCTCCCCTTTCGTTTTCGTAACAGCGGCTTTCCAAAAATTCGTATACCCGCAAACGGTCTTGCCGCGGTCCGCCAAAAGGCTGGCAGTAAGAATCAGGGACATATTTTTCTATAATTGTCTTTTTTTTATCCAATGTGACTTTTGCAACCTCTGTGTCTTGAAACATCACAGTAAAATAAGGTGGTATATCTGCCATGACTCTCACCTCTTTAAACATATTTTTAATGATTTTTATACATTATAACATGGTTTTTAATGATTCGCAATTTCCGCTACCGTATCACAATTGTGTACTGTTAGCAATTTTTTTGATAAAACAAAACCATCCCCGCTCGGTTCGTGATATGCTCGTTTCCGGCGGGGATTATCTTACTTATTTTTTATACAGTTTATACCGCTTTTTTATGTTCTTTTTCCATCTTTTTCGACTTCATATTCATCACCAGCATCTGCAGGCGGTTTTCCACATTGGCGAAGCTGACATCCGGGTCATAATCCAGGGGCAGAATCTGGATGTCCGGATACAGTTCCTTTAACTTCTTGATGACGCCGCGGCTGACGATGTGATTAGGCAGGCATCCAAAAGGCTGAAGAACGACAAAGTTTTCGCATCCTTCGTCGGCATGATGGATGATCTCACCCGGGATGAGAATGCCCTCACCGGCATCAAAGGTGTGGTGAATAACCCCATCACTCTTTTTGGCCAGTTCCGGCAGACGGCAGGCTCTCTTATAAAGTGGATGGTCCTTTGCGATTCGGTCGGTCACATCGTGGGCCCATTCAAAGGCCTGGTTGGCGACGCGGTTCCACACCTTTTGTGGCAGATCTTTTTTCAGCTTGAACTCTCGTATCTGGGTGTCTCTGGCAAAATAGGTCTTTCGTATCACGTCGGTCATACGAGCCTCGATGATCTCAAAACCGTTGCGTTCCAGATAGTCCTCAATATCATGGTTCGCGCCCGGATGGAAGTTCAGCAGATATTCGCCGATAATCAGGACTTCCGGCCTTCTCTCCGAGCGGTCGTATTCCACAGTCTTCACGATGGCAATGGACTTTTTAAAAGCCTGGATAGCGCCGTGAACACCATGTTTTTCCATGCCTTCCACCAAAACGTCTAACGCCTCGTCAAAGGCGCGATTCGCGCTGCCTTCCACGATCTCATAGGGACGCATTTTCCGCAGCAGTTCCTCTAAGACGTCGATCATCGGCATGGCGACGGCAATGCAGAGGGCAGACATCAGGTTCATGTGATAACCGGGGTGCAAATCATGGTAGTCTTCATCATCGTTTGTCAAGATCGGAACCTGCTCATATCCGGCATCATCCAGGGCTTTTCGCAAAAGAGCTCCATAATGAGTCAAACGGCAGTCGCCGATGTATTTTGCCATACCGATGGCCACATGGTCGAGATCATATTTCCCGGTTTCCAGCGCAGCCAGGGCTTCCCCGATCACGATCTGAGCCGGGAAACAGATATCGTTATGTACGTATTTCTTTCCCAGACGGATGGCTTCTTCCCTGCCCATCTCCAATGGCACTGCCCGCACGCCCTGGCGGCTTAAGCCGGCGGACATGATGCGGCAGAACGCATGGGAAGTGTTCGGTACGAGCACCACCCTTTCTTTGATGTCCTGCTTGTCATATTTCACTTCATAAGGATCACTGAGTGCATGAATCGTCTCTTTTTCATGACGTTTCCGTTTGCTGTTGACTGTCTCCACAAAAGAACGGACGCGAATCAACAACGGGCTGTGGATATCGCTCTCGTCCACTTTCAAGATTAACGGTGTTTTATTGGAAATCTCCCTTGTCAGCCGGATAATCTCATCGGAAAGATAGGCGTCATGGCCACAGCCGAAACTGACGATCTGTACATATTCGAGATTCTTCTTCTCTGCGGACAGGATGGCTGTGGAAAGCATACGGGCATGATAATTATTGACCACATCCAGGCGGCTCTGGCTCAGATCCACCTTATCCGTTCCGGGAACGGAATCGACAGTAAGAACCGGAATCCCCAGGTTCGTGAACATCTCCGGCAGCTCATGATTGACCAGCGCGTCGTTTTGATACGGTCGGGACGCCAGCACGACAGCATAGGTGGCGCGTTTCTCTGTCTCGTCAAGAACGGCCTGGCCGGCAGCCAGAAGTTCTTTATGGAAAGAAGCGAGTGCCTTGTTCCCTTCTTCCACCGCATGCTCGGTTTCGTGAGCCGGAATCTCAAAGGTTTCTTCGATATATTGTACCAGCTGTTTCTTTTTATCTTCCTCTTTAAACCAGTGGAACAGCGGCGCATCCAGGGGGATCCCCCACTGCGTCTCGGGATTATCGGAATTCTTAAGAACAATCGGATACCCCTTTACAACGGCACACATGGACTCACTGGTCTTTTCTGTATTCTCTGTGGGCCGGGTGGTGATGGAAGGATAAAATATGCGGTCTACCCCTTTGGACACCAGATTACGAACATGGCCGTGTACAAGCTTCGCCGGGAAACAGACCGTATCCGACGTGATGGCAGACAGCCAGCTATCATACATTTTCCTCGTGCTGGAATCGGAAATCTTCACCTGAAAGCCCAGCGTTTTCCAGAACGTCGTCCAGAAAGGCATATCATCCCAGAAATAAAGCACGCGCGGAATACCGATAGTAACATTTCTGTCCTCAGAAGGATGATTAATCGGATACTTTTTAAATAAAAGCTTCTCCCGCAGTTTAAACAGATCGGGCGTCTTGCCCATCCTCGCGCTGGTCTCCTTCAGCTGTTTTTTTACTTCCTCACTTTGCAGATCCCCGATGATCTCTCCGCGCTCACAACGATTGTTGGTGACCCAGGTATTGCCATTGGAAAAAGTCATGATTACCCTTTTACAGTGATTGCCGCAGAATGGACAGGGGACATTCGCCTCCTGCCTGTAGGAAAAATCATCCAGGTCGTCCAGGGAGATAAATGTACTGTTCTTCCTGGTAGCATCCTGCTGACCTTTGGCTTGCTGGTCTTTGCCCTGCTGTCCCTTGCTCTGTTGGCTCTTGCTCCGCTGCCCTTCGCCACCGTTATACTGTTCTTTCGCGATCAGGGCCGCGCCGATCGCGCCCATGATGCCCGGATACGGCGCACGGGTGACCTCTTTTCCGATATATTGTTCCATGGCGCAGAGAACTGCGTCATTCTGGAAGGTTCCACCCTGGACGACGATACGATTCCCCAGTGAATCGATATTCGACACGCGGATAACCTTGGTAAATACATTTTCTATGATAGAACGGCACAGGCCCGCCATGATATCATCCGGCTGCTTGCCGCTGCGCTGCGCCGTCACGATGCTGCTGTTCATGAAGACCGTGCAGCGGCTGCCGAGCACGGCCGGGTTCTTCGCCGCAAATGCCTTGGTGGCAATCTGCTTCGTCTGAATATTCAGAGTGGAAGCGAAATTCTCCAAAAAAGAGCCGCAGCCGGAGGAACAGGCTTCGTTGACAAGGATATTCGTGATGATACCGTCTTCCAGCCAGATGGCCTTCATATCCTGCCCACCGATATCCAGGATAAATGTGGCATCCGGGACATATTTATTGATCGCCCGGGCATGCGCTACCGTCTCCACCACATGAGTATCAGCAGAAAATGCTTTGTAAAGCAACATTTCCCCATATCCTGTGGTGCAGGTCGATAAGATATTCAATTTCGCGCCGGCCGCACGGTAGCGGTCACGCACCTTCTTTAAAGCCGCCGTCACAACCGCCAGCGGGTCTCCTTCATTTGATGAATAAAAAGTATCGAGAATCTCCTCGTCCTCATTCATAAATACGAACTTTGTCGTCGTGCTGCCGGAATCAATCCCCAGATAAGCATTCACCGTCTCTCCGGCCTTCAGCTCACGGGGAAGGACTTCCATCATCTTATGGCGTTCTTCAAACTGTCTCTTCTCTTCGTCTGAGGAAAACCAGGGTTTTCCGGTCTCATCTTCCATCTTGACACCGGTTTTTTTCAATTCTTCTATTCTGGCCCGAAGAGCTTCCCGATCAATACTGCCCTGTTCCTCGAACAGCGTTTCCAGAGAGATGGCTGCGCCGTAAGCGACAATGGTTTCCGGCTGTTCTGGAATAATGATATCTTCTTTCGTCAGGTTCAGGCGTTCCGCAAATACGCGAATCAACGTAGGAATAAAGGTCATCGGACCACCCTCAAAAGCCACCGGTTTGGTGATCGTCAGCCCCTGAGCCAGCCCGCCGATGGTCTGTTTGGCGATGGCGTGAAGGGAGGACAGAGCCAGATCCTTTTTCTCAATACCCTGATTCAACAGAGGCTGGATATCCGTCTTGGCATAAACACCGCAGCGACCGGATATATCGTAAACCGACGTACCCTGCTTTGCCAGCGCGTTCATCTCTTCCACCGGAATCTTTAAAATCTTCGCCACCTCATCCAGAAAGGCTCCCGTACCGCCCGCGCAGCTTCCATTCATACGCATATCGGCCACTTCCAGTTCTCCAGTCTGTTTGTTTTTACTGAAAAAGATAATCTTCGCGTCCTGTCCGCCCAGCTCGATGGCCGTCCCGACATCCTGATATTTCTCTTTTAAGGCTCCAGCATGGGCCACGACTTCCTGGATATACGGTATCTCCATGGCCGTCGCCAGAGGCTTCGCCCCGGATCCCGTAATCACGACCTGCATCTCTTCCTCCGGGAATCGCTCCATGGCCATTTCGAGCGCGTAAATGACACTCTCTAATTGTTTGGAATGATGTCGACGATAATCGGACAGCAGACGCTCGTGGCTGCCCTGTTTCACGGCAACAACCTTTGTCGTCGTGGAACCGACATCAATTCCGACTAAAATCACATTTTCTTTTGTACTCATTTTTTCACTGCTTTCTAAAAAAGAAGGATTTTTCCATACTGTGAGCAATTCTAACACTTCATGCATTCTTCGTCAACGTTAAATTTAAGTCAGGTAAAATCTGGTGGAATGAATGGAATTCCCACATTAAGATTCACGAAAAAAAAACAGACTGCATCGCTTATAATCATCGCGATTACAGTCTGTACAGTTTATGAGTAATGAGCCGTATTGCAACGCCCCGGTCATTCAAATATGCTCCGGCAACAGGTTCTGCATACTTCTAAGGCCGATCAGCAGCGTCGAGGTATTATGGAACAATGCCGAGGTCGTCGGCTGGATAACGCCGAACACGCCCAAAGCGATCAACAAAGAATTAAAGCTCACGATCAGGCGGTAATTCCCGCTGATTCTCTTCATCAGACCGTCACTGAGGCTTTTCAAAGTGAGTATCTGATACAGATCATCCGCGCCAATGGTAATATCGGCAATCTCTCTGGCAATCTCCGCTCCGTCACTGATGGCGATGCCCACGTCGGCTGCCGATAATGCCGGCGAGTCATTGATTCCGTCACCGATCATGATCACTTTCCGTCCCTTCGCCCGTTCCTTCTCGATAAAGGCGGCCTTGTCCTCCGGAAGAACTTCGCTATAATACTCGTCGACACCAACCCGTTTGGCGATCGCTGCCGCCGTCCGCTCGCTGTCACCGGTCATCATGACCACTTTAGTTAAGCCTGCTTTCTTCAGTGAAGCGATCACATCAGCCGCCTCTTCCCGAAGGGGATCTTCGATACAGATCACGGCCGCCAGCTTACCCTCTATGGCCAGATACAGATGGGAATACTCTTTCGGCAGGCTGTCAAATAAACCTCTTTTATCTTCAGGAATATAACAATGTTCATCCTCAAACACAAAATGATAACTCCCGATAACCGCCCGCTTCCCATCAATCGTGGAGGAGATTCCGTTTGCCTCGTGATATTCTACCTAGGTGGGAATATAGTCTTGT
>JAJQDO010000200.1 GCA_021202175.1 Clostridiales bacterium | reverse complement strand
ACACAATCCTCTCTGACGTAAAATATACCGCGAATGCCGCAAACGAAGCTACGCCCAGGGTATTGATCTTTGACTGAATGATGATATTAGACAGAGTGATAACAATGGACTGCAAACCTGCCGGGACACCTACGCGAAACACTTTATTCAGTTGTCTGGCATCAAAGGCCGGAGTGAAAATCTTCAACGCGTAGGGCTGCTTCATCCGGGAAAGGTAACACATCGCCAGAGCAGCCGCCACAGTCTGCGAAAGGCAGGTGGCAATGGCCGTGCCTTCCCCACCCATTTTTAATACTGCGATGCATATATAATCCGCGGCTATATTGATGATTCCGCCTGTCGTCTGGAAAATCATCGGGCTCCTGGAATCACCCAGAGCGCGAATCACGCCACTTAACAGATTATAGGAGACGATGGAAATCATACCCAACATATAGATTCTCAAGTAAATGACAGCCTGACCAACAATAGTGGCCGGTGTTCCCATCAACCGCAAAAACAAAGGAGCAAAAAGCTCGCCTGCTGCCGTCAGTATCAACCCGCCAGCGATGCCGACAACAAATATCGTCTGTATCAATCGATGCAGTTCCTCCCATCTACGGGATCCAAAATACTGCGCCGTATACACACTGGTTCCCACTGCCATCCCGGAAAAGAAACCTACCAGACAAGTGACAAGCAGATCGCTCGCTCCCACAGCGGCAGCGGCCTGCGTTCCGAGCAAACGACTGACAAATATCAGATCCACCGTAGTGTACAACTGTTGAATCAGACTACATCCCAGAAGAGGAAGGGCAAAAAAGATAATCCCTCTGGCCACGCTTCCTTCCGTCAGCTTATTTTGCTTCATTCGTGTATCCTGCCTTCGATGCATTCACCATAATGCCCGTAAGCGACAAGGGGCGATCCCTTTGGCACGGAGTAAGATATGGTCTGATACAATATCACTCCGTCTTCATCCATGCGAATCTCCTCGATGATATTTCCAAAATAATCTTTCAGATATCCAATCAGTTCTCCCTTCATCACGGTGTCTCCCGCATCTCTGGCCGGGAACCAGCATCCCTCACTATGAGAATCCAGATAATGCGCATGGCTCATATAATTCGGAATACGATACTGCATCTCCTTTGGTGTTGTCAGCACACCCAGGCAACGAAGAATGTTTCGCACATCCTTTTGCGACGCCTGTACCTCTTCGGACGTCCAGATACCCTTTCCTCCCCTCTCTAAAAGTACAGAAGGAACGCCAATGATTCCGGCATAATTGTAGGCGCCGGTACTTCCGTTTGATTTTATGTAAAACCGTACATCCGCTTCCTTCGCCATGGCTTCCGCTTTCGCTGCCACCTCCGGCTTCGCGTTCCCCGCGCAGTATATATATGGCGTCAGATCCTCAAACCAGTCGCCATTATGAACGTCGATATAATAATCGGCTCTGGAAAACAATTCCTTTTCCATAAAATATGCCAGCTTATCTGTAAAGGTGCCCTCTGGGTTCCCGGGGAACACGCGATTCAGATTCTTACCGTCTTCTTTGGACACGCTGACGGTTCTGGCGCGAAATCCATTGATGTTCACAATATTGACCAGAATCAGAATACCTTTTACATCTTCTGGCCGCAAATCTCTGGCAAGACCCGTGACGCATTCGATACCCACATACTCCGCGTTATGTATGCCACCGGTGATAAGTACCGTCTCGCCTTCCTCTTTTCCATATATGATCGTTGTCGGCAAAGCTTCGTCCGTAAAAGGCATTTGTAAGAAACCATTGATTTTTTGGCCTTTTTTTACAGTCAAATTACATAATTGATACTCCATAGATACCTCTTTTTCTGTCTTGCTCTCTGTAAGAAAACAGGTTAAGTTTACCATATAAAAAATACAAAGGCAATGAAAAATAAATTGTTGTTAGCAATATCTAACTATGTTTTTTTGCACTTTTCTTTTTTTCACCTCGTATTTTTCGTCTTTTTATCTATTTTGAGTGATTTTTCTGCATTGATTAATGAAATGATATATTTTATAATAATAAAAACCATAGAAACGGAATGAGAGTGAAGGATATCTTGTAACTGCTCACAACTGCATGTGAACCGTTACGATATATTTTCATTACTGTTTAAGATATCGACAACAAAAAGATGGCTTGAATGGGGGATCAGTATGAATTTTGAAACATTTTCTGCCGAAAGGCAGCTCCAATCCGAACCGGATCACGTATTAGAACTTGATATCTCTTCTGTGAAAACATTACAGATTGGATACCATGCGGAGACAATATTTTTATATGCAGCCGAAGGGAACACTTTCCTTCTCCGGGAATACATCGCCGGTCTTTCCGGCTCTGAATATTACGCTAAAGTAAGTGCCAACCGTTTTAAGACGACCATTCGCCATGGTCGCCGGGAAGAAGTGAACCGAGATACATACGTAGAAGTATTTTTGCCGACAAGCTGGCACGGAGAGCTGTCTCTTTCCAGCCAATATGGCAGCATCACAACGGATACCGACTGGGAATTAGAACGCTTTACCACTGAAACTACAGAAGGTACGATTACGGTGCAAGGAATCAAAGCGCCCCGCATCCACCTGTCCAGTTCCGTCAGCGCCCTTCATATCGAGCGGGCAGAAGGCTTTGTCCATATGCATTCGGTTTCCGGTCCCATCATGGCCGGTACCATCGCGGGAGGTGGCCGTCTGGAAACCTCGGGGAGTCCGATTCGCGCTGCCTTCTCCTCTTTAAACACCATCGTGGAATGTAACACGACAAGCGGTGACATCGAACTCACGCTTCCTCCCTCCGGCGGCATGATCATAGACGGCGCCAGCAAAAGAGGAAACATCACATCTGAGATTGCCGGTCTCGATGTGAAAACCAAGCCAGGCAACATCAAGGTGGTGACAGGAACTCTGGGCACCAAGCCCTTCCAGAAGATCCGCATCTCCACCATCAATGGGAATATACATCTGGCATAGTAATGTCACGGTAATCATATAACATACTGTATAAGCTATTTTTCTATTGACTATACTATAATACTCACGAAACGGACGCATATCGCACATGCCGTCGTGTTCCGAAAGGTCGGCAAAAATACCCGCGAAGCAAGCGTAAATATGTCAGGTTCATCATACAAACGTTTGAAACAGACATTTTTATGAATAATACAAAAATAATGTGCGACTGCATGTTATCGCAGCCGCACATTATTTTTGCATTTTATCCGGAAACTTCGTTTCTATATGATTATGTCTTAAAAATATTATTTAGCAGCTATTACCTTAAACGCCTCGTCCAGATCCTCGATGATATCATCAATATGCTCCGTACCGATGGACAGACGAACGGTGTTCGGACGGATACCCTGCTCTTCCAGTTCTTCCTCATTCAACTCAGAATGCGTCGTGGATGCCGGATGGATGACGAGAGATTTCACATCCGCTACATTCGCAAGCAGAGAGAACAATTCCAGATTATCAATGAATTCTTTCGCCGTCTTATCGTCGCCCTTAATCTCAAAGGTAAAGATGGAGCCGCCGCCCTTCGGAAAATACTTCGCATATAATCTCTTCTGTTCCTCATCTTCCGTTGCCAGCGGATGATTGATCTTCTCCACCAGCGGCTGCTGCTTCAGATATTCGATAACCTTCACCGTATTCTCAACATGACGATCTACACGCAGAGACAAGGTCTCCAGTCCCTGCAGGAAGATAAACGCATGGAACGGGGATAAGGTTGCGCCTGTGTCTCTCAAAAGAATCGCGCGAATCCGGGTCACGAAAGCTGCAGGACCGGCCGCATCCGCGAAGCTGATGCCGTGATAACTCGGGTTCGGTTCGGTCAGCTGCGGGAACTTACCGGATGCTTTCCAGTCAAATTTACCAGAATCCACGATAACGCCGCCGATACTGGTACCATGTCCGCCAATAAACTTCGTCGCAGAATGGATGACGATATCCGCGCCGTACTCTATCGGGCGAAGCAGGTATGGCGTAGCAAATGTGGAATCAATCAATAACGGAATCTGATGCGCATGAGCAATCTTCGCCACCGCCTCGATGTCAGTCACTTCCGAATTCGGATTGCCAAGAGACTCAATGTAGAGTGCCTTTGTATTCTCTTTGATTGCCGCCTCAAAAGCGGATGGATCCAATGGATCGACAAAGGTCGTCTCAATACCAAAGTCTGGCAATGTATGTGCCAACAGATTATAGGTTCCGCCATAAAGATTTTTCGCCGCCACGATATGATCACCGGCCAGAGCGACATTCTGAATCGCATAGGTTACTGCCGCGGCGCCAGACGCAACAGCCAAAGCAGCTACGCCACCTTCCAGAGCAGCTATCCTCTGTTCGAAAATATCAACGGTAGGATTCGTCAATCTTCCGTAAATATTACCGGCATCTCTAAGCCCAAAACGATCAGCGGCATGTTCCGAATTATGGAATACAAAAGAGGAAGTCTGATAAATCGGCACAGCTCTGGCGTCTGTGACCGGATCTGCCTTCTCCTGCCCTACATGTAACTGTAATGTCTCAAATTTAAATTCTCTTTCTGCGTATGTCTTCTTACTCATGGTGTATCCTCCTGTCTCTGCCCGTTCTTACTTCTCCTGGAATCCATCATCTGTTCTCGTGGCAAAAGTTTATACTATAAACCATCTTATGCCTCTTGTTTTACATCCTTTGACATCAGACGTATCCAGAAAAGAGCTTGCGAACAGCTTCCTTCTTATTTTTCTGTATCATACCCTTTTTTACCTATTATGTCAATAGGAAAATAGGGTATTAAGAAGATTTTTTTGAATAATAATACTTTTCCGACAGATAGCATGGGAACCCGATGGATGGCCCCGACTTATTTTTCAGCATAAAATAGGTGAAGAACGTTTTTTATTTTAACAAAATATTTTTTCCGATAAGATAAAGGCTGATACAAAAACATTGCATCAGCCTTATGCCTCTTTCTACAGAAATTCCCAACATACCGGTTCAAAGCATATTTATTCACCACACGAACTTAAATCCTTCTGTTATGCTCTGCCGGTATATGTTTTCCAAAAGCATATCAGCCTTGCCAGCGCATGCGGATATATGTTTCCAAAAAATCTGCTGTTCTGTCAATTCCCAATCTTGATGTATTGACTGTGAGATCATAATTCCTGGAATCACCCCATTTTACTTCACTGTAATAATTATGATAGTTCTTCCGCATCTTATTTTTACGCACCATGTAGACTTCCGCCTCTCTTCGGCTCATGCCTTCTTCCCGCATGGTCTTTTCCAGCTTACTGTCATGATCCGCATTGACGAAAATCGGTATCATACAGGAAAATCCTTTCAGGACTGTTTCTGCACAACGACCGACAACCACAAAGGAATCCCCCTTTGCCGCTCTTTCTTTGAGATAGGCAAACTGCATATTCGCGATGTGTTCTTCCGGAGAACTGCTATGTCCCTTTACCGTTCTCGTCAAAAGACGATTTCTCGGAACCTCATCATATTTTTCCAGCTTCTTATGATCCATATCTTTTTCTTCGGCAATCGTTTTTAACAGACTTTTGTCCAAAAGAGGGAGTTCAAATCTTTTCGCCAACTCTTCCGCGATGATATGTCCCCCACTGCCAAATTCCCGGCTTATGGAAATAATTAATTGATCTGACAAACATAACCCCTCCTCTTTATAATTTACTATCCACCGATCAACAATACCGCAGGAACATCATCAATGTGGAAACCAGGCAGACAAGAAGGGTCGCCGGCGCCACTTTGACACAATAACGTCCCCATCCGATCGGATGACCATTTTTGGAAGCCACAGATATTCCGACAACATTGGCAGAGGCACCGATCGGGGTGGCGCTTCCGCCGATATCCGTTCCCATAGATAACGCCCAGGCAAGTACCGGCAGACTGACGCCGCTGCTTTCGGCCAATGTCCGGATGATCGGAATCATCGTTGCCGCAAACGGGATATTATCCACAAATGCGCTGGCCACGGCGGACACCCAGATGATAATGACGATCATCAGCCTTAAATTACCACCGCTGATCTTCTCGATAAAGGCTGCCACTACTTCGAGAATCCCGGTTTCTTCCAAACCTCCGACAACGACAAACAATCCGACAAAAAATAACAGCGTCTTATAATCCACCTTTTTCAAGATATCAACTGCATATTTTCCGGAAGTCAGCAGGGTAATCAATGAAATGAATACACCGATAAACGCTACCGTCAGCCCTGTTATGGAGTGCGTGATCAGCATAACAACGGCACACAGGAATATCAGGGAACTGATGGTAAATCCCTTTTTATCTTCGATTACTACTTTTTCATGTGCTGCAGAAGGTTTCGCTCCCCCTTCCACAATCGATTGCTGGATCTCCTTGTGGAAAACCAGGTAGAAATAAATGACGACGAAAATAAGAGAAACTCCAGCCATAAGGCCTGTATTCGTGATAAAGTCAAAAAATGTAAATCCAAGGGATGTTCCAATGATAATGTTCGGCGGGTCACCGCACATTGTCGCAGAGCCACCCAGATTAGCGCAAAATATTTCTGACAAAATCAGCGGCACCAGATCAAACTTCAGCTGACGGCCCAGTTCCACCGTAACGGCTGCCAGAAACAAAATTACCGTAATACTGTCAATAAACATCGTCAGCAATGCCGACATGATCATGAAAGTAATGAAGATCGGAATCGGCTTATAGTCGACCAAATGCGCAATTTTCATACAGAGCCAATGGAAAAAGCCTACTCTCGCCATCCCTTCTACCATAATCATCATTCCCAGAATAAAGATAATGGTCGCCCAGTTAATGCCACTGGAAGATTCTGAAGCTTCTCCTGCCGAATACCAGAAACTTATTGTAAAAATATCACTGATATTCAATGTCCGCCAAAAGGCTGCAGCATCCTTCATGCAAATACCAAAAATAACAATACATGTTACCAGTCCGCTTACCAGCGTAACGATATGCCGTTCTACTTTTTCAGATATGATGAACAAAAACATAATCAGAAAAATGAGTACGGACAAAACTTGTGCTATCATTTTGTACCTCCTATGCTATCCCATTGATACATCGTTCTTCTCGGAACCGTGTATTTTTTCGTACCCAATTATAGCACCAGGAATGAAAAATGAACTTTTTATTTTTCACAAAGTTTTGATTAGGGTGTCAAAAGTAAATTCAAAAAGAAATGCAGATTGACACCACGT
>JAJQDO010000275.1:2997-7259 GCA_021202175.1 Clostridiales bacterium | reverse complement strand
ATTTTGATTCCTCTAAATCTTTCTATATATGTATATAATCTTTATTATGTACTTTGTCATCACTGTTCGGCCTCTTTTCGCACTTTCCATATCATGATCAGAAATAGACCCTACCACTCTTTATTCATTTCATTTCAAAATATTTCAAATGTACGGAGGACTACTTACAACGAAAAACATTGTAAATTGAACACTATTTTACAATTGATGTGCCGGAAATCTTTTCATAATATTTCACGATGGCACTGTGATCTTCCTTCTCGCATCCGTCTGCTTTCAGGCCCTGCATGATTTCCATCAGCTGTCCGGTCAATGGTAGCGGTGACGCGATAGAATGACCTGCATTCAATGCGTTGGTCAAGTCCTTGATATGCAGCTCGATGCGGAATCCCGGCTTGTAATTGCCGTCCATCATCATCGGTGCCTTCGCGTCTAAAACAGTGGAACCAGCCAGGCCGCCGCGGATTGCTTCATAAACCAGCTGCGGGTCTGCTCCGGCTTTCTTCGCAAAGGTCAATGCCTCGGATACCGCCGCAATGTTTACCGCCACGATGATCTGATTCGCTAATTTTGCTACATTTCCGGAACCGATCTCGCCCACATAGACAACGGAGCCAGCCATCGGTTCAAGGATGTCGCAGTACTTGTCAAAGGTTTCCTTTTTGCCCCCTACCATTACGGAAATCGTGCCGTCGATGGCCTTCGGCTCTCCACCGCTGACAGGAGCATCCAGCATGTCGATGCCTTTTGCTGCAAGGTCTGCCGCGATCTTCTTGCTCTCCACCGGGTCGATGGAGCTCATATCGATTAAAATCGAGCCTTCTTTGAAGCCTTCCACCAGACCATCTTCTCCGAGAGCGACCGTCCTTACATGTGGGGAATTCGGCAGCATAGTGATGAGAACTTCACACTGGGAAGCAACTTCCTTGTTGCTGGATGCTGCCTGTGCACCCATCGATACGAGATCGGCAACCGCTTCCTTGTTGAAATCATTCACCACCAGCTCATAACCCGCGCGAACCAGGTTCTTAGCCATTGGTCTTCCCATGATTCCCAAACCTACAAATCCTACTTTCATGATACGTAATCCTCCTTCATGATTTTGATTTATATTGCGCTTTCGCGCTTTGTTAACTTGTTACTGACATTAGTTTAACAAAATCTTTACAAAGAAACTATTGACATTTCAGCCAGTAATTCTCGTTAATTTTCTATCAAATGATAATTCTTTCATATATTTTTATTTTTATTTCATAATCCACATTAAATCATTTCATTTATTTCATATTTATATTTCTTATAGATTCAGATTAAACAGGGATGTTGCAATTTGAAATATAGAATTTCAATATTTGCAATCTTATGATTTATGCACAAAACCGTGAAATTATTTTTTAATTTTCCGGTCATATATCCAAATTCTCTGCCTTTTTATCTATATCAGATTTTTCTGTCACCTTATGAGCATTGCGCACTCATTTTTCAAGTTTTACTGTTTATTCCTTCGATGGTTTTCCTGCGTCTGTTGTTCCTTCTTCCCAGGTTTTTATTTTCGCCCCTTACTCTTTTTCTGAATCTCTCTCATCTTGCTTTTGTTGATGAACTGATAATCCGTGTGAAAACCGCAGGCATCATGAAGAGCGTCGGTAATCTTCTCCCTGGTATACAGGGGCATGTACCCCTGTTCCTCCATGCTGGCAAAGTTCATGTTTTTCAGTGCTTTTATGATTTCCTGACAAGAGTAGGCATTTCCCATCTCTTTTTCGAGAAAACGGATGATGACGTCAGCCAGAAAACAGATCAGAAAATGCACTTTCACACAATCCTCCCAGGAAACATTTTCCTTTACCTGATAAAAATCCTTTTTCATAATTCCGAAACAGGTCTCCACTTCGTTCATTTTGTTTTGAAATAACGGATTCTCGTCATCAAGGCAGATAATCCTCTCGCAGCCAAACTTCTCGAAAATCTGTTCTGCTACAGATTTTTCAGAACTTTGTCCCCTTCTTTCCTTTGGATAAAGTGAAAATGCCATCGGGATATCATCGCCATCTCGAAACATACCTAACTGGAAAACAGGTTCCATATCATCTTCACTGTTATTGATAAACTTCACATCATTTGCCTGTTTTTCAAAAGAACAGCTCACACGGTTAAAATATAAGATATCTTCCTTTCTTCCTATTATGCTGCCACTGTTTTTATAAACCTCTTCCTGAATCCTGTCGCACTTCTCAGACAAAATACGAATCGCACTGCACAATTCCTCCTGATCATAGTTCGGCGCCTCCAAAAATCTGCTGGCAGCCACATAAGAGGACTCTTCGCTCTGCGCATCCAGAATCCTGGCATAAACAAGGCTGGAGAGAACCGCATTCAAATCAAAATCACATTTGCACTGTCTTTTTATTTTTCTGCAGATTTCATCCAATTTCAGCTTATAATAAACGGACTGCAGAAACAGATATCCCCCTTCGTAAAATTTCCGGCCGTTATAATCCAGCTGCCTGTCAGCACGAAAGGTGATGAGAATTTTTCTCCTTTCATTCTCACTTTTATATTTCTCTGTTTCCAGCTTCGCCTGCTCCCTGGCCCAGATCATGACGCCGTCTCTATCTGTCCCCAGCTTCTCTGACAGCTCCGATAAGGTACCCAATCGGCGAACGATTTTGGATGTGCTTTTTCCCTGATCGCTGTAATAGGATTTCGTAATGTAAAAAGATTCCGCATTTTTTGATTTTGATGTAGATACACGCATAAAATCCTCCTTTCTATAGCCTATGATTTACACAGATGTCACAACCTTTTATGTGATGTGGGCATGCGAGCAATTGTCATGCCCACATCAAAAGAAATGAAACTATATAAAGAGTGACCGTTAGTTACTCTGCATCTTTCCTGAGATGCAGTTCTGATGTAGTTTATCTTTGTTACCTTATTTCACGGCAGTTATGCCGGAGTTGTCTCGTAATAGATATGCCGGAACTATTTCACGATGGATGTGCCGGAAATCTTTTCATAATATTTCACGATGGCACTGTGATCTTCCTTCTCGCATCCGTCCGCCTTCAGACCCTGCATGATTTCCATCAGCTGTCCGGTAAGCGGTAGCGGAGAAGCGATGGAATGACCTGCATTCAATGCATTGGTGAGATCCTTGATGTGCAGTTCAATACGGAATCCCGGTTTGTAGTTACCTTCCATCATCATCGGTGCTTTTGCGTCAAGAACGGTGGAACCTGCCAGGCCGCCACGAATCGCTTCATAAACCAGCTGTGGATCGGCACCTGCCTTCTTCGCGAATGTCAGTGCTTCGGATACTGCCGCGATGTTTACTGCCACGATGATCTGGTTCGCTAATTTTGCTACATTTCCGGAACCAATCTCGCCAACATAGACAACGGAACCAGCCATCGGCTCAAGAATCTTACAATATTTGTCAAAGGTTTCCTTCTTGCCGCCGACCATCACAGAAATCGTGCCGTCGATTGCTTTCGGTTCCCCACCGCTGACAGGAGCATCCAGCATGTCGATGCCTTTTGCTTCAAGCTCTGCCGCGATCTTCTTGCTCTCCACCGGGTCGATGGAACTCATATCAATCAAGATGGAACCTTCCTTGAATCCCTCTGCCAGGCCGTCTTCTCCAAGGGCAACCGTTCTTACATGCGGGGAATTCGGGAGCATCGTGATGACAACTTCACACTGGGAAGCAACTTCCTTATTGCTGGAGGCTGCCTGTGCGCCCATGGATACGAGATCAGCAACTGCATCCTTATTAAAATCATTTACTACCAATTCGTATCCAGCGCGAACCAGGTTCTTTGCCATTGGTCTTCCCATAATTCCTAATCCTACAAATCCTATTTTCATGATTATTCCTCCTTCATGATTATCATCGGCGCCTTAGCGCTTTGCTTTTTTGATTACGATCTGATTCTAACGGAAATTACGGAAAAATACTATTGACATTTCATCTAGTATTTCATACTAAAATTCAATGTTTTGAATAATCTTTCATTATTTGATGTTTTTATTTCATAAATCGCATTTTTTAAGTACATTTTTTCGCTTTTAAGCTCGTTAAATTCTTGATTTAAATACTTTCATTCCATTTTGAAATTTTATATTTCATTATTCGGAAAATTATGATATATCGTCAAAAACAATGGCTGTTTTTTTAAATGTTCTGGTTATTCTTGTAAATCCGCAAAAAATACAGGCAAAACAAAAAGCAGAGTCGCCTTAAACACCTTACAGGGGGT
>JAJQDO010000275.1:0-2987 GCA_021202175.1 Clostridiales bacterium | reverse complement strand
TTTCATAGTCCGCGCAGCTGTTTGCGTAAACGTAGGCATCCGAGCTGCCGTCTGTATATCATCTGCGTCTCCACCCAATGCTTCCAGTCCTCATCCGTCTTTTCGCGATAGCTTCTGCTGATGATCACTTCCTGTCCATCATCCATAATATAGGATGTCTTCTTCTTCATCCGCACCGCTGGAAGATACACGATATAGCTGTTATGACATCTGGAAAAATAAAGAGCCGGGAGATAATCCATCAACTCTCCCATCCTCTCCTTCACCTGAAACTCACCCCACTTTACGTGAATCACTGTATGTCGAAGTTCTCTTTCCATATAAAATATCTCTGGAACGCCCACCTGAACCTGACGGCCTTTCGACACATTAAACACCAGTTTCCGCTCTCTGTGCTTCTGTTCATACATTATGCGGTCAAAAATATCCGGGAGACGGTCTTTTAACTGACACTTTAAAGCAAAGTAAATATGTCTTACCTGGAAAATATCCACTGCATAGGACAGATGAGATGTCAGAAAAATAATCTGGCAATCCGGGTACCTGCTGTTAATATCCTTCGCCAGAGAAATCCCGTTCTCCCCCTCGTTAAGTTCGATACTTAAAAAGAGTACATCAATGTGGCTTCCCTCGTAGGACATCAACTCCCTGCCGTTCCCGAATGTCAGTATCTGTGCGTCCCACTTCTGCCTGTCTACATAATCTTCTACCATGCCTGTCGTATACCCGCTCCAGTCCTTATTATCATCACATGTCGCTATAATCATAAGTTTCTCCTCCTTATCTTATCTTTATGCTCTGTATGTTCACCGTCAATGTTATACTTCTTTGCGAAAAATCGTCACATCTCCCTTTTAAGAAAAACAGACGCATTTTCCCTATTATTTATAAAGAAACATAAAGAAAGAGAAAAGTTACAAAGAATGTCGAAATTTTTGCGAAAAATGTAGTTTTCAGTGTTTTTTAAGAATTACCTATTGAAAAAACAGCGAATGTATCTTAAACTAAGACTAATATTCTCATTTTTTACATGATATTGTCACATGCTCGCGACAGTAGACCCAGTGCTTTGGCTTTGCGCTGTGTCATGCGACAGCTGCATCTGTATATTATATCTCCGCCCCTTACTGACATAGACGGCTGGAATTTTTCATGAAAGAGAGGTAAGATGTCATGAAATCAACGATCGATTTTACAAACTCCATTCATGACGCGCTCAACGGGGATGAAGAGGCTTTTCGATTGATTTACGAGGCTTCTGCCCCTTATTTTATAAGCGAAATACGCAAATATGATTCTTCACAGGTAAATCAGGAGGACATTCTGGAAACCGTTTCCGTTCGCGTGTTCACAAACCTGTCTTCTTTGGAACATCCGGAACTGTTTTTAGCATGGGGTCGTACTATATGCAGAAATGAATCGATTCGCTATGGCAAAAAAATGAATCGGATTCGCGAGAACGAAGATCTCCATCCTGTGGCGTCGGAGGAAGATCTGCAGGGGATGGATGTACTGCCCGCTTCCGCATATGATAAAGAGATTAATCCCGAAGTCAAACTCGACGCCGACTCTTCCAACAAGTTGATATTCGAAGTTTTAGACACTCTCACTCCTTTCCAGAGAAGCTGCATCATGCTCTGGATGGATCAGCTTATGCAAAAAGAGATTGCCGAGGAATTGGGCACGACCACGAATACTGTGAAAAGCACGCTCCACTATGCCATGAAAAAGATGAAGCCGAAGCTGATTGAGATAGAGAAACGGCTTGGCACGACGCTCTTCGCACCGCTCACATTTTTTATCTGGCTGTTCCATTGCTCCGACAGCGAATGTGCCGTAATCATACCGAAGGCTGTCAGCGATACGATTTTTGCGAGCATCCTCGGCCGCCTGCCCGAAGGATGCGTCACGAACCCGGCAACTGCTTCTTCTGCTGCAGCTGCTGCAACGCAGAGCGGCCTCCAGAAATCTAAAGGAAAACCAAAGGGAAGCGAAGCCACATCCACTGCAGGGAACGCCGCGGTAAAAACTGCCGTTCACACCGTATCAAAGGCTTTGATTACGAAAGCAGCCATTGTTGCTGTTGTCGTTACCGGCAGTGTTTCCATTGCTGTGTCGCAAAGCCCCGGTATTGGCGCCATATTAAGCAGTCTCTCTCCTTCCGTAGAAGTATCGATGAATGATGCGGAAGGGAAATCCGCCCAGGACAGCGATGCTGAAAACACGACGGATAGTGACAAGACGAAGGATGCTCTTTTGGAAGATGCGTCGACAGAGGCTCTTGCGGATGGAATGATAACCGAAGCCGAAGATAGTTCTGCCATGGAAGATTATGATAATCCTTCAGAAGACAATCAGGACGATAGCGATTCTGCTGATGACAGTTCGACAGAAAATGCCTCTGATGATGACGGCACAACCAGCGAAAGCACAGAGGATTCTTCCGACGATAACTCGAATCAGAGTTCCTCGACGGATAGCAACAACGCAAGCAACAAGTCATCGTCATCGAAGTCTTCCAGCAATACATCGTCAGGTAATAAATCGTCCAATAAAACAAGCAGCAATACATCAAATAATACATCAGCATCCAAAACATCTGATAACGACTCCTCGAATAAAACAGATAACAGTTCGAGCACGGTATCTCCTTCCAACGAGACATCGGATAACGACTCCTCGGATGGAAGCCCAAGCAACGAGAGTGAAAACAATCAGGAATCTGATGAGACAGGGGAAATATTAGATAATAAAGAAGACAATAACCCAGATAACGACAGTGACAGCAATTCCGATCATCAGGATGACAATAGTTCCGATCGTCAGGATGGTGGCGATAATGATCCTGATCAGGACGAGGATGGCGACGATAACTCCAACGAGGATGAGGATGATTCTGGCGACGATGCGGGTGACGGTGGCAACGATTCCGACGATAATGATCATGAATCCAATGAGCATGAAGACGACTGCGACGAATCCTGCGA
>JAJQDO010000171.1 GCA_021202175.1 Clostridiales bacterium | reverse complement strand
CGGGCGATGGACTTCCGCACCTCGTTTCAGCGAATTCCATGCTGCGCCGCAGCCTGGATTTATATGCTGCAGTACGGCCGATTGACATCACAGATAAAAATATCCACTGGACATTTTTCCGTGAGAACATCGAGGGGGAATACATCTGGGGTAATAAGGGCATTCAGGTAGATGAGGATCTTGCCGTAGATTTCAAGGTGCAGACGAACAAGGAGACGGAACGAATCGCGCGGGCAGCCTTCAACCATGCCAGAAAGAACGGCAAAAAAAATGTGACCATTGTCACGAAAGCCAATATTGTAAAACTGGTAGACGGTAATTTTATCGAAACAGTACGCAAGGTAGGGGAAGAATATCCGGATATCGAGATTCAGGAAAGACTTGTAGATGCCATGTGTGCCAAGATGATGGATCCTGATTTTAATAAGGGCATTGAAGTAGTCGTATTGCCAAACCTTTATGGTGATATTGTGACGGATGTGGCTGCGGAACACCAGGGCGGACTGGGAACCGCTTCTTCTTCTAATATTGGAGACCGTTATGCGTTATTTGAAGCGATTCATGGAACCGGTCCATATTTGATTTCCATTGGAAAAGGACATTGCGCAAACCCATGCAGCCTGATCCAAGCTATGGGACAGATGCTTGTACATATGGGATATGGAGATCGCAATGCGATTCTTGAGGAAGCGCTGGATATCTGCACAACAGGGGAAACAGCCATGGAAGTCGGATTCCAGGAAGGTATGCATACTGCGGAAGAATTTACAAATTATCTGATTGAAACGATTGCCCGTATAAGAGGGTAGAACGGAGGAGCAAAATGATCATACAAAAAAATGCGGTGGCAGGTACGCTGGAATCGAGTGATGCCATGATCATGGTAGAACCAGCTGAGGCCGGAGAAGGTATTGATTTTGAATTAGACAGCGTTGTTATTCATCAGTTTGGTAACCAGATTCGAAGAGTAACCTTCCAGACATTGGAACGTCTGGGTGTTAAGGATGTTCATATTCGTGTTATCGATAAAGGGGCGCTGGATTGTACTTTGAAAGCAAGAATCGAGTGTGCTGTATACCGTTCCGCTGAGATCAGCGACGGACTGCCATGGGGAGGTGCTATTCAATGAATCCGAATAAAAAAAGATTGAGAAGAACCATGATGTTCCTGAATTGCCAAAAACCAGGTCTGATTAAGGATCCTTATATTTATAAACCGGATTCCATCCTGCTGGATTTGGAAGATGCCGTAGCAGAAAAGGAAAAAGACGCTGCCAGGTATTCTTTGTACCATGCTCTTCAGGAAATCGATTACCGTGGCGTAGAGCGCGTTGTTCGTATCAATGGACTCGATACAGCATATTGGAAAGAAGATATCCGCTGTGCGGTGGCTGGCGGAGCCGATGCTATCCGTATTCCGAAAACAGAACAGGCTGCGGATGTTCAAATGGTAGAATCTGCGATTCGGATGGCAGAAAAAGAATTCGATCGTCCGAAAGGAAGCGTTTTGATAATGACTGCCCTGGAATCCGCTTTAGGCGTCATTAACGCTATGGAAATCTGTCGCTCCTCTGAACGATTGTTTGGAATCGCTTTATCAGGAGGAGATTATACGAAGGACCTGCAGACCAGTATTTCAGGAACCGGCGTTGAACTTATGGGCGCAAGACAGCAAATGATTATCGCGGCCCGTGCAGCTGGTGTACAATGTTTTGATACAGTATTTACGAATTTAGATGACATGGAAGGCTTTCGAAAAGAAGTGGAGACAATCCACAGAATGGGATTTGATGGCAAATCCATTATCAACCCAAGACAGATATCCATTGTTCATGATATTTATACTCCGTCGCAGAAAGACATTATTTTTGCTGAAAAGGTAGTAAAGGAAATAGATACGAAGAAAGCACAGGGAATCGGTGTATTTACCGTGGATGGAAAGATGATTGACATCGCTTTTTATGACGGAGCAAAAAGGACGATTAGTCTGGCAAAGGCTTCCGGTGTTTATAAGGGGGATCTGTGATATGATAAATGCAGTAGGACGAAATATTCCTGATGAGATTTTGGAAAAAACCGGTAAGGAAGTGTTTCAGGGAAACAATTACCTAGAAGGCGTTGAATTCCACAAAAGAGGACCGATTGTAAAACCAGTTCTTGATCATAATATGAGCAAAATGGTAGGAAGCATCAGAGAAGCATTGGAAAAATGTGGTGCGCATGATGGTATGACTCTGGGATTCCATCATCATTTCCGTGAAGGAGATCTGGTGGTTAATATGGTTATGAAGGAAGTTCATGACATGGGATTTAAGGACGTAACCATCTGTGCCAGCTCTCTTGGCAAAGCACATGATGCCCTGTTGCCGTACATAGAAGACGGAACGATTACCGGTATTGAATCTTCCGGTGTGCGGGGAAAGATTGGAGAAGCCATATCGACTGGAAAATTAAAAGGATTGGCCATTATGCGTTCGCATGGCGGACGAGTGCGTGCCATCCAGACAGGAGATACGACCATTGACATTTCCTTTATCGGAGCGCCTACCTGTGACGATTACGGCAATTGCAAGGGAATCGGAGGCAAGAGCGACTGTGGTGTTTTAAGTTATTCCTTTGTCGACGGCAATCATGCCAATAAAGTAGTAGCAGTAACGGATTGCCTGGTGCCTTTTCCAAATTATCCGGCAGATGTTTCCATGACAAAGGTAGATTATGTTTGTGTTGTGGACAATATTGGAATCCCTGAGAAAATAGCGACCGGCGCCGCTAAGCCGACTACCGATGTGCGCAAGCTTCTGATGGCAGATTATTGCACACAGGTTGTGATCAATACTCCTTATTTTAAAGAAGGCTTCTCTTATCAGACCGGAGTGGGAGGAGCATCCATTGCCTCGGCTGCCTCTCTCGCGAAGATTATGGAAGAACGAGGAATCAAGATGGGATTTGCCGTAGGAGGAATGTCCAAAGGCATGGTTGACATGCTGGATCGAGGCCAGGTCGGTAAGCTTCTTGACACACAGGATTTTGACCTGTTTGCGGTAAATTCTGTCAAGAGACCGAATCATCATCGAATCAGTGCCGGTGCTTATGCAAATCCGTTTAACAAAGGAAGTTTCGTCAATAAACTGGATTATGTTGTGCTGGCAACCCTTGAGGTAGATGTTCATTTTAATTGCAATGTCGTAGTTGGATCAGACGGGAGAATTACCGGCGCGCAAGGCGGACACCCGGATGCAGCCCAAGGGGCAAAATGTACCATCGTCATCTGCCCATTACTGCAGGGAAGGATTCCGGCAGTCTGTACAGAAGTTACCACAGTGACAACACCGGGCGAGAGTATCGATGTTGTTGTTACAGATTATGGTGTTGCGGTCAATCCTGCAAGACCAGATCTGCTGGAAGCCCTGAAAGAGGCAGACTGTGTACCTTTAAAGACCATAGAGGAATTACGGGATATCGCCTACTCCATTGTTGGTGAGCCGGAGAAAGTACAGGTTGGCGATCGTATTGTGGGAATTATTGAAGCCAGAGATGGTACGATTATGGACGTGGTTCATGAAATAAAGGAATTTAGTTTTGAGGAAGATTTAAAACAAGAAGAAATCATGGAAACGATTGGTGATTACTGCGAGCAAGCATAAAAATTTGGTTATGTTTACGTAATTTTTATCTTAACATGGGAAGCCGTTGCAAATTTATTGCAACGGCTGTTTTATCGTCAAAAAATATATGATGTTTATCATAATTTTATTTTAAGAGTATTTCGTTCCCATGTGATGAAAAATATTCTTCCATGGATGCGTACTCGCATATTAGCTGAAAAAATTTTTCTCGGCAATGAAAAAAGATTTTTTGATTCCAAAATCATATGAACCCGAGTTTTAGTAAAGCATAAGTAAATAAGAAGATAGTTATAATACATCCGGCAGAAGTCGAAGCGACAAGCTCACCGGCAAGAGCCCCATTTCCTCCCATGGACTGAGACATCGGTACAGAGGCTACAGCAGTAGGCACGGCAAATACGGCCATTATGGCAACGAGCGCATCGCCTCTGAGCCCCAATGTGACAGCTGCCAGGATTGCCAAAAATGGAATGATGATCAGCCTTCCGGTCATCGTGATTAGCAAATATTTTTTGTGGTTCAGCAAACTTTTTATATGCAGCATTCCTCCTAAGGCAACCAGCGCAAGTGGGGAAGCCGTATTACCCAGGCTTTCCAGGCTATTCAATAGAATTGCCGGAATTGTAATATGAAACAGGCTGAAAATAATACCGAAAAGCCCAGCGTCAACAAGAGGATTTTTAAATATGTTTTTTATGATTTCTATTGGCTTAATATTGCCGTCTCGGTTTAGCTCAAACAAAATAACTGACAGGATATTATATAGTGGAACAACCAGTGCAGCCAAAGAGGAGATCAGCGCCATTCCATCGCTGCCACAAAGGTGTAGTCCGATGGACGTTCCGAATAAGACATAATTGCTTCGATAAATTGCCTGAATTATAGTGACTTTATCTTCCTGTTTTTTTACCAAATGTGAGATAGTAATCCATGTCATAAGATAAAAAAAGATAACTCCAGCCAATACCCCGGTAAAAATCATAGGACGAATTGAAGAACTGACATCCGCCTCATAAATATCGATAAATAATGTAATCGGCAAAATGACCTGAAACAACATATTATTCAAAGAACGAAAATGATCAGCAGAGAGGATTCCGCGTTGTCGAATGAAAATCCCAATCAGCATATATATAAACAATGGTGTAACTACATTGATGGCTATCAGAAAACTATCCATATTTAATCATCCTTTCAGAATCCTACTTTCTGCCCTTGCTGTTCTTCTGTATCTCACGCATTTTATTTTTATTGATAAACTGGTAGTCTGTACGAAAACCGCAAGCTTCATGAAGAGCGTCTGTAACTTTTTCTCTCACATACAGTGGCGTGTATCCCTGTTCCTCAATGCTGGCAAAGTTCATTCCGTGCAAGGCATCTGATATTTCATCCCAGCTATACTCCAGCCCCAATTGTTTTTCTAAAAGGTGGCAGACCAGCAAGGACAGATAGCCAATCAGGAAATGTGCCCTGATACAATCTTCGCTCCCAGCCTGAGTTTGACTAGAAATATATTCTTTCCCCATTGTCTGAAAAAAATATCCACCTTGTCTGTTTTTTTCTTGATCAGGTTATTTTCTGTTGCGTCATGAAAATTTATATCAAAAGATGCTGTGTCTAACGCATAATCAGAATTTTTATCATTTGATGTTACATTGAACGCACAATTTGTTTTTTTATCACTTGATGTTAGATTAAAAGAATAATTAGCATTGTTATCACATGATGTTGCGTTGGACGCATAATCCGATTTTCTATCATCTAAAGTTACAGCAGGCATTGTATCGCCGACAACATTTTCCACAGACTTAATATCCATGTCGTCAAGACAGAGAATCCTGTCACATCCATATTCCAGGAAAATCTTTTCTTCCAGAGGATTATCAGGTGTTTCCATCTCCCTGCCTTTTTGTGAAAGAGAAAATGTTAATGGAACACCTTCCTCATCCATGAAAAGTCTCATTTGATAAACAACGTCAGATTCATTTTCACATTCTCCTCCCTTTTTTAAAACCAGGAGATTTTGATTTTTTTGAAAAAAGTACTCGTTACACATATAATACACGAATCGGTTGTTCTTTTCATTAATAATATGTCTGTTTTTATAAACTTCCTGCTGAATGAAATTACTTTCTTCGGCAAGTAATTTGAAAGTCAGGTATATGTCCTGTTGGTCATAGGTCGGCGGTTCCAGAAATTTCCTGGCTATCGCATAAAAAGAACGGCTGCTATGAGGTTCAAGAATTCGTGTATATATCAAATCAGATAACATCGCGTTAAGATTGTAATTATATTTGCGACGTCTTCTGATTTTTTTACAAGTCTGATCTAATTTCAATTTATAATAAATAGATTGAAGGAATAAATATCCTCCTTCATATATTTTTCGTCCATTATAATCCAACTGTCTGTCGGCTCGAAATGAGATAAGAACCTTTTTTTCTCGTTTTCCTGTTTATATCGATTGGTTTCCATTTTCGCCTGTTCTTTGGCCCAGACCATGACACCTTCTCTATCAGTGCCAAGACTTGCGGATAATTCAGATAATGTCCCCAGTTTTCGGATAATCTTGGATGTACTTTTCCCTTGATCATTCAGGTAAGATTTGGTGATATAAAAAGACTCTGCATTTTTTGATTTTGAAGTGGTTATGCGCATAGAATCCCTCCTTCGCATAGACTTTTTCTCATAAATAAACACTCGTACGAAAGAAAATAGGTTAAGAAAAAACGTACCCAGAATATTTCTTTTTTAATAAGATGAGGGCCATGACCGAGGAAGTCGGGCCCACATCTATACGAAATGAAACTATATAAGAGTGATTGGGATGATCATGGGGTTACAAAGATGTCAAAAACTGACGTCTCAAAATAAACATATCAAAAATAGGCAAATACGGTTATTATTAAGTCAAGTCCAATTATTTCATGCTTAATTGATATAGAATTGAAAGTGTAACAAGAGTGTTTCTGCTGTTTTTACAGGAAAGAGAAGGCAACGCTTCCGATAAGGAGAATAATTGCTCCGCCAATTCTGGATGCAATCTGTGCATAAGCCATTAAACTCATTCTGTTGGCTGCTCCCAGGACTGCCAGATCTCCGGCGCCGCCCATGTTGGCCATACATAAACCAGCGGTAACACCGCTTTCAATAGGATAGAAGCCGACCAATCTGCCGAAAATCGCTGCTCCCAGAACTGCGCCTGCTACAATCATTATCACAATAATCAAATTGGATACAGAAAGCACGCTCAGCATTGTACTGAAATCAATGGCTGCGATTCCCATTCCGGCCATTTGGATCCAAACCAGTTTCGTACCGCAAAATTGCTGACATTTTGCCATTGCCTGGCGGAGATTTTCTGGAATCAGATTCAAAATATTGGCTAAAGCTGCGAATATGATCATATAAGCAAAATTAGGAATGGAAACACCGAATACAGAAGGGAGTATTTTCTGTGCAAATAACTGACCCGGCATGAAAAAACCTGCTGTCAAGAAAATTGCTGCGGCAATATCATCCATCGTTAAAGGAATTTGTTCCTGTTCCTCCGTTTTAAGTTCTTTGCTGGAATCAATCAGCAGTTTATCATTTCCAGCTAAACTTGGAAAAGCTTTGCCAATAAGGTCAAGGACAACGGCCATAAGAATGGCAACAATATTGCCTAATGCCAGAATAGCCAGCGCGAAGGATAAATAGGTACCTGAAACAGCGCCTTTTACGTCGGCGTA
>JAJQDO010000185.1:3478-7426 GCA_021202175.1 Clostridiales bacterium | reverse complement strand
ATGCATTTCCCAGGTCGCCCCGGGCGATCACAATCTTGTCGCAATGAGGCAAAAGTGAGGAAAGCTGTTCGACGCCCTTTTGATTTTCAATTTTTGCAAATATTCGTATGTATGTCAGCTTTTGATCAATCAACACTTTTTTTAAAGTAATCAGGTCCTGACTGCTTCTGACAAATGGAAGCATGACGCCGGTGACACGATATTTTCGCAATACTTTCAGATTCTCCAGGTCTTGAAGAGTCAACGTCGGCAGATCAATCGAGCAGCCATCGATAGCCAGGCTTTTTCTGGACTTTAAAATGCCGCCAGTCAAAACCTCTGCCGTCGCTTCGCTTGATTCTGCTGAATTTGTTAATTTTATTGATTCTATTGATGCTATGACCCCCTTTGATTTTGTCGATTCCGTTGATTCTATTGATCCTCTTGATTCTGTTGGCGCGGATGTCGCGCTGACAGAGTCTTTTTTTACATTTTTTACTTTGCATAAAATTTTGCCGTCGTCCATCCGCAGCGTCTGCCCGTTTTCAAGATAAGTGAAAACCTCTGGAGGAATCGGAATCACTGGAACCGGAATCGCACAGGATGGAGCGGAAACATTGGATGTATCGGTAGCCGGTGTGTCGGTATCATTCTGATGTATAGCCGATGGTTGTGCCTCTCGTTGAGTCTTTTTTTCGTCATCAGTATGCATATCGATTGGCCAAAATCGCACTTCACTACCGGATTGAAGATATATGGGATTATCTAAGACACCGATTCGAAGTTCCGGGCCCTGCAGATCAACGAGCAGGTCTGGAACGATACGCATTTCTTCGGAGACTTCATAAAGATTACGAAGCCAGGATTCACAGTCTTTCAGGTTCGTATGGGACAGATTCAGGCGCAAACCTGTCATTCCGGCCTGAAACATTTCTTTTAATACTTCTTTGGAACAGCATGAGGGACCAAGAGTTCCGTATAATTCTAATTTATTCTTTTTATTCATTATAATGTAATCTCCGTATTATAATGTACGACAAAATGATGAAGCATGGTCGTTCGTAATGATGCCTAGCTTTCTATATTGTAACATAGATTATTCGAAAAGGAATATTTATATTATTTTTATAGAAAATCTTAATATCCTATGTTATAGTATAGAAAAGGTAGGAGTTTTGATATCACATGTAAGGAGGGATTTATATGGCGCCGATGGCAGTGACATTGGAAGAAATGCTAGATACGTTAGAAGAAGATGATTATAAAGCAGCTGTGCGATATATTCAATTTCTTTCTATGACTAGAAAGCAGGAAAAAGCGAGAAAAAGCGTGAATGCATTACGAGAAATGCAAAGTATGTTTGCAGATGATAAAGGGTGGAATACTGAGGAAGATATGTTGGAAGACATGGCATCATTTAGAAGGGATCGTATGATGTTATGAAAATAATGTTGGATACTAATGTTCTGATTTCGGCTTTTATTTTCGGTGGGAAGACAGGGGATTTATTGGCAGAGTTGTTTGAATCGGAGCACGAGCTATATGTTTCAGATTATATTGATCAGGAATTTAAAGAGAAACTGGAATTAAAATGGCCGACAAAAGCAGAAAAAGCATATGAGTTATTTCATAAAATGTCATTTCATTTCTGTAAAAGTACTGATCAGAAGCTAGGAGATTTACGAGACGAAAAAGACATTTCGGTTTTAAGTGATGCGTTATATCATGGAATTGACTTGATTTTGACAGGAGATAAAGATTTTCTGGAGGCAGAGTTAAAAAGTCCGTTAGTATTTTCTCCGATGATGATGCTTGAGTACTTGCAAAAAAATAAGTATTAATAATATTTTATTCACTTGGGGACTCATTCGGGTTCCCATTTGTATGTTAGGAATTGTTAAAGAATTAATCTGCGTCATATGTATAGTTAATTCTTAACAGTTCCTTAGGAAAGCTGACTTAATGGTCATATACTTTTCTAAACATTTCATTATAGATTCTCGCATAAAGTCTGATAAAAAAATGCATCTCGGATTCAAAAATGTTGCACTAAAGTAAGCAATATTAGACGCTTGACAATATAGTGCATGGTGGATTATAATGTAAACAGTTGAGCAAGTATTCAATTGAACATTTAATCAATTGAATACTTATTCAATCAAAATAACATTCATTTGACGGTAAGGAGGTAGCAAGTTATGGCAACGAAAAAAAGTGACAGCGTGGCTATTTTTCCGGAAAGCATTGAGCAAGTGCAAAAAAATATGCCGGAAGAAGCGGATATTGAGAAAGTGGTAACTTTTTATAAGGTTCTCGCTGATAAGACGCGGTTGCGCATTCTGTACGCATTGAAAGAAAAGGAAATGTGTGCGGGAGATATTGCGGTACTTCTTGACATGACGAAATCTGCCGTTTCTCATCAGCTGGCCATGATGCGGAACATGCATCAGATTCGGTCACGAAGAGATGGGAAAAATATATTTTATTCGTTAGATGATGAGCATATTGTTGACATTCTCGAAGAAGCGATGGAACACATGATCCATGCGGAATTGTATTAAATATAGCTTTTTGTCTGTGCAGATAAATTTGAGCCGGCATTTATAGTAGACGATAACCATTTGTTTATTATAATTTTTGTACATACGGATTGCGAAACACTTTGATGATATCGACAATATCATGAGATGCAAAATGCAACATTTTTAAACTTATTTAAGAAGGGAATCAGAAAAATGCAGAGAAAAGTTTATATTCTGGAGGGGCTTGACTGTGCGAATTGCGCGGCCAAGATAGAAAGAAAACTGAGCAAGATGCCTGAATTACAGGATGTTTCTGTTACCTACGCGACAGGACAGCTTCGCTTTTCCGCGGAGAATCCGGAGGAAGTTTTGCCTAAGATTAAGGAGACGATCAAGGCGCTTGAACCGGAAGTGGAAGTCGTAGAGAGAAAACGCAGAAGCAACAGACAAAATCAGGATGGTCATGACCATAACCATGGTGACTCTTGCGGCTGTGATGAGGATCACAACCATGAGGGACATGAGCATCATCATGGCGATTCATGTGGCTGTGGCGAAGACCACGACCACGATGACCATGACCACGAAGGTCACGAACATCATCATGATCACGGAGACTCATGTGGCTGTGGCGAAGACCACGACCACGAGGGTCACGATCACGAAGGTCACGAACATCATCACGACCACGGAGACTCATGTGGTTGCGGTGAAGACCATGACCACAATCACGAAGGTCATAGTCATGACCATCATCATGACCACGAAGGTCATAGCCACGATCATCATGATCACGACCATGGCGACGGCTGCGGATGCGGACACGACCATGAGGAAGGTCCGCACGCCACGAGATCGCACACTCATTTTGTGGAAGAACATCACCATGTGGAGGGCCATCCGGATGATTGTGATTGTGAATTGTGCTGTTCTCATATCGAGTACTGCGATGTTTGTGGTGAGAGTCTGGCAAATTGTACCTGTCATATGCCCGATGAGGATCTGGAAAAGAAGGTATATATATTAGAAGGAATCGACTGCGCGAACTGTGCGGCGAAGATTGAGACGAAGATTCGCCAGATGCCGGAGGTGGGATTTGCCACGGTATCTTATGCGACAAAGCAGCTGCGTGTATCCGCTGCCAATCAGGAAGAACTTCTGCCCAAAATGCAGGCCGTTGTGGACTCCATCGAGGATGGCATTACCATTGTGCCTAGACAGAGAAAGAAGATTACGACCATCTCGAATACGAAAATTTATATTCTGGAAGGCCTGGACTGCGCGAACTGCGCGGCAAAGGTTGAGGCGAAGCTGAAAACGATGGATGGCGTGGATGACGTTACGATTACTTACGCGACAAAGCAGATGAAATTATCGGCGAAGAATCCTGACCAGATGATTCCGACGATTCAGGCTGCTATTGACGCCATTGAGGATGGTATTACCG
>JAJQDO010000185.1:0-3468 GCA_021202175.1 Clostridiales bacterium | reverse complement strand
TATCTTAGCAATTGACTTTGTTATTCACGTTGTGCCGAATGATACGAAAGCGGTCACAGCGCAAAAAGAGTAAAAAGAGCCTATCTGGAAGAATCCATTGTTTACCATCATCGTTGGCGCAGTGATCTTCGTTGTCGGCGAAGTGATGGAACATATGGGTGTTGGAGAGATGACGCTGCTGCCGTTGTTCTTGATCGCTTACGTGATTCTCGGCGGAAAGGTTTTGATGACCGCTGGAAAGAATATGGCCAAGGGGCAGGTGTTTGATGAGAACTTCCTGATGAGCATCGCCACCATCGGCGCTTTCCTGATTCAGGAATTCCCGGAAGCGGTCGGCGTGATGCTTTTCTACCGTATTGGTGAATATTTTGAGGATCGAGCGACAGAACAGAGCCGTTCCCAGATTATGGATGCGGTTGACTTAAGACCGGAGGTTGTGAATCTGGTTGTAGGTGAGGATGTTCGTGTCATTGATGCGGAGGAAGCCAATGTCGGCGATATTCTCTTGGTACGTCCTGGTGATCGCATCCCTCTGGATGGTTTGATTATTGACGGCGAAAGCCGTATCGATACTTCACCGGTAACCGGTGAGCCGGTGCCGGTGATGGCAAGAGTGGGAGATAGTGTTGCTTCCGGTTGCGTGAATACAT
This sequence comes from Clostridiales bacterium, assembly GCA_021202175.1. Lineage (GTDB taxonomy): Bacteria > Bacillota > Clostridia > Lachnospirales > Lachnospiraceae > Anaerobutyricum. The sequence goes on along the minus strand of JAJQDO010000185.1, from coordinate 2,818 downwards.
CCGGTCAGCTGAAGATTCGTGTAGAGAAAGTTCTGGAAGAATCCATGGTGACCAGAATTCTCGACTCCGTGGAAAATGCGGCGGCGAGCAAGCCGAATATTGACAAATTTATTACAAGATTTGCCCGGGTATATACACCATTCGTTGTATTCTTTGCTCTCTTTGTGGCCTTGGTACTTCCATTTATCTTACCGGCATCCATGGATTGGCATTATTTTGTAAATGCTGATTTTGCGGGAACCGTAACGAGAATTAACGGTGTTAGTGGTACTGCTTCTATATATACTGCGCTGACCTTCCTGGTAATCAGCTGTCCATGTGCCCTGGTTCTGTCCGTGCCGCTGGCTTTCTTCTCCGGTATCGGCGCCGGTTCTAAGAAGGGTATCCTTTTCAAGGGCGGTGTGGCAATTGAAGCATTGAAAAATGTAAAGGCAGTCGTTATGGATAAGACTGGTACGATTACAAAAGGTAATTTTGTCGTACAGCACGCGAATCCGGTGGAAGGCGGCATGAACGCGGATGAGCTTCTGGCTATCAGTGCCAGCTGTGAACTTTCTTCCACTCACCCGATTGGGAACAGTATCGTCAGTGCGGCAAACGAAGCTGGTCTGGACATTGAACGACCGTCGAAGGTGGAAGAAGTTGCCGGACATGGTATCCGTGCGGAGATCAGCAAGGGAGTGGTTCTTTGCGGTAACCGCAAGCTGATGGACGCCAATAACATTGACCTTAGTGCTTATCATAAAGAAGACTTCGGGACAGAAGTATTGGTAGCACTGAACGGAATCTTTGTAGGAAATATCGTCATCTCCGATACCATCAAGGAAGATGCGCCTTCGGCAATCGCCGCTGTAAAGCGGTTGGGTATTAAGACCGTGATGCTTACTGGTGACGCCCAGGATAGCGCGGAGAAGGTGGCAGCCGATACCGGCATCGACGAAGTACATGCGAAACTGCTGCCGGAAGATAAGCTTTCCGAATTGGGCAAGGTGAGAGAATCCCATGGAGCCGTGATGTTTGTCGGAGACGGTATCAACGATGCGCCTGTTCTGGCCGGTGCTGATGTCGGAGCTGCTATGGGAAGCGGCGCGGACGCGGCCATCGAGGCGGCGGACGTAGTCTTCATGAATTCCGAGATGAACGCCATACCACAGGCATTGAGCATCGCGAGAATGACCAACAATATTTCCTGGCAGAACGTAGTCTTCGCCTTGGCAATCAAGATTGTTGTCATGATCATGGGCCTGTTTGGATTTGCGAACATGTGGGTGGCTGTTTTTGCCGACACAGGGGTCTCTGTAATCTGTCTGTTGAATTCTATTCGGATTCTGAATATAAAATAAAAACATTGCTTGTCTATTCGCTTAGGATTTACCAAAATGATATACTTAAAAAGAACTGCCGTATCGCGCGTGATCGCATGGAGCTGCGGCGGTTCTTTTTTGCTTGCATTAATATAGTAAGGGTTACTATCCACTACCCCCGTGAATAGTAGCTAGTAAGGAATAGTAATGTTTTCAAAAGTCAAACAAAGACTTGACTGATATTAGGGTGTATTTTATAATAAATGCGTAATTATGTTGCAGATGCAATAAGTCATGCGCGTTGCGAAAGCAGAGCGCTCCCGACAGGATGGAAGAAGTGACAGGAGTTCTGCTTATACAAAGTGACATTTGATTCATGTTTTCGATGGATTGTAAAACATAGATTTCCAAATGTAAATGAGCACAAAGTCATGCGAAGAGGAGGACGATTATGAGCAAAGTTGGTTTTGTTGGTCTTGGAAATATGGGTAAGCCCATGGCAAAGAACCTGTTGAAAGCAGGCGTTGACCTGATGGTCTGTGATTTGAATGAAGAAGCTGTGGAAGAAATGAAAGAACTGGGAGCGACTTCCGGTACTTATGCGGTGCTCGGCGCACAGTGCGATGTTATTTTTATGATTATTCCTTATGGAGAGATCTCCAAAAATATTATTTTTGGCGGCTATGGTCTGGCTTCTACGCTGTCCGAGGGGAATATCATCTGTGATATGAGTTCGATTACGCCGGTGGAAGCAAAAGATTGTCACGACAGATTGGCGAAGTTTGGTATTAAGTTTGTGGACGCTCCGGTATCCGGTGGAGAAGAAGGCGCTATTGATGGCTCGCTTGCATTTATGGTAGGCGGCGCGCAAGAGGATTTTGATGCTTTGAAGCCATATTTCGATATCATGGGTTCCTCCGCTGTACTGGTCGGTGACAGTGGAAGTGGTGCCGTGACGAAACTGGCGAATCAGATTATCGTAAATAATACCATCGCGACGATTTCAGAGGCTTTTGTCCTGACGACAAAGGCGGGAGCCGATCCGATGAAAGTGTACGAGGCGATCAAAGGCGGACTGGCTGCCAGCGCAGTGCTTGATTCGAAGCTTCCACGTATCGTAAACCGTGATTTTAAAGCAGGCGGAAAGATTTATACCAATGATAATGACCTGAGGAATGTCGTAAACACGGCACATACTCTTAACGTGCCGGTTCCGCTGTCCGCACAGCTTTACGAGATTATGCAGACGCTGATCGTACAGGGACATAAGGACGAGGATCATGGCGGAATCGTACAGTATTTTGAGCATCTTGCAAATGTAGAGGTGAAAAAGGTAGAAGAGTAATCGCCAGGGATTTCATATTGCTTGGGATTCGTATAAGATTAGAATTACTTTTTTGGATGAGGAAGATACGGCGAAGTTTTGGAATGCTGTAGCTGTATGATAAATATAAAAAAGAAAAGGGGCTGTCGGAAAATACCGATTTTAAGCCCCTCCTATTTTGAAACTTCCA
>JAJQDO010000229.1 GCA_021202175.1 Clostridiales bacterium | reverse complement strand
CCGATATTCCTTCCCACAGTACCATGAATGCATATCACGATCAGAATTCAGAGCTGTATCAGGTTTCCGCTCAGAGACTCAGTCACCGCTTCGGAGAATACTTTTTATTTAAAATCCGTCCCTTCCCCATTTCTCTGCGCTCCAAAAAAACAGGGCTTCGCACATATGGAAAAGCGGAATGCCAACATTTATTCTCAAACAGTTTTTTTGGCATCAGCGGCGCCATGGGCGAATTAGGCCCCAAACTGGAAATGATTGCATCAACAAAACAGCCCGTCATGATCCTCGGAGAACCAGGCACGGGCAAAGAACAGATTGCCAAGGCATTGTATCTGCAAAGCCCTCTGAAGGAAAATCCCTTTATCGTCGCAGACTGTACCTCCATGATCGACAAAAGCTGGAATTTTTTATTTGAGCACAATGCATCCCCTTTATACATGATTGGCTGCACCCTATATTTCCAGCACCTGGAATCCCTGTCGCCATCTCATATCGATAAACTGATTTCGGTAATCACTGAGACGAATCTGGCTCAACGCATTCGTATTTTGTTTTCCTGTGACCACACTGATACCAGAGCTCTTACAAAATCTGTATGTAAAATAAATAAAAAGCTGGGATGCTTTACCCTGAAGCTCCCCACATTGCGCAGTCGGACCGACGAGATTTCTTCCTTGGCCAGCTTATACCTGGCCAACCTGAACAATGAAATGGGAAAACAGATTATTGGATTCGAACCCCACGCCATCAATCTTCTGCAAGATTATACCTGGCCAAACAATTACACTCAATTTAAACAAGTACTGAGTGAGCTAGCCACATTAACCGATTCTTCCTATATTCGAGAGTCTGTAGTGGCAGAAATATTATCCACAAACCGTTCCATGTATGAAAACGCGCACACTCATACGACTTTCACAGAAGAAACCGGCACTCTGGAACAAAGAATCCTGCATATTGTGCAAGATACGATCAATGATTGCGGCGGAAATCAATCGGCAGCCGCCCGCTCTCTCGGCATCAGCAGAACTACCTTGTGGAGATATCTGAACAGGCTGAAAGAAAGGTAAACTATATTTTGGGGAAAAGGCATTATTTATGGAAATGGAAGAAAAAAGCATTGTTTGGAAACAGAATCACTTTTATGATTTTGTATAAATATAAGAAAATATATAGGAGGAAGACAAATGAAACACAAACCAACACCCATTTTAGAAATTCTTGTAGTAACTGATCCGACAGAGATAGTATCGTTGGACAGCGAAATCGGCAGCGTACGCATGATTCCATTCCATGGCTCTGTAACAGGATCCATATTTAACGGCATTATTGAACCCTGTGGTATGGATACACAAATCACGAATCAAAACGAGGTACGACATGTATCTGCCCGGTATATGCTGACAGGAAAAGACAAAGAAGGCAAAAACTGTCATATCTATATAGAAAATAATGGATGGTTCACCGATGGTGCCCACCCAAAACCATTTAAAACCGTTCCTACCTTTATCACGGATTCTCCGGCACTCGCTCCGATTCTCCACCGCAATCAATTTGTAGGGGAAGGACAGAGTGAAGAAGATGGATTGCATATTCGCTTTTACGAATTGGGAGAAGATGAATAAAACGCCATGTGTCTAAACATCGGTTGTTTCAAGTGTTAATGGGGCATCGGTTGTTTCATGCATTGATGAGACATTGGTTATTTTGGGCGTTGATGGGGTATCGTTTGTTTCATGCGTTGATGAGATTGACATTTGCTGCCCTGGCAGCTGCAGCTGCTACAACAATGGCGATTAAAAATGCCAGCCAAACACATTTCTCATTGTTTGACTGGCATTTTGGTTTGACTGGCATTTTCGTGATTACCCTTAAATTATATCTCATCGTTAACTGTATCTTCTGCTTGATTGCATATTTTATACCATTCGACAACATCTAAAATCTTATTCTTCTGTTTATCATCCAAATATACCGGATTTAAATATTTCTTTCTATAGTGAAGATAAGTATCATTTGTTTTTTCAACCAGTAAACTTGTAAAAAATCGTTCCCAGCTAAAATATTCTGTGCTTTCAATATATTTTTCAGGAGAGGCAAGTATATCTGAGACATTAGAAATCAAACCAGAATAGAGTATTAACCATTCAAAAGATTCTGGAATATATAAAAATACATTGTAGTCTTTTACGATATTAATAAGCTTATTCATCTCACAACCAAACGCAGCCCCATCAGCAATAATTAAAATAATATAATTTTTATTTTCTTTAAGCAGCTTTTTCGCAAGCGACACAACATTAGATTTTCCTTTTGCGCTAAAACACTGCATCTGGCATCTATCACATACAGCTTTAAAAAAATCATAACCAGAATTAGGGTCTTCCGTGATGATAATATCAGGCTTCTCAGAAAGTACGCCATAATCAGAATACATATTATAAAGTTCATTATATACCGGTTTTAAACCACCATATTTTTTAGACTCTCTTATCCCATAAATCTCTTTTGTGGAATAAGGCAAACTTGATATCGGATCTCTTGTAACGATAACATAATAATTTGTCGTCTCCTGCACTAATCTTACAAATTTTGTTGAGAAAACAAATCCATTATCTTCATCTATAAAAATAATGCAATTATCATATTCTTGTATTACATGCTCCCAAAATCTCTGATCCAAGGCAACACATTTTCTATCACACCTGATATTGATCAAACTTGATTCACCATATATATTATATTCATTAATCATATCGACTAACGTAGTCTTGCCTGTCGCGCTATTTCCCTGAATAATAGTAATATTGCGATTTATAACAAAATCATATTTTACATTTTTATTCTCTACAATAATTCGAAACGAGCCCTTCAATCAAATCACCACCATCAAATATTATCTATAGCATCAGAAAGCGTCATTTCTTTTCTGCTGTGAACAACCTCACCTGTATTAAGAAGTTTTATATGAAAAGGTCCTTCTCCAAAATCCATCGGATATCCCAGCGTAACTGTAACATCTTTATTTTCTGCTATTTTCAGAAACCATTTCGCACAATTATCCCCGCATCCAGATATATAAAATATCTTATCAGGGATTTTATGTGCTAAAATTAAAGTCTTTACCCCTCCAGATAACATCTGTGGAGGTATCTGGCCAAAAATAGGACTTTCAATAACATAAGGAGCAATAACTTTTGACTTATCAATATCAAAAACCATTTCCTTTACTAAAGGATCATTCATCCATTCCGGTTCGAAAGCATTCTTAAAATAAACTTGAGGGAAACGAATCTCGTCGTCTCTATGGCCAAAATAAATATTAAGCATTACATCACCTCTCACTGCATTAACGGTTTTCTATTTTTGATTTGAAGTTGATTAGAATACCAAAAGAAATATCTTTTGACACCCTGATTAAACTTTTCTCTGTCCAATATAATCCATATAATTGCCAAATCACATTTGTCAACATTCACCTGATATATCATGACAATTCACAATATAATATTATGCCTACACATCATAATATAATCCAATATCATTTTCAAGAGACGGATTCCTTGGCAGCCAGAGCTTCTTCTATACGTTAGTTATTATTCACAAGGTATCGCTACAAGCACCAGCCATGTCTTGTATTTATAATATCGATACCGGTACCAGCCAGGTCTTCCGGTTAAATGGTACAATCTCATCACTCATACAAAGGACGATTCCTGGCTGCACATCCAGATGAAATTTATCCAACACTTCAAAATTCTTATCCGGATGTGCCGGTGATTTACTTTTCTTGATTTCTATTGGATATAGCTTATCTCCCTCTACCACTAACAAATCCAGTTCTTTTCTGTCAATATCCCGATAGTAATATAAATCGGGACGTTTTCCAGCATTAAAATAACTTTTTACAATCTCCGAAACAACATACGTTTCAAAAAACGCACCGTCCATAGCTCCATTTTCCAGAGTATCTGCCGTAGGCCATCTGCAAAGATAAGCGGCTAGTCCGGTATCCATAAAATATATTTTCGGAGTCTTCACCAGACGACTGGTCACATTAGAATAGTAAGGCCGAAGAATATAGATAATCCCTGAGCGTTCCAGAATGGAAACCCAGGATTTGGCTGTCGGATTCGAAACCCCAATCGCATTCACTATCTCACTATAGCGAAGTTCTCCGGATGTCCGTGCAGCAATAAAAACCAGGAAGTCGTAAAAAGCGCTCAGTTTGCCAACCTATGCAAAATCCTTGATATCTCGCTCTATATAAGTGTTTACATAATCCATGTAGTATCGCTCGCGATCCATATCAGTGGCAACCAATTTTGGCATCCCTCCACGAAAAATCCTTTGATAAATTTGATGAATATCCTTTGGGGTACTGCTGTTCATACGTTCACGCAAAGCTTGTAAATCAGGATGGAACAAACATGCCCGTCTCTCCTCCACCTCTGAAGCAGAAAGACTCGATAATTCAAATACTGCTACACGACCCGCCAGTGATTCCGCCACATCTTTCATCATGGAAAACTTCTGAGAAGCTGTCAGCCAGTATCTGCCATTCACCTCTTCTCCATCCAAGGCTGCCTGATCGACAATCCGCTTCATCTCCAATAAGATAGAAGGAACTCGCTGAAATTCATCAATCAACAACGGTGATCCATAGGTTTCAAAAAACAATCCAGGATCTTCCTCCGCCAATCGTCTGGCATTCATATCATCCAAAGTAACATAATTGCGTCCTTTTCCCTGCAAGTGATTCAACATCGTGGACTTTCCCACCTGGCGCTGCCCACACACCATGATGACAGGATAATATCTGGAAGCCTCCAGAACCTGTTCTTCTAAATGTCTTTTGATATACATTTGCCGTTTCCTCCTCGCTATCATATCGCAATCTGGTCTCTAATCTCCAGTCTTCATTCTTCATTCGTTGCTATCTGCTCTCTGGTTTCTGGTTTCTGTTCTCTGGTTTCCGGTTTCTGTTCTCTGGTTTCTGCTCTCTGGTTTCTGGTTTCTGCTCTCTGATTTCCAGTTTCTGATTTCTGATCATGGCTCTCTAATATCCGTTTTCCATTCTCCATTCTCTGTGTTCTGATTCTTCGCATTTTTTGAGTTTTTTAAAGTTTGATTTTATTTTACTCTTTGATTGTCCATGAGTCAAGTTATTAATTATATAGTGTCAGGTTTTGCCCCTGCATTTCCAGATATACTTTAAATAAGGTAAAATCGCTACTGTTTACGTATTCTAAAAAGCCAAAAAATATTTCTTCATATTATAACTTCTAGTTAGAGAAAAATGAAACAACAATGAATTGAAAAAAAAGACATCATTATGGCATAATGGCAAAGGAAATCTCCAGAAGATAAAATGGAAGGAAAAACTGCCTGTTTTTCATCTAGAAAATGATAGGAGGATGCAATCTATGTATGAATAAGACTATATCATGCGCATCATAAAAGAAATGGTTCGTTCTATCTTAAAACTGATCTTTCATATCGATACAGAATCACCTGTAGAAGAACTTTTGCGTGACAGAGTAGCGAAAAGCCAGTTACGCTCTCTGCTCGACCTCGTTGACTCCGGTCATATTAACGATGCCGAAGAGCAGTTATTTGACATGATTGATGAAAATAATCTTGACAGCCTGCAGATGGCTTTGATTTTTTACTCTTATTTGAATGATCAATCTGATGATTTTCTGACAGAACATGATTTTAGCAGAGAAGAAGTAAAATCTGGATTAAGTGAGGTTGTATCGATGTTCGGTCTGGAAGGCATCGTTGATGCTTATATGATATGAGTGTCCGTAATAATAATATACCAACCGGCCGTTTGCTTTCATGGTTTCTTATATAATGCCAACTGGTTGTTTGTTTTCGCGATTTATTATATAATGCCAACTGGTTGTTTGTTTTCGCGATTTATTATATAATGCCAACCAACCTCGTTTTTCTTGCGGTTGGTTGGCATTGTCACGTTATTATTTTACATTTACAGCATATTTTATTCCAAGACAACAGATATCAGAAAGACTTTCTTTCTATATCTTGAAATCTCATAATCCATTTTTCAGATATCCAGTGCCGCGTGGTATCCCCAGTACACAGCGTTGGTGATGGTCGATACTTTCGCCGCGTCTCCGATGACAGCCACGTATGGAGCCGTGTCACGCAATGCTTCCGTCACTGCCGTCCGGGAACGTTGTCCCAGGGCGCAGATGACGCTCGTGCCCGGTACCAGAATCTCATTCTTATCCTTATCCTCGCACCAGATGCCTTCTTCCGTCACGCGGAGTCCGCGGCAACTGGTGTGTACGGTAACGTATTTGTCGATCTCTTTTAAGAGCAACGGGCGGTGGCGCACATTCGCATCCGGAGCAAGCTGGTCGCGCATCTCCACAAGGTGGACGTTCTTTCCCTCCATGCCTAAATGGATGGCGCATTCGCATCCAGCGAGACTGCCGCCAAAGACAACGACATCATCCGTCACTTTTTCCTTTTCCAGATAATAGTTGTTCACTACCACGACATTGTCTCCATTCAATCCCGGAATCGGCGGAACGAGCGGCTCGGAGCCGACGGCGATAATCAGAGCGTCCGGTGCTTCTTTTTCCACGTATTCCTTCGTCACTTCGGTGGAATAGCGCAGCTCCACGCCCGCCTGGCGGCAGAAGAGCTCGTATGTATGAGAAAGCTCGTACATCTCGTGTTTGAAAGGCAGAGCCTGTTCGCTCTTTAAGATACCGCCCGCTTCCGCTTCCTTTTCACAGAGGATGACCTGATGGCCGCGTCTGGCTGCTGTATAAGCAGCGTATAATCCGCCCGGTCCCGCACCGGCTACCAGTACTTTCTTCTTCACAGGTGCCGGCCGCACTTCGTCGCCTTCCATCTCCCGACCGATGAGTGGATTAACCGTACAACGTCTGGTCGAGGTGGCGGCTCGTTCCGCCATACAGGTGAAGCAGCGCAGGCATTTGACGATCTCCTGTTCCCGGTTCTCCATCACTTTCCGCGGCAGGAACGGGTCCGCCAACAGAGCTCTGGCCATATACACTACATCTGCCTGGCCGGAGGCGATAATCTGTTCCATCTGCTCCGGGTCATTGAGACCGCCGAGGGTCGCTACGGGAACAGACACATGCTTCTTAATCTCCGCTGCCAGATAAACGTTGCAGCCATGGTCTTTAAACATGGAAGGATGCGTGTCCCCGAAGGTTCTCTGGTAAGTCCCAGCCGATACATGGAGCAGATCCACATATAGCTCCACCATCTTGGCAATTTCCACTCCTTCCGCCAGATCATAGCCGTCGTCCACCAGTTCTGCCCCGCTCATACGGAACTCGATCGGAAACCCTGGGCCGACCGCCTCGCGGACGGCCTGCAATACTTCGATGGCAAAACGGCAACGATTTTCCAAGGAACCGCCGTACT
>JAJQDO010000328.1:435-7460 GCA_021202175.1 Clostridiales bacterium | reverse complement strand
TGCTGTTTTGGTCCGTATGTTTCTCTCTTCTGTACGGACGGATTCTGTGATTTTGCTGTTTTGGTCCGTATGTTTCTCTCTTCTGTACGGACGGATTTTGTGATTTTATTGTTTTGGTCCGTGCGTTTCTTCCCTCTGTACGGACGAATTCTGTGATTTTACTGTTTCCATCCGTTCATAGGTTATCCTACTTTCACATGAACTATCCACTACCCCCGTGAATCGTAATGATTATTGGGAGTATTTGGGGTTGGTTTGTATTTTACATTGATTTTTATTATATCAAAGCATATAATGACTGCAATAGTTTAAAAACCGGAAATATAGAGACTTGTTTGATTATTGGAGGAAAACATGTATAGAATTTGTAGCCTGTTGTTGGGATACGTTTTTGGAAATATCCTTACAGCGGAGATTGTTTCCCGGAGAACTTCTGGAAAAAGCTCATTTGACAGAGGAACCGGAAATCCGGGTATGGCAAATATGATAAATCAGGATGGCATAAAAAGCGGTGCCCTTGTGTGGATCGGCGATCTGCGCAAAACCATTATCCGATGACTGCTTTGCCGAATCGTTTTATTTCCAAGGAGTGGCGTTACCGATGCCGCTTGTGCTGGATTGGGGGCTGTTTTGGGGCATAATTTTCCTGTCTGGCATCACTTCAGGGGTGGGAAAGGGGTTTCCTATACCTGCGCGGCTCTTGTCAGTATTTCGTTTGGATATGGCCTGCTTGCCTGTATTGTCGGCCTGCTTGGCGTGCTTGTGAGCCATTATCTCCCGATTGGGGCTGTCTTGATACCACTCGCGTTTTTGATACCGGCATTTCGTTTCTATGGAAATGAGGTGGGTATGATTGCGGTTATTCTGGCATTGGTGATGTTTCAGCGACATCTGCCCGGATTAAAAAATATCCCGACTGGTACGGAGCCGAGAAAAGATTTGCTGAAAAGTATTTTAAAAAATAAATAAATGTGCTGGAAGTACCTTAAAATAGAAGGCAATAAGAGCGGAAAGATTTTATTTCTCGACAAAAGAGAAAAAACAGTATAAACTAAAACATGGTCAGGCAAAGATTATGCATTTAAAGAGGTTTAGCGCTAAAAAATAATTATAAAAAATTGTAATACATAGATGAAATTATAATAAATAATTGTAATCTATAGCTGAAATTATAATAAAAAATTGTAATCCAAAGCGGAACTTATAATAAAGAATTGTAATCCGAAGGAAAATTTATAATGAAAAATTGCAATCTGAGGAAGATTATAGGAAGATTATAATCTGGATAAGTGGATTTGAAATTAAGAAAAGAACTGCTTAGGGAAGAGAACAGGTTTTTCAGACATGACTTAATGCGGACATGAGATGATAATTATTGGAGACGGCATGATGATACAGTAAAAGGAGTGAAGAAGATGGAAGTGATAAGGGTAGAAAAAGACTGGCAGAAAGCAGGGGCTTATTATGTCAGGATACAGGGTATGGGAAGACAGCACCATATTCCTCTCAGTCATGAATTTGATGAGCATGATGATACCGATGCCAGGCACCTTCTGATTACAGAGGACGAATTTCCTATCGCCACATGCCGCTGGCTCGAGCGACAAGAAGGCGTCGCGGAGATTGGCCGTGTTGTGGTGTTGCCCGATTATCGTGGGCGTAATATAGGCGCCTGGATTGTTCAGGAGGCCGAGAAGTGGCTCGTAGACGAGGGTTATCACACCAGTGTTCTGGAAAGCAGGGATGTGGCTCTGGGGTTTTACGAGAAACTGGGGTATACAGCCGATTATTCTAATACGAAGCAATGGGATTCTTTTTCCTGTATTCATATGGAAAAAAGTCTCTGTGACAGTCCGGAACCTTCTTGTACAAACAGCCGCGCATCCGGTTGGAACCAGATGGATGAGCAGGACGATACCCATAACGATATCCACAATCAAGTTCACGATCACAGCCAGGACTATAATCATAACCACGACCACTCCCAGGATTATGATCAAGCGCACAGCCACAGCCAGGTTTATCAACATGCTCATAATCACACCCATGGTCATGTTCACAGTCATGAGCATACGAAATCCGTGCTGAACCGGTTGTCCCGTGCCATCGGCCATCTGGAGTCGGTGAAGCGTATGGTGGAGGATGGAAGAGATTGCAGTGAGGTGCTGGTTCAGTTATCCGCAGTGCGTGCGGCGATTAATAATACCGGAAAAATAATCTTAAATGATCATCTGGAGCATTGTATCGTGGATGCCATCGAGTCTGGAGATCTGCAACAGATTCAGGATTTTGAGAAAGCCATCAATCAATTTATGAAATAACTTAGTTTGTAAAATGATAATATAAGAGATGATCAAAGAGATGTTAAAAAGGTCAGGTATTATCCTTAAAAAGGTTAAGGTATTTTGTCAGAAAGCAAATTAAAAAAAGTCTTTTTTGAAAAATAATTATAATTGAAATAATATCCCCCCGGGAGGCTTCCGAGGGGATTTTTTTTATGCTATACAAAAAACAGGAAATGTACAGAAGATTCTTGTAAGGGTATTTTCGTTGCAATAATGTATGGAGCAAAATAGTTTTTTTCGCAAATTTTGTATTTTTACAGTCTTGCGACTAAATTATCTGGTAAATCAAACAGATGATATGGATGTTTGCGGAAAAACTGCAAAACTAACAGGGGGCGAGATTCTTTATCGTAGCTGAAGTATATGTTAGTTAGAAAGGGGAGAAGAAAGAATATGATTCAGGCAAAAAGAAATATACAAAATCATCCTGCGGCTATCCTCATAAAAGATGACCGAAAAAAAGGAATCACCGCTTATTGGGCGAAGAGAAGTGAGGCATTTACGCAGCTTCGTCAAAAAGAACTGCATGGTGATATCACGAGGCGCTGGGAGGAAGAACTGGATAACTACCTGTGCGGTATGTCGACGACGGCTGGGAAACGTATTCTTGATGTGGGCTGTGGCTCGGGTTTCTTTACGATTCTGCTGGCAAAAAAAGGGTATGATGTTACCGGGATTGACCTCACAGAGGAAATGATTACCTGTGCCAGAAAGCTTGCAGAGAAAGAGATGAATAACAGTGCCAGAGAGCTCACAGAGAAAGGATGGAACACCTGTACTGGAGAGCTGGCAGAGGAGGAATTGGCCTTAAAGAAAGAGCGAGGTCGATGCCATTTCGCGGTGATGGATGCCGAGTGTCTGCAGTATGCGGATGCCTCCTTTGATGTCGTAGTTTCGAGAAATCTTACCTGGAATCTGCCTCATCCGGAGCAGGCCTACAGTGAATGGCTCCGGGTGTTGAAACCGGGAGGAATACTGCTCAATTTTGATGGTGATTATGGGAATGAAGATACGCAGGATCCGAAGAATCTTCCAGAAAACCATGCGCATAAGCAGATAGAAGAGTCCTTGCTTCGCGAATATGAGAAAATGAAACGTCAGCTTCCGCTTAATATTTATCGCCGCCCGATATGGGATATTGATGTGCTTACCCGTCTTGGCGTGGAGAAGTTTTCGCTGGACATGGGAACGGGGACAAGAATCTATACGGAAATGGATGAATTTTATAATCCGGTTCCTATATTTACACTTTGTGCGGTGAATCCATTTTAATATCTACGATATAGAGGACTTGTACACGTCCAGTGTGTCATTTCCTAATTACATATACATTATGCGCAGTACATAATTCTCGTATACAAGGCGCTTGGGGAAGGCGATGTGGTGTCATCGTTGACCGAAAGCAACGCAGTAAACGGGGATTCTGCCAAGCAGAATGTGTATAGTTCATTAGAAAATGACGCACCAGTTCCAAATATTGAAGAAATACGGACTAAAACTAATAAAAGAAAATATATGGACTAAAATTAATAAAAGAAAATATACAGACCAGAACATATAAAACAGCACAAATGTTCGTAAAGAACGAAAAAGAAAAAAACCAGCAGGAACAGTGTCAAAAACAGGGAGCAAACTAGTGAGAAGTCCATAATGATGGTACTACACTAATTCAAATGTCCACTGTTATGGGTATGTTTATGTTATAGAAGAAAAACAGTAAAAGGAGAGAGGAGAATGGGAATGCGAAAAGAAAGAAAAAGAAGAATGAGAGAGCGAATGAAAGCAACTGGTAAAAAAAGAATCGCGTCGATTCTTGCTGGCTTGCTGGCTATCTCATTGGCAATCGCTGGATGCGGCGGAGAAGAAAATGCCGATAAGAACGGTGATTCATCGGTGACAGCTTCGTCTGGCGCAGACGCGGAAGGTTCCTCGGATTCCGTGTCCTCTGATTCAGAAAAAACTCTGATTTTTGCCACCAGCCAGACTTGCTCTACTTTAGACCCAGCCAATGAGTATGACAGCTGGTATACGGTTCGTTACGGTGTTGGCCAGACCCTGACGCAGTTTGATGATGAGATGACGGCGCAGCCATGGCTGATTGAGGATTATGATTTGTCAGAGGATAACCTGACGTGGACCTTTACCATACGGGATGACGTTACATTTTCTAATGGCAATCCGCTGACGGCGGAAGCAGTGAAAAGTTCTCTGGAACGAGTTTTCGCAGAGAGCAACCGGGCGGCAAGCTTTTTTGAATATGAAGAGATGACTGCGTCCGGTCAGACATTAACCATCACCACGAAAACTCCTTGCGCTAATATGCTCGGTATGTTGGCCGATCCGCTGTTTGTCATTATCGACACTTCAGTGGATCTGGAGGATATTGCTGACGTTGGTCCGATTGGCACCGGCCCTTATGTGTTTTCTTCATTTGATGTGACAAGCCATGAATGTAAGGTTGTAAAAAATGAGCAGTATTGGGGCGGAGATGTTCCGCTGGATGAAGTTACCTTTCAGATGTTTGACGACTCCTCCACCCAGTCTTATGCGATGCAGGCTGGAGAAGTGGATGCTGCCTATAACGTTGGCATGAATGAAATCGATCAGTTTAAGGATAATGCGGATTATACCGTCAGCGAATGCGTGGGAGGCCGCACCGATTTTGGCTTTATCAACCAGAGTGGTGTCCTGTCTGATCTGACACTAAGGCAGGCTATCATTCGTGCTGCTGACAGAGAAACTTATTGTACTTACCAGTTAAATGGCGCATTTGCTGCGGGAAGCGCTCCGCTGGCGTCCTCCCTGGATTATGGGTTCGTTGATCTGATTGACGAAAATTCATATGATGTTGAAAGTGCGAACGCTCTGCTCGATGAAGCAGGATACGTGGATGTGGATGGAGATGGCTACCGGGAGGATACGAATGGAAACGCCATGAGTATCAAGCTGGTGACTTATACGACCCGACCGGAGCTTGGTACGATTGCAGAGGCTTATCAGACCAGTCTGGAAGAGGTTGGCATTGCCCTGGAAGTACAGACCACGGACTCCGATACCTGTTATAATATACTCGAGACTGGAGAGGGCTTTGATATCATGCTTTTAAATATCAATGCCGTGAGCACTGGCGACCCGGAGAATTTCTTTTATTCCTATTTTGTAACGCCGACGGAAAACAACCAGAATTATAATACCTTCGGCTATTCCAATGAAACCTTTGATTCCATCATGGAAACCCTTTCTGACACTTTTGATACTGAAGAGCGAAAGCAGCTGATCGTGGAGGCCCAGCAGATTCTGATGGATGATGCCTGTTGCATTTATTTCTGTTACCCTATCATGAATCTGGTCAGCAAAGATGAGGTAACAGGATTTGTCTCCAATCCGGCGGATTATTACTGGTTGACTGAGAACGTGGATACAGAATAATATTTCTTATAAAGATACGATCAGTTTTTTCAGATAATCCACATAATGCGCCTTTTCTACAGATTCATTTGAGAGAACCGGAACTTCTCCGATTTTTGAACCGTTGTAATAATAAGAAAGAACACCGACCTCATCGCCTTCTTTGATGGGGGCGGTGATTTTTTCATTTATGATAAGTTCTCGTTTTATCCCGGAACTGTCAAGTTCCGACGTGGAGACATAAGAAAATGTATCTCCGTAACGACAGGTAATCTGGTCTTGTTTTCCGCTTCGAACGATGACGGGGGTCAATTCCGGCGGATTGTCGTCTGTATAGATCCGGCAAACCGAAAATCCGTAGTCCAGCAGTGAGGATGAGACAGCGATACGCTCTTTAGAACTCTCACATCCCATCACCACGGCAATGAGAGAAATATCATTTCTGGTCGCGGTGGCACTCAGACAGAAGCCAGCCTTTGAGGTGCTGCCGGTTTTCAGTCCAGTCGCTCCGTCATATTGTCGGATTAATTTGTTGGTATTGGTCAGGCCAAATTCGGAGGAACCGCGCATGGTCACGTGTGTGATATTTTCCATCCAGATGGTCGTGTAATCAAAGATTGCCGGATAGTTAATTGTCAGTTCCCGGGACATAAGGGCGATATCCCGGGCCGAGGTGTAGTGATTATCATCGTCCAGACCGCAGCAATTGACAAAATGTGTATTCTTCATGCCTAGACCAGCCGCCCGTTCGTTCATTTTGGCAACAAAGGCCTCCTCACTGCCTGCGACATATTCTGCCATGGCTACGGCAGCATCATTGCCCGAAGCTACGGCGATACATTTGATCATCGTTTCCACGGACTGTGTCTCCCCGGTTTCCAGGAAAACCTGGGAACCGCCCATAGATGCAGCATGTTCGCTGACGGTCACCGTATCCCCGAGAGCAATCTGTCCATTTTCTATAGCGTCAAAAATCAGCAGAAGTGTCATCGCCTTGGTGACGCTGGCCGGAGCTCTTTGCACATCAGCATCCTGCTCGTAGAGAATCGTCCCCGTTGAGGCTTCTATTACGATCGCGCAGGGAGCGTCAACGGAGAATCCGCTGTTTCCATCCGAAGAGGAGCTATCAGAAGTGGCGTTTCCGTCCGAAGAGGAGTCATTCGAAGAAGAATCATCACCTGTCGCTTCTGCAGATTCGGAAGAGGAATTGTCGGTAGTTTCTAAGGAGGGGACAAGTGCAGACCGGACAACGATTGGAAGCAAGATTTTGGA
>JAJQDO010000328.1:0-425 GCA_021202175.1 Clostridiales bacterium | reverse complement strand
GATTTACTTGTAGTAGAATGGTTCATAATCGGCTCCGAATAGTTATTGATATATTTTAATGAGCAATATAAAAAAATATGCTGGTTAATCAAAATCTGTGGCTATAGGTAACAAATTGACGAAAACGTACCTTGCATTTCCCCGTATATCTCAGTAAAATAGATAATGAAAAAATGACTAAAAGTCAGATTTTAAAAAATATCACAATCGACACAGGCATTTTATGCTTGTACAGAAAGAACCATAAACGGCAATACATAACGATAATATGGGGGATGAGAGATGATTTTACATGATTTTTATACGGGAAAGGCGTTTGATGCTTATGAGTATTTCGGGGCACATGTCACGGTGGATGGGGTACTGTTTACGGTGTATGCGCCCCATGCCGAGAAGATTGAGGTCATCGGCGAGTTCAATGACTG
>JAJQDO010000014.1 GCA_021202175.1 Clostridiales bacterium | reverse complement strand
CAAATAACGCCCGGTTTCTTCCCTTCATCGGGAACTTACGCAGAGATTTTTGTATGGCAGTGTGTACCGACTCCCTGCCGTCGTCTCCGCCCCCATACAGCTCCGTCCCCTTCAGCTTCTTCAGGAAAAGGGGAATCTCATCGGTAAAATAACCGCCGCCCTCAAAGGTCGCTTTCTCGGTCTCCTCGCCTCCCTTTTCATTGCGTATGACCGTCAGGCCGACCATGGGATACACCTCGTATTTGGACAGGCATTCCAGAAAATGCACCGTCGCGTAGTATACAGCCGGAAAGACCGTGTACATGGACGCCGTCCCATCCACGACAAAATCCAGATACAGCGTAAAAACCTGTTCCTTTTCTTTTGCGAAATTCTTTTGTATCTCCAGAGGAATCTCCGGATTCCATCTTTCATTCATTGTAATCCTCCATTCCGCCACTTATTCGTGACAGCACGCTTCGTAATGAAGTTGTATTCTTTACCCTGATTCTCAAATCCTCTGCCTGTTCATAACAGCACGATCAATAATGCGACTGTTTTCACTCTGATTTTTATTCCGCCGCCCGTTCATAACAGCACGATCAATAATGCGACTGTTTTCACTCTGATTTTCCATTCCACCGCCCGTTCGTGACAGCATAATCAGTGATGAGACTGTATTTTTCATCCATACTCACCCGCTTTTTTTAATCTGCAGGATCTCAATATTCGTGCCGACGTAAGAATACAGGTCTCCCTCACTGACGTACGCC
This sequence comes from Clostridiales bacterium, assembly GCA_021202175.1. Lineage (GTDB taxonomy): Bacteria > Bacillota > Clostridia > Lachnospirales > Lachnospiraceae > Anaerobutyricum. The sequence continues at coordinate 6,719 of JAJQDO010000014.1, read as the reverse complement.
GGATCCTTTTGTCGGACGGTATGACAATCTTCATGCAAAATAATCGCTTTGATTTTATCTCCGGTTCTGTAAAAAGACATGATATGCCCGCTCATTTTCCCGTTGCGGCTTCGCTCCTGCTTTTTCCCGAATACGATCGGGACGAAACGGTAATCCTTCAGGTACGGGCTATATTTTACATCGCCCACTTTGTAGGAAAAACGAATCGTGTTCTGATACCGGTTCTCCTTCAACAGCTCCGGAAGTTCCGGCATCCTTCCTACAGAAGTCAGATACTGTTCCATATCCGCGATTACCTCCCGAATATCCGTGTATCGCTCTCCCTCTCTGGCAATCATCCTGGCGATGATCTTCGTCAGGCGCCCATCGATTCCGGGCATTTCTTTCAGCTCATAAGCGTAGTCGTCCCCGACCATATATCTTTGCAGTTCTTCATTTCCGTAAAAATGATGGTTGCCTGTATAAAGATAATAGAGCACCAGCCCGGCAGAGTATATATCCATCTCCTTGCGGCAAATGTAACTGTTCCAGTACCTGGGATCGGCATATCCCGGCGTCCCTTTTTGCTCCCGGCGCAGCATCACCGTCATGTTAGAATCATGCAGATGTACCCAGTCGAAGTCGATAATCTTCACCACACTCCCGTCTGGAGCGGCCACGATATTCTCCGGTTTCAGATCGCGGTGTACGATTGGGTCCTCCCTGTGCATGGACATGTAGTGATCGATCCCGTACAAGATCTTGAGGGCAATCGTATTGCAGCTTCGCATTTTCTCATTCCAGGTATTTCCGGCGACGCCGGGACTGCGCACCATATCGGAGAGGTCATTTTCGTCAATGTATTCTACCAGAGTAATGAACCTGCGGTTTTTCTCGTCCAGCATTCCGCCGAAGATACGAACCACATAGGGAGAATACAACTGAACCTTGCTCTCCTTCTCCACATAAATCTGTTCCAGATTATTGCAAAATAATACCTTCACAAAATATTTCTTCTCTGTCCGTATATCCTCGGCGACCATAGCCTGTTTGTCTCCGTTCCGATACTTTTCTCTGATCATTTTTAAGGCGATTGCCAGCTCCGAATCGCCTTTCTCCCGGTCTCGGATCCAGACAAAGTTCTCCCCTTCCTCAAAATAACAGTTCATCTTTCTTTTCCTCCCGGCCGGCAGCGCCGCAAAAGTTTTTCCTTCAGCGTCATTTCTTTATCTTCCGGTACCTTCGTGTAAGAGCAGAACGGATTGATATGATCCTGGAAAGAATCGTCAAGCTTCAGGTTCTGGAAAAACTCTGTATTGATCTCCTCCTCAAAATCCTCCGGTTTTTTCTTATCGCCCACATACAGGACAGCCGTCTGATTATCTTCCTCTCCAGTGGCTCTCGCCTGTTCAAACAGTTCTTTTAGCGTCTGCTGAGACATTTTCCTGCTGTTTAAGATATTCTCAATTCCTTTCATGGACAGATTGCCGAATGCGCCGTCAGACCCCATCAGGATGGCGTCAATCTCTCCTTCGGTCACCCGCCGAAAATGCGGGTGAATCTCTCCTCTTTCCCCCAGATACTCTGTCAATCGATTCTTATTCTGATAAAATAATGTCGACCCTTCTTTTGTCATCCCTTTTTTCACCATCTGACTGGCGACATTCTGAATCTCACTGAGCAGGAAAAGCTTTCCGTTTTTCATGCCATAAACAGGACTGTCCCCGCAATTGGCGATCAGCCACATATCCCAGAAATGAATGGCGGCGGAAAGGGTCGTACCCCCTTTCGCCCCGGTATCCAGTCCCTTTTTATATAATTGTCGGTTCACTTTTTCAAAAATATTTTCCGAAAAATCTTCCAGGGAATCAATCTGCTGATGCAGGCTGCAGTCCCGAAAGCCCGAGCCCATCATCGTGTCGAGCAATCCCCGATACCACATTTCCATGGCGACTTCCGAATAAAACTTTCCGGCCGATAATCCTCCCATACCGTCCGCTACTACCATGGCACTGACCGACGCCTCCAGATTGATGCGCAGTTCCATATGGCAATGGCTGTCTTCGTTGACAGATCGCCTGTTTTTTTCGCTGGCTGAATAAAATGCCATCGATTTCCCACCTCCAAATCATTCCTGCTCTCGTTGTAGATTGCCAATTCCCTTCCTTTATGATACACTGTCTATAGAATAACAAGTAAATGAAAGAACAGGGAGGATACCATGTTTCCAAATCAGTTTACATCCATTACATTTTTTCAGAAAAAAAAGGATATTACTCTTTATAAGGCAACCGATGCCTCCCATCATTATGTTATTAAATCTATTATAACAAAAGATGCCGCAGTTAAACAGGCTTTTTATGATGAATATCTCACCTTATCCACTCTGCGGCATCCTTCCATCCCCACGTATTTTGGCATCAGTGAACGATTTCACTGCCCAGATCAGACGGAGGAAGCCTTAGCCCTCTGCATTGAGGACTGTTCTCTTCCCGCGCCGAAAGGCACCTTCTCGCTGGCGGATATCCAGGATATCCTGTTGCAGACCACTGATATTCTGGGCTACCTGCTGGACCACGGCGTCCTGTATACGGATTTAAATCCATCCAATCTGATCATATCCAGACAAGACGGAAGACTTTTTGTCCGTCTGCTCGATTATACTTACTGTTATTATTTTCTTCGCAATCCACACCCAATCTATGAATTGCGGTTTTCCTACAATATCTCTCTGCAGTTAAAAGGACAGCCATTTTTGATTCAGGCCATGACCTGGCTCTTTTATGAACTTCTCGAGAGCAATCAGATTGAACCGCTTCCTTCTTCGGTCTGCCAATTATTGGAGACCGGCTGGAATCCTTCCGCAGAACTGACTCTTGATGATTTTTCAGACATGCTGCGCCATAGCGTCCGCTAAAGATTCACAGCCTATTCCTCCACCAGGAGCGTCTCATAAAGCGCTTCCACCACAGGAGCCAGGCTCTTGCCGATCTCTTCCGTCTTCAGACGATTTACCGCGATAACATACTGCGGATCGTCTGCCGGGGCGAACGTGACGAGCCAGGCATTGTTTGTCCCGTCGCCGCGCTCGGCCGTTCCGGTCTTAGCCGCAATCTGATAGCCGTCACCGATCGTTTCCAGGCCATAGGCCTCACCGGCTTTTTTCATCACCTTGCGCAGCTTTTTGGCAACGGAAGCGTCCATGGTTTCGGTGAGCACCTCCGCTTCCCCTTCCTGCAAAACCTTGCCCTTACCATTCACCACAGACTGAATCAGATAAGGTTTCACCATCTCTCCTCCGTTGGCAATGCTCTGAACGATCATCGCCATGTGCAGCGGTGTCACCAGAGTATTGCCCTGTCCAAAGGCTGTGGAAGCGATGACATTTTCCTCGTAATCCTCCAGGTCAAAGGTTGACTTGATCGTGGCAAAATCCAGTTCAATATTCTGTCCGAGAAGGAACCGTTGCGCCGTCTCTTCCAGCTTCTTACCACCCATTTCCAGCGCTCTGTCCATAAAATATACATTCGATGAATTGATAAAACCTTCTTCGAAGGTCAGCGTACCGTAAGCTGTCCCGTTGTAGTTTCGAATCGTCTGCCCGTTGACGACCAGGGATCCTGTGTCCTCCACCTCTTCCCCGTCGATTCCCTCTTCGAGAATCGCCGTGGACGTCACCAGCTTAAAGACGGAGCCCGGCGCCACCGGATTCTGATAAGCATTGGAGTAAAAAACGCCATCCTGCTCATTGATTTCCTTCCAGTCTTCTTCCAGTTGATTGACATTAAAGGATGGCGAAGAGGTCAGTGCCAGAATCTCTCCGGTTCTGGCATTCATGACCACCACCGACCCTGTAAAGCCGGAAATCAGATCATACGCCTCTTTCTGAAGATCCTCATCCAGCGTCAACGTCACATCCGCTCCTTTTTTATCATCACTCTCCGAGGCACTGTGGGTTAAGGCATCGTCCCAGGTTGCTTCAATCCCATAAGTACCGTAGGTGAGCGACCAGTAACCGACCAGATTAGAAAATGCATAGTTGTCACTGTAAGTTCTCTCGCCCCTCGGTTCTGCGGACGAAGCCAGAATGTTTCCCTTTCTGTCTAAAATGCTTCCTCTTACGTATTCCCTCTCGTACGCGGCCTCCTTCGCTTCCTGTTTCTGTTCGTCCGCCTCTTCGGATACTCCCGGCAGCAGCGCGGAAATCCGGATGAGGGATATGATTATTAAGATGACACAGATAAGCGTAGCACTTTGCAGTAACTGCGTTCTCCTTAAAAAATTCATCTTCTTCATTATTCTCCGTTCCTTTCCATTTTACATTGCTGGAAATGGCGATGGTCACGCCCGTCATAAAAAAGGTCACCAGCAAAGAACTGCCTCCGCTGGAGATGAAGGGAAGCGTAATCCCTGTCAGCGGACATAAGCCCGTACTTCCACAAATGATGATCAGCGTCTGATCAAAAATCATAAAGACGAATCCCGCTCCCACCATCTTATGATATCTATCCTGCTTCCTGACGAAAAGCCGGACACCTTCCAGCCACATGAAGATGAAGACCACGAAAACAAGGACGGCAAAGACCATCCCACAGCGCTGAATCAGCGCCGGATATACCAGATCGCTGGTTTTTACGGGAAGATCCGTCAGAGAAGAGGTTCCAAACCAGCCTCCGAGCACGATGGATTCCTTCGCCTTGAGCAGCTGATAACCCAGACCCAGCGCATCGTTTTCCGGATGCAGCCAGTAGATCACGCGGTTCGCTATCTTCTCATAATTCGACAGAAACAGCTGAGATAATGCATTGGTGCCAAGCACAGAGTCTGCTTCCGCCAGCTTAGTAAGCTGCATTCCGACCAGAACGATGCAGGCGGCAAGGATAGCCATCACGACGACTGTTTTGATAAACACCCTTAAATCTGGAATAAACAAAAACGCAAAAGTCAGAAACAGCATGAGTATCAAAAGCAACGTTCCAAACTCACTCTGTATCGCCAAAAACAATAGTTCCATGACTGTAAATCCATAAAAGACACGGATCCGCTGCCGGGACGGATTCTCTGTCGTGCCTAAAAGAGCCGCACAGATAAAAACATAAAGAACTTTCACGATCTCTGTCGTCTGCAGAGACGTCGAGCCGATCATGATCCAGTTTCTCACATTGCCCACGCTCTTTGCCAGGAGAAGCGTCATGACAGAAATCCCCAGGGAAAGCACGGTCAAAATACGGCAGGCCCACATGCAGGAGATCTCTTTACATTTCAGATAAAAGACAGCTCCTGCCATCGCCGCCAAAAACGCCACCAGATACTGTATTTGTAATTCAGCCGCCGGATTCCCGGTTCCGGTCGCATCGGCATTACTCAAAAGTTCCTCCTCGATCAGAATGCACTGCAGCATCGTCCCCACGGTCAGGAGAATCAGGGAATAGATGAGAATCTTCTGATTGCCATGGATCACGGAAGTAAAGAACCAGGAAATGAGCGTGATCAGACACAAAATGACGATCATATCCCGGTATATGGCGCCAGCGCCTTTCGCATGGACCACGACAAAGACAGCGATCTGAAACAGAAGAAGGGCAAAAACCGGACTATTTTTAAAAGAATAAAATGCTCGCATCAATTCCCAGCGAAAACGCTCCAGGGAGATTGCGGTGCTTTTCTTTTTCATCCTGCTCATGAGTCCTCCTCTCCTTTCTGCCTGTTCATAATATCTCTCCCTTCTCCTTATTCATAATACCGTTCTTTTCTGCCACCGTAAAGCTGCGTATATTCGCTCCTGGCCACTCCCATTTCCACGCGCAGCTCCACATTCCCGATGTAAACCTCCAGCTGATCCGCCAGCTCCACGTGATCGGTAATCTCACCATTGACATATAACTTATTGGCTGTTCCCACATCTTCCAGCAAAAAGGCGCCGTTTCTCTCTACAATTCGGCAATGCTTCCTCGCCACACATAAATCATCTAACTCCAGCATATTCTCCTTGCTCCGACCGATCGTAAAGGGAAGCTTCGTTACCGGAATCCGCCGCACCGTCCGATGGTTTTCGTCCAGCTCGACCAATGTGATCTGAGGATTCCTGTATTTATCCATAGAGAAAATGTCCGCGCCGGCCGATGTTCCATCCATATCACCGATAGATTCCTCTATGAGGTCTTCTTCGACAATATCTTTCTCCATAACGTCTTTTGACATAACATCATCCGGCATCTCTCTCTCATCAGGTTCATATATCCCCTTACCCTTCGCATGTTCTGCCATAACTCCATCCTGGCTCTGTACTTCTTTCGTTTCTGTTTGGTGATTTCCCTTGTGGCTTTTTTCTAGTTTCTTTTCCCGGACGCGTTCTTCTTTTTGTTGTTTTTTCTCTTCTTTTTCCAGTGCGCGCTCTTCTTTACGCTGCTGTCTTAAGTCCCATTCGTCGACGAAATGTTCGCCTTCTTTTGAGACTTCCTCCAACGTTTTATTGGAACGAATCAGTATCAAGACGATGCAGACAATGAGAAGCACGACACCGATCTGTGCTAAAATTGACATAAAAAATCAGCTCCTGTTCACAAATATGTTAACAGGAGCATAGCACACTTCACTTATTTATTCAATTTTCCTTTTTCGCTACTTTTAACTTCAACATCGCTTCAGATGGATTAGACCGCAGCACATACTCATTGATATCATGGCCTGCCAAATTTTTATCTTCAACATTATTTTAGATGAATCGGATGGCAACAAAT
>JAJQDO010000099.1 GCA_021202175.1 Clostridiales bacterium | reverse complement strand
TACTGCTTACTCAATTCGCCCCAGCATAGCTGGGGGATTGGGGTTTTCATTCACAAGATAGTCCAGACAGTCCAGCTTTTTCTGCTCCGTATGGATATGATCCAGTAAATCTCTGCGGCTGTTTTGCAATGTAACCCGTAATTCCCGGTTCCGTCCTTCTTTTTGCAGCAGGACGCAGTGAGCGATCATTTCCTCGCCAAAACCGATGTCTATGAGATTTTGATAGAAACGTTGGGATTCGTTATTTGCTTCCGGCATGACTGCTCACCTCCTCATGACTGTATTTTATATTGTTGCAGGAGGAATAGCAAATACTTAGTTTCTATTTCTGGATATTCTTGAAAAGAATATCTGAATGCGATATAATATGATTTGAAGGGATTTCCGCCGCTTGCGAGTGGAAATAGAGGAAACGGCATGCGCAGCTTAGGCTGCACCTGCCAAGTCGCGTGCCGCATGAAAGATTGCTTCGCAATGGTGGCACGCTTCACGAGGGTCAACGAGCAGCTATGCTGCGAGTAGAATTAAAGTGCAATCAGAGTATAGAGGAGTGCATTATGGAATTACGGGTTTTACGCTACTTTATAGAGGTAGCCAGAGAAGGTAGCATTACTGGTGCGGCCAGGTCACTGCATATTTCCCAGCCTACGTTGTCTAAACAGCTCAAGGAGTTGGAGGCTGAACTTGGATGCAAGCTATTTGTCCGGGGAAATTACAATGTGCATCTGACCGAGGAAGGGATTCTGCTGCGCAAACGGGCAGAAGACATTCTGGATATGGCAGATAAGACCATAGGGGAATTTCAATCCCTGAATGACGTGACAGGCGGTGATGTGCGGATTGGCTGCGCGGAATCCTGGCTGATCTGTTATCTGGCCAGCGCCATCAAAGATTTCCGTCAGCAATATCCGGGACTGCGGTTCCACATCACCAGCGGAGACACCCGTGTGGTAGTGAATGATCTGGAGCAGGGGCTTTCTGATTTTGCGGTCATTGTGGAGCCGCCTGACCTGTCAAAATACAATTATCTTTCCTTGCCGGACGGCGATACATGGGGTCTTTTGATGCGAACGGATAACCCTCTGGCGCAAAAAACAGCGATTTCTCCAGAGGATTTGCAGGGCGTTCCACTCATTACTTCGCCCCAGTCCATCCGCGCGGATCTTCCGCGATGGTGCGGGGAGACAGTCGATCAACTGAACATAATTGGAACCGTCAACCTGTTTTATAACGGATCAATTTTCGTCAGGGAAGGGTTAGGGTGTCTTCTGGTTTTTGACCGTTTGGCCGATGTCGGCTCGGAGAGTGGGCTGTGTTTCCGGCCGCTGTTTCCAAAACTGGAAACAAAAATGTATATCATCTGGGAAAAATATCAGGTCTTTACACCAATCGCTGAGAGACTGGTGGAGCTGCTAAAAGTTCGATTTTCCGAAAATCAAGGCTAAAATAGAGTGTAAACAAGATGTTTTGCTTCACGGCAGCTCTTCTTTATATTCCTGTAGATATTCAATGAAATATTTACTTGCGATGGGCAGGCTGTCCATATCCTTACAGCCAATCGCAAGAGAACGGTATACAGGAGGGTCAATCGACAAATCACTTTTCCTAATGGAAGCGTTAAAAACATTCGTTTTACTTACTATATCTCATGCTGTACAATACAGTTAAGCCCCAAACGGAAGGCGAAAAAATATCAGAGGAAGGAAGTCAGGACAATGTCTTATGAAAGAGTGAAAAGATATTTTGAGGGAATCGGTTTGTTAGACCGGAGAATGTTTAAGGGTGTTTCGCTGGATTACCTCGCAGTAGGAGAAAAATCCATCGTCTGCAAAATGAAGTATGTTGCAGGGAATTTTGCGACCGCGCTCGGCGCGAGAATGCGCCAAGGCGCATTCTTTCTTATTTTGCAACTGTCATAAACCATTCTACAGTTTGTGGGTCATAATGGGAAAAGAACAGACTCTGCGCCGTGTCGAGCGATTCCAGTTTTACCATATCTTCTGTGTCCAGCTCGAAGTCAAATACGTTGAAATTCTCTATCATGCGCTCTTTGTGTGTGGACTTCGGGATGACCACTACACCACTCTGAAGCAGAAAGCGGAGGGCAGCCTGAGCGGGGGTCTTGCCGTATTTTGCCGCAACTTCCTTCAAAACCGGATTGTTGAAGTAATCATTCTTTCCTTCTGCGAAGGGCCCCCAGGATTCAATCTGTGTTCCATATTTCAGCATCCCGGCTTTTGCTGTCTTCAGCTGCTGAAACAGATGGGTTTCCACCTGATTGACGGCTGGAACAACTTCGCAGAAGTTGGCAATATCAATAAAGCGGTCGGGATAGAAGTTGGAAACTCCAATGGCTCGCACTTTGCCTGCCTTGTACGCTTCCTCCATTGCCCGGTATGTCCCACAGTAATCGTTGAAGGGCTGGTGGATGAGCAACAGGTCGATATAGTCGGGTTTCAGTTTTTTCAGGGAATCCTCAATAGACGCCTTCGCTTTTTCATAGCCTGCATTGCTGATCCACACTTTTGTGGTGATAAACAGTTCCTCACGGGGAAGCCCACATTTCTCAGCCGACGCTGACCCGCACGATGCAACACCAGGAGAAGGAATTTGGAGTCGCCCTGTTTGTGCATGGGAAAAACTGCCTTGCACTGAATGAGACAGGCGAAAAAGCGGTGGAATACGCCAGCACGCTTCTGTCAGAGGCGGAGAAAGTCGTGGCACAGGTGCGCCAGTTTGACTGGGGCCTGCACATAATTCTGGTGGAATCCTGCGCTCCGGCTCCTCTCTGGAGCCTTCTTCCGGCACTTTCAGAGCAGTTCCCGGACAAAACGATTTCCTCTCGGCTCACAGAGATTTCGCTGATTTTAAGTCGGGTAAAGGATAAGACCTGTGAAATCGGTATCCTGCCATATCCGACTGAGGATGAGGCGGTTGCAAGTGTTCCATTTATCCGGGAGGAGTTGTCCGTCAGTCTGCCGCCAGACCATGCCCTTGCAGGCTGTTCTTCTGTTACACTGGAAATGTTGAACGGCTATAACTGCCTGTTAAAATCAGACATTGGTTTCTGGAGTGATCTGTGTCATAATACGATGCCTGCATCGCGTTTCCTGGTACAGACAGATGAGTTTGAATTCCGTGAACTTGCACGGGCCTCTACGCTTCCATATTTTGTCACGAACCTTGCATCTGATGCTGATTTTGTGAAAGGGCGAACTGTTATTCCGGTTTCAGATGCAGAGGCCAATGTTACGTTTCACATGATTTTCCGAAAAGAAAACCAGGAATATCAGAAAACAACGCAGCAGCTTGCCCGCCGAAGTCCTATACAACTATCATAGAAAGATAATTTTGCAAATTCACTTAGATGCTATTCCGTTTTCTTCTGATATTCCCTCGGCGAGACCCCGTAATACTCCCGGAATGCCTTATAAAAGTTGCTGCTGTTGCTGTAACCAAGTAACTCGGCAACCTCGCTGACCGGCAAGTTGGTTCCTTTCAGCAAGGCAACGGCACGCTCCATCCGCTGTTCCAGTAGAATTTCGGAGAAAGTCTTTCCAATCTCCTTTGGCAGCAGCGTGGAAATATAATTCGGATGATAGGAAAAACGCCTTGCAACATCCTGCAACGTCACGGTGTCGATGTTTTCTCCGATATAGCTGACGATTTTCTCTGAGAGCGTTTGCGTTTTTGCCCGGGGACTGGACTTTTTATACTGTCGCGCTACCTGCATCATAAGCGCCAGTGTCAAAGGCTTCAGTATCTCCTGGGTGTTCTCCTGCGGCGAAGCATATTCCACGACCATCAGTTCCAAAAGTTGACGGACAGAAAATTCATCGTCAAATTTCAGCAGGATATATTCATCTGAATACTCGTTGATCTGCGGGTTCAGGAAAAACTGAAACAGCTTGGCATCCACAGATAAAATATGAAAATAGGTCTTAAAGAACGCCTCAGTCTGAATCAGGACGCCGATAATGATGGTTTCGTCCTCGCTCTTATCGTTGATCGCATATCCGGCATAGGGCTGGCCTATGTAACATTCTCCTTCGTGGACGGTGATCCGGTTGTCGAACAGATAGCTCAGTGCGCTGTAATCCCCTTGATAGGCAAAGTTGAAAAAGAAAAAATCCTGGCGATGGAACAATTCCAATATTTCTGTCCCCTTGTAAACGCAAATCATAACATCTTCTGTCGGCAGTCCCGGCCAGAGCTGCGTTTTTTCTCTCGGACTGCCCGGCGGCACGTCGAGATACTGCCATACAATGGCGCCAAAATCCTTACTCAGTTTCTCTATTGCGCTTGCTAAAATCTGATTTTTCATGGCACACCTCCACACTTCTGCGAATAGCATACCACAAAATATGAGAAAATGCCACTCTTGTTATTAAGATTTGGCGCTGTTTTATCGCCTCTGAACGTGTATACTTATCATCAGAAAACGGAAAGCGGCAAGAAGAAGAGAAGCCCGCAGGGAACGCAGCGGAAGTGCCGCTTGAAGGTAAAAAAACAGGAGGTAAGACTATGAGCCAGTTTATTTTCAATAATCCAACAAAGGTGCTGTTCGGTTCAGGACAGCTTGGCAATCTTCACAAGGAGCAGCTTCCGGGAAAGAAAGCGCTGATCGCCACGACAAACGGTACATCCGTTAAGAAATACGGGTATCTGGAACGGCTGCAAAAGGAGCTTGATCTGGCAGGTGTGACCTATACGCTGTTCGATGAGGTTCGCCCCAACCCAACAAGACAGAATGTCATGGATGGTGCGGAAAAGGCAAAGGAAAACGGCTGCAATTTCGTGATTGCCCTGGGAGGCGGCTCCGTTATGGACTGCGCAAAGTGCATCGCCCTGATGATGACCAACCCCGGCGATATCTGGGATTATTCCCTCAGTGCGGCAGGTGGGAAGAAAGCGGCTGTGGAGCCGATGATCAAAATGGCGAGGGCGATGGGCGTGGAGAACCCAACCTCAGGTAAGGACTTTATCAAGGCACTGGATGACTTGATTGCATCCATCGACTGTGCCGACTTGAAAATGAGCGATGCCGGTATCACAGAGGAAGAACTGACGCTTTATCCGAAACGCCTCCATGAGGTGCTGGGCGGCGACATTACGGCGGACCCGCTCCCGCTTTCCGATAGGACTACCTGGAAATCTACCGCAGGGCTTTCCGCTGAGACGGGGTGCTGTGTATGAACGATAAATTAAAATCCGCAGGAGAAAATTATCAAAACGGCTACAACTGTGCACAAGCGGTGTTCTGCACCTTTGCGGACGAATTGGGGCTGGATGAGGAAACCGCATTCCGGATCATGGAAGGCTATGGCGGCGGTTTTGGCGGTATGCAGGAGGTCTGTGGCGCATTTTCTGCCGCCGCAGCCGTCATCAGTTACTATATAAGTAGCAGTAATCCAGAAGGAAATACCAGAGCTAAAACCTATCGCGCGATTCGCAGGGCTGCGGAAATCTATGAAAAAGAATATGGTTCCATCCGTTGTAAGGAAATCCTGCACGGAAATGCGCCCAAAGCGTTTCAATGTGGAATGAAGGTGAAGGACGCCGTGCTGGTGGTTCAGAAGGTGCTGGCAGAGAAATCTGCGCATACGAAAACTATACAGGCTGCGGGATAGGAGTGCTTAATCAATAATGGGAAATGGAGAATCAAGTTATGAAGTCTTTAGAACATACTTTTCGCCTGAATAATGGCTATGAGATTCCCTGTGTGGGATTCGGCACATGGCAGACGCCGGCTGACCGGAATAAAAAAGCGGGGCGAATTTGACGCTATTGTCAACCGCCTCCAGATGCAGGGGTATGTCATCACAGCAGATTTTGAATATGCGAAGGATAAATACGGCAATGCCTACGGCTGGGGACTATCTGGGTTTTATGCTTCGTTTACCTGCTGGTGATTTGCATCGTATCTGACAAAAAAAGGCAAATAAAGGAGGACTATGTTATGACGGAACTGGAGAAGTTGGATGCTGGGCTTGAATATGATTTTTGGGATGAAGGCGTCAACAGCAGGAAGCTGCGCGCTATAGAGGTGTGTGGACGACTGGAGAAAATCCCAAAGACAGATGAGGCTGCTCGTGCTGTTGTTATCAAAGAACTGTTAGCACATACAGGAGAAAATCCGGCTCTGCTGCCGGGGTTCAACTGCGACTATGGGCTGCATATTTCTGTGGGCGAGAATTTTCTTGCCAACTATAACGTGACGATTCTGGACATTGCACCCGTGACGATTGGAGACTATGTGATGATCGGCCCTAACACGCTGATTTCCACAGTAAATCATCCAATGAATCCGGCGGGGCGGCGAAAACACCTGGGAATCGCAAAGCCTGTGGCGATTGGAAACGACGTGTGGATCGGCGGAAATGTGACCATCTTGCCCGGCGTAACCATCGGGAATAATGTTGTCGCGGCTGCGGGTGCTGTTATTACAAAGGATGTGCCGGACAACTGTGTGGTCGGAGGCGTACCGGCCAGGGTCATCCGGGAGATTGAAAATGACATCGACGAATAATTCCGTCTGTAACAAGAGTGTAAAGCACAATGTATTATTCGGCGCAGCCGCCCTGAATTGGGATTGGCTGCGCCAGGCTTTTTCTGCTTTGTTATCCTGTCCCTGGAGGAGTAACAGGATGTGAAAACAACGATGAAAGTGAAAATGTCCATTGACAGTGTAAAAGCTGCTTGCGTTGTTCCTTTTACGAATAACAGCTGGAGAAGAAATCTCGCAACTTTACGATTCCAGCTTCATCTAAAAGATATTGTTCCTGTACCCGCCCATCCTCCTGATAGGAACAGGTCACATTCTGAAAAGAAATCATAAAATCCCCACTCCTTTCAAAAACAATGCTGACACCGCCAAAACTCCGGTTATCACCCAGACAGCAATATCGTGATAGCCGAACCTCACCTGTACAAGACTGGTATGAACACCGGGATGATCCAAGCCCCGGCAAAGAGCTGCCGCCGACAGCTCTTCGCTGACATTCACCGCAGACATCAAAAGAGGAATCATGATGTGTTCCAGAGAAACATGGATGCCGCGCATCTTCATAGCTGCCCGGATAGATGTCCATTCTTCTTTAATCGTAGGAAAATAGCGGAAGATCACGGACAGCGGAATGATTGCGGTCTGTGGAAGTTTAAGCTTCCACATGACCGCAACAAATTCACTGACTTCTGTTTTTGTTAAAATCCATTTCCCCAGGATAAAACAGGGAAGGAATTTTCGCAGAGATACCACAATGAAGGATACCAATGTAAAGGTAAACCCATTCATATGAGGCGATGCAAGCTGATCAATACAAAACATGATGAAAAATGCAATCAGAAAATGCAGGGCGCTTTTCGGCTGCCCGTCTATGGCAATGAGCAGCAGACAGCCGAATACCAGAACCAGTTCAAAGATAAAGGCATGGCTGAGAAGTAAAAAAAGATTCACAACCAATAGCAGCATCAGCTTTGTCCGCAGATCAAATTTTACTTCCCGTGTATCC
>JAJQDO010000345.1 GCA_021202175.1 Clostridiales bacterium | reverse complement strand
TTTCGTCTTGTTTTATATTTTGTTTTTTTAAATGTTTTACTATGTCCTGATATTGATGAAATAGCCCAGCAACATTTTGTCGCACGGATTCTATCTCATTTTTCCCATAATTATCCAGGATTTTTAAATGATTTTGTGGCTTCAATAGAAGCTGATTCTCATGTTGACCGCTTAAATCCAGGAGCATCGGGGATAACTCCTTTAAGCGTGCCAGCGTAACACTGCAGTCATTCACCTTATTGATCACTCTGTTGTTCGTGATTCTCCTGGATATGATATTCTCTCCTTCATCAAACGGAATCTCCAGCTCTTCCATTTTTTCTCTCACCGCTGTGCTTTCCGTGTGGAATACCAATTCAATGAGCGCACTGTCACAGCCGCTCCTGATCATATCTTTCGGTATTTTGCTCCCGAGAGCCGATTGAATGGAACCAATCAATATCGATTTTCCGGCTCCGGTCTCTCCTGTCAGGATATTCAGACGATTGGTAAAGTCTATGTCATTTTCCTCGATCAGCGCAAGATTCTTTACATGTAAATTAATCAGCATATCTTCCTCCGACAATCCTGCATACTTCTTTTTACCATAAAGCAAACATCCTGCTGTTTACTTTATCACAATCCTTCCCCTGGATCATCACATTAGGCTCACAATAAACCATGGCGACAAACCGCAGGGTCATTCCTGCCCTCTGATGATTCGATTGATCTCTTTGATGACATCAGCGACCTGATTAGCCTCTTTCACCACACACATCACGGTGTCATCTCCGGCAATGCATCCGATCACAGGTTTCAGAGCAATCGAATCTATGGCCGCTCCACAGGCCATCGCCATACCGGAAACCGTTTTTATCACAAGCAGGTTCCCAGCTCCTTCCATGTGAAGAATCGCTTCGGACAGCACCCTGCGGTATTTACTGGAGACGTGGATATCTTTCGTGGCGACCGGCGCATACTTCTGTCTGCCATTCGTGCCGGCAACCTTGGTCAGCTTCAACTCCCGGATATCCCGGGAAATCGTCCCCTGGGTGGAAGAAAAACCCACTTCCTGAAGACGGCGAATCAATTCTTCCTGGGTTTCGATATCATAAGTCTCTATGAGTTCCAGTATTTTTTCCTGCCTTTTCCCTTTCATGCGCATCCCCCGCTATACCCGGACCGTATATCGATCACAACAGTTTTTCTTTTAAAATCTTGACAAAGCTGACTTCCTTCATCTTGATAAAAGGAGTCACTTCCTCTGCCTTATATACCTTTACCTGATCCCCCGGTCGTATCATCATGCCATCCTTGCCATCCGGAGAAACCATAGCTTCCTCTTTCTGATCCGGCCGTACATTCTCCATCTCGATGGTCACGATATCCTCCTTTGCCAGCACGACACTCCGCATGGCCAGAGAATGAGGGCAGATTGGCGTCAGGACAAAATTCTTACAAGTTGGATTGATGATGGGTCCTCCAGCGGAAAGGTTATATCCTGTTGAACCCGTCGGCGTACAGATAATCACGCCATCAGCGCGATATTGTTCAATCAATGTTCCGTTAATACGGACCGCCAGTCCAATCACCTTGGAAAACCCGCTCCGGTTGATGACAAAGTCATTTAGCGCAGTAAACGTGTACAGACACTGTCCAGCGCGACAGATCTCCGCGCGGAGCATAATCCTTCTCTCCAGCTCATATTTATCGTCCACCAGACTCTGTATCATCTCCGGAAGATCGTTCAAGTCGACATCCGCCAGAAATCCCATCGTCCCCAGATTAATGCCAAGAAGCGGAATATTTTTTCCCACCAGACGCCCGGCAGCCGCGAGAATCGTGCCATCACCTCCGATCACAAGGATACATTCTGTATTTTTGGGTACCTTGATCGGAGAAGTATCGTTTACATGATATTCATCATAAATATGACAGATAGCGCCCCGCCAGCGAAGCGCATCTCTTATGCTTCGGGTGAGCACCAATCCGACGTCCTTTTGTCTGTTTGGAATCAGCAAAAAATTCTTCATACTATCTCTACCGTACCTTATCCTGATGTGATAAAGCTTCATGGGAAGCACGCACTACTTCCGATATAACAGCTTCATCTATATCCTGTTGTCCCTGGACGTTCCATAAATGCAGTAAATATTCTATATTTCCTTCCGGTCCTCTGATCGGGGAATAATCCAGATGCAAAAGGGAAAAGCCAATAGAAGACGCATAGGTCATAATCTGTCTTATCACCTCTTCATGAACCTTTCTGTCTCGGACGACTCCCTTTTTGCCGACCTGTCCCCTGCCGGCTTCAAATTGCGGCTTTATAAGACAGACCACCTGTCCTTCTTCCTTCAGGCAGCTTCGCACCGGAAGAAGAATTTTGGTCAGTGATATGAAAGACACATCAATGGAAGCGAAATCGACTGTTTCACCGATATCTTCTGGCGTCACATAGCGCATGTTGGTCTTCTCCATACAGACGACCCGGTTATCATTTCGGAGTTTCCAGTCCAACTGGCCCCTGCCCACATCGATGGAAAACACCTTCCTGGCACCGTTTTGCAACATACAGTCCGTGAAACCGCCGGTAGATGCTCCGACATCCATACAGACCATGTCTTCCAGCACGATTGCGAACTGATCTACGGCTTTCTCCAGTTTCAACCCACCTCTGCTGACATAACGGAGTGTCGTTCCGCGGACCTCTGCCGTAGATGCCGCTTTCTCATCAAATGTGCTTCCCGCCTTGTCTTCCTTCTGTCCGTTCACATAGACGATACCTGACATGATCATGGCTTTCGCCTTCTCCCGGGAGGGGGCCAATCCTTTTTGTACTAAAATCATATCTAAACGCTGCTTCATTCTTTTCGCACCTTTTTCATAATACTCCCGGCGATGGATGCGGCATCAATACCCGCCATGTTCCTCTGCCATGCCACGCTGCCGTGTTCCACGAAGCAATCCGGAATCCCCAGGGTAAGCAGCGTATTGTCATATTCATTTTCGTGAAGAAACATGGAAACCGCAGAACCAAATCCGCCTGACAAAACATTTTCCTCCACTGTGACAATCAGACGATATTTCCCGGCTAACCCATGAAGCATCTCCCGGTCGATGGGGCGGATAAACCGGACATTGACCAAACCGGCACGCACATTCTGCTCCTTTAGTAATTCAAGAGCGCCGACACATTCTTCCATGATATTACCGACAGAAAGAAGGACAACCTCCTCGCCTTCACAGATCATCTCACTGCGTCCCAACTCGATCGGCTGTCTGTGGTCTTCCATACCCGCGTAGGCCGTCCCTCTCGGATAACGCATAGCAATCGGTCCATCATGATTCAAAGCAAAATACATCATATCCTCCATCTCATATTTGTTCTTTGGCGCCATGAGCACCATATTCGGGATATGACTCAGATAAGACAAATCAAACAATCCCTGATGTGTCTCCCCATCGGCGCCCACCAGCCCGGCACGGTCTATACAGAAAAAAACCGGAAGCTTCTGAATACAGACATCATGCAGAACCTGATCATAAGCTCTTTGAAGGAAGGAGGAATATATGGCGACCACCGGCTTCATTCCGGAAGCGGCCATACCGGCCGCAAAGGTCACCGCATATTCTTCGGCAATACCTACATCAAAAAAGCGCTGAGGATATTCTTTTTTAAAAGCATTCAGTCCCGTTCCCGACGGCATAGCCGCCGTGATGGCCACCACCTTTTCATCTTTGCCGGCAATATCCATAATCGTCCGGGAAAACACATCGGTATAGCTTTCCGCCGTTTTCGGAGTCCGCAGTTTTCCCGTCTTTATATCAAAAGGAGCAATCCCGTGAAATAATTCCGGATTATTCTCCGCAATGGGATATCCCTTCCCCTTTTTTGTAAGTATATGAATGAGAATCGGCCCATCCATATATTTGGCACGGTTGATTGCCTGAATCAGATCGTAAATGTTATGACCGTCCACCGGGCCATAGTAGGTAATGTCCATGTTTTCAAATAACATGCCTGGTACAAAAAGCTGCTTGATCGAGTCTTTCGATCGTTTCAGGGTATTTGCCATGCTGTTTCCCACCCCGGGGATATTGCGCAGCGTTGTTTCTACATTTTCTTTAAACTCACCATAGCTTTTCCTGGAACGGATATCGTTCAGATAACGGCTCATGCCACCGACATTTTCCGCTATGGACATCTTGTTATCATTCAAAATAATGATGATATTCTTTTTCTCTTTGCGAAAAAGCGACAGATTATTCAACGCTTCATAGGCCAATCCTCCGGAAAGGGCGCCGTCTCCGATTACCGCCACGATGGTCTCAGACGTGTGTCTCAGATCTCTCGCCGCAGCCAGTCCCATGGCTGCCGCAATGGATGTAGAAGCATGTCCGGTCCCAAAGGTGTCGCACTCGCTCTCCTTTCGCTTGGGAAACCCACAAAGACCGTCCTGCCTGCGCAAGGTTGGAAAATCCTTTTTCCGTCCGGTCAGTATTTTGTGTACATAGGCCTGATGCCCCACATCATAGACGATCTTATCCTTCGGCAGATGGAGACATATATGTAACGCCATCGTCAGTTCCACAGCCCCCAGATTCGATGCCAGATGTCCGCCGGTCTCGCTGACATGTTCCAGGAGAAAATCACGGATCTCCTGGGCGAGAAGCGGGTAGCACCTGGCCGGTATACGCTTTATATCATTTGGCTTTTGTATTCTGTCTAGTAATTGACTCATCCTCATATCCTCCGGGGGTCAATTCTGTTACGACCCACATCAAGCGTGAATCGTAATGATTATACTTAATGTTTTCTTCCACTCAGATCTCGCAAAAGGTCACGCAAAAATGCATTCTCACGATGAAGGGAATCAAAGGCATCAATAGCCTCCTTCGTATATTGTATCACATCTTCCCGGGCTGCGGACAATCCTTTCATGGATACATAAGTATTCTTCTGATTCTTCTCATCGCTCCCTACCGGTTTGCCCAATTCTTCCTGGGTACTGGTCCTGTCCAGAATATCATCCTGAATCTGAAATGCCAAACCGGTTTTTTTCGCTATATTTTCCACAACCCGCACTTCCTCATCAGAAGCGCCTGCCAAAACCGCCCCGATCATCATCGCGCATTCGATGAGCGCCGCAGTTTTATTTTCGTGAATAAAAAGGAGTTCTTCAAAAGGAATCTGCTGCTGCTCCGTCTCCACATCGACGGCCTGTCCGCCGATCATACCATAAATCCCGGGCTTCGAAGCCAAAATCCGGAAGGCCTTCGCGGTGATGATATCGTCCGCCGTTCCCTGAAAGGCCTTCGCCGCCGTCTCAAAGGCATAATTAAGCAGGGCATCTCCCGCGAGAATCGCCATTGCCTCCCCATATACCACATGCGCCGTTTTTCTTCCTCTCCTGTAGTCGTCATTATCCATGGCAGGCAGATCGTCATGAATCAGCGAATACGTGTGAATCATCTCTATGGCCGCCATAAACGGCTCAATCTGCTTTCTGTCCGTACCTCCAAACAGCCGGAAAGTCTCCTCCATCAGCATCGGGCGCAGTCGCTTTCCGCCTGCTTTCATCGTATAATTCATGGCTGCCAGCACGGTTTTCTGGTATCCCGTCTCTTCCGGAAGATAGGAATATATGATCTGTTCTATGTCCCGTGTCCTATTCTGAATCTTCACCTGCAGGGATGTCTCCATCTTGTCCCTCCTGTAATACAATAATCTCTTTTTCTGTCTGATCCAGGGTCTGACCGCATTGTTCTAAAAGCTTCACACCCTTTTTATACAGATCCAGGGAGTCAGCCAGACCAAGGTTTTCATCCTCCATCTGTACAAGAATCTGGTCCAGTTCCTCAAAAGCTTTTTCGATGGAAAATTCTGATGTTGCCATATTCCTCCGCCTTTCTGATATCTTATTCTGCTATGTCCTTTCCATGAGGGATAAAATCCCCCGTCGACAGCTCATTCTCCATCTTTTCGTCTTCATCGACGGAAATCGGAACTACTGTCGCCTCTCCATCGGAAAAAATCAGCTGAAACGGCTCGTTCCGTGTTATCTGACGAACCGATACGACCGGACCCTCATCCATATCCTGGGCAAATACATAACCGTCGGAAAGTCTTGCCGTTGGAGAGAGTGCATGAAGCTTTCCGGCCCTCAGAGCAATCTGGTTCTCCATATCTCTGATGCGCCGGTCCATCACCTGACGCAGCTGCCTCTTCAGGTACTGGTAAGCCATCTTCTGCTGCGCAAGCTTTGCTCCCGGATAATGTGTCTCCAACAATCGCTCATAACCGAGGAGATCCTCTCGATATCCCTGCAATTTATGCAGCATCCCGTGATAGAGGCTATCCCGGTATTGTTGAAACTGCCGCGATATCGAAAAAATATCCGGAATCGCCAGCTCGCAGGCCGCCGAAGGGGTTGCCGCACGTACATCCGCGCAATAATCGGCGATCGTCATATCAATCTCATGACCTGTTCCGGATATGATCGGCGTTTTCACCTCATAGATACAATCTGCCAGCACCGGCTCATTAAAAGCCCACAAATCTTCGATGGATCCGCCGCCTCTTCCGATGATAATGATATCCACATCGTTTCGGTCAAAGTAACGGATGCCCCGGACAATCGTCTCGGCCGCGCCTTCTCCCTGTACCTTTGCCGGATACAGATAAAGCTGCACAAAAGGATTTCTCCTGGCCGCGATGCTTTTGATATCCTCTATAGCCGCCCCGGTCAGCGCGGTGACGATCCCGATCCGCCGTGGAAAACGAGGAAGTTCTTTCTTCCTGTCAAAATCAAAATATCCTCTGTCCGCCAGCTCTTTTTTTAACTGCTCATAACGAATGTATAATTCACCGGTTCCGGAAAGGGAGATATCCTTCGCATAAAGCTGATAAGATCCATCACGCTCAAATACGGAAATGTTTCCCTCCACGATAACCAGCTGTCCGTTTTCCAGTCGGAATGACAGGCCTTTCCTGCGATCCCCGGAGAACATGACACATCGAAGGGCGCTCCTCTCATCCTTCAGCGTAAAATATATATGTCCGGACGAGTGATACTTACAATTGGAAATCTCACCCTTTAAAAAAATCTTTCTTAAAGCATAATCGCTGTCAAAAATCCGGTGAATATAAGAGTTTACCTGAGAAACCGTAAATATCTGTTTCATGTTTTTCATATGATCCTTACTGAATATGCTTGAATCAGGACAACAAAACAGTGGCGAAAAAACATCGGTATTGTCGTTTTTACGCCGCCTGGTTTCAAAACACCACGCTTGCTATGCCAGTTTCGCAAGAACACCGTTGATAAATCTCGGCGCGTCTTCACTGCAATAGATCTTTGCCAGCTCCAACGCTTCATTAATCGCAACACCTTTCGGAATATCATCATCCTTCAGCATCTCGTATACCGCAAGCCGTAAAATAGCAAGCTCTGTCTTCCCGAGACGTTCCAGACGCCAGCCCGTACAGATTCGCATGATGACACTGTCTATCTCATCCAGAATATCCAGAATCGCGTTAACCTTATTCCGGATATAGGTGATG
>JAJQDO010000228.1 GCA_021202175.1 Clostridiales bacterium | reverse complement strand
ATTTATCTTTCTTTACTTTTTTCCACGGATCGCCTGATCAGGCAATCTTTTCCGAGAAATGCCGCTCCATAGCAAATCACTGTCCGAAAGCCCTCCATACGCAGATTTCTCGCATATTGCATCCTCTCGATCTGGTCAAGTGCTTCCTGACATTCGCTTTCAAGGGTAGCGTTTTTCTTTTTTCCCGGCCACTTCGCTTCAATGACAATGGCTCGTCTGCGACGGCGTTCTTTGATTATAATATCAGCTCTTCCTTTCCCCTGTTCAGAATTAGATTTTACTTCATAACCCGCGCCAGAGAACATTCCGGCGACAAACGCGTGGTAAAAGTCTTCTTTGTAGTCATAATAGCTGATGGTATCAAAAAGAATATCCGAGACATCCTCGGTCAGCTTCGCGTCTTCTCCGTTCCACCACTCGCTGAACAATGCACTGCGATCTCTAGACTTAAGCGAGGCCTCAAACCAAGCCTGCACGGTATCTTTGAAAACAGATTTCACTTCTTCATTCGGGATGCGCAGAGAAGTTTTTCCCTCCTGTGGTGTCATTCCCTCCGGCAGCTCTTCCGGAAGGACCTGTGTCAGATAGCCAGTCAGATAAAGAATACTCCATAAATTATCTTCGGAAGAATGAGCAATATCATAAGTCAAATCTTCCCGGATCCGTTCCTGTATAACCCCACCAGAGAGCAATGTTTCAAATTTATCATTTACAAACATATCGGGAAGGTCAATGAAACGCCGGATGATGCTGTTGTGGCTCGTATCCAGCCAGTGATTGCCCGGAGAGGCATTTGGTTTCAAACACAGGGCACGCACATGAAGCAGTACATCCCACGGACAGTAAATCTCTATTTCTCCAAAGCGATAGCCATCGTACCACCGTTTCATCTCGGGCAACGCGTCTGACAGATCCGCATCCGCGAGAATCTGTACCACTTCCTCTTCTGTAAAGCCAAAACAATCCTGATAACTGATATCTGAAATAGAATTGGAGACAAAATTATTCGCTCCCGTAAATATACTTTCTTTGGCAACTCTCAAGCACCCCGTCACCACTGCAAATTTGAGATTCGGACTGGTCTTCCAGGACATCCCCAGAAGCGTCCGGACGACATTCAGCATCTCGTCATAATAGCCATTATCGCTGGCTTTTGCCAGTGGGACATCGTATTCATCTACAAGCAGGATGACCTCTTTCCCATAATGTGCTCGCATCATGCGAAGCAGGATCGCCAAAGCGTTTTTAACATCCGTAAGCTCACCTTTGCGCGCACGGAGTCTGGTAAACGCCTCTCTGTCTTCGGAATCTACCCTGTCGCTTGTCTTCAGGTAGTAGTGTTCTTTGCAGAGATCGGCCAATACCTGATGCAACATTTCATACGCATCGGGAAAATCTCGCCCATTCACATCTTTTAGCGTCACAAACAGCACCGGCCACTGGTTCATCCACTGTGAACAGAGGTCCTTATTTTTTGATATCTCAAGTCCTTCAAAAAGTTCCCGACTGTCTTTGCGGATATCAAAAAAACTCGCAAGCATGCTCATTGCCAGCGTTTTTCCAAAACGTCTGGGACGCGTGATCAGATTCACTTTAAAAGGAACTGCCATCATCTCGCTGATTAGATGAGTTTTGTCAATATAGTAACACTTCTCTTTTCGTACTTGTTCAAAAAGATCTATCCCATAAGGCAGCGGAATCATTGCCATATATCATCACTCCTTCCGCGCGAAATACCTTGGTTTCACTTAATTCAGACTGCTTTTATCTTCGCGCATTGCCAGCGTATCTTTGAAAAGTTGTCTTGATTGCGCAATTAATCTTGCGAGTTCTACGTGTTTCCCGCTGTCTTCGACGGAGGTAATGAACTCCTGTCGGATTTCTTCATTTGGAATGTGTACCGTTTTTGTATTCCTGTCATAAGCAAGATATCCCAGATGAATCAGCAAAGTAAATACGTCATCCCTGTTTTTCAGGATACTCATGTCGTTTTGAAATTTTCGTATATTAACAGGAACATCCTGACCGCTCAACATACTCTTCAGGGCACTCTGGATTCCGTCAAAATCTTCTTCTATATATGATTTCAGAGACTCATACGTTTCCGTATTCGCCCAATACGTATCGTAATAACGCATGGTGATAGCCTCCATGACAGAATTCGGGTTGTAAACAGACCCGCTATCATCAAAAGCATATCCATCATACCAGTGTTTCATATCCTCATAGCTCAGTCCATGTTTTTTGCAGAGAGCCTTTACTTCATCCTCCGTAAAGCCTACGTAGCAGGCCAGATTTCCCGGGTTGACCATAGTAAGTTCCAAGACATCGGTCAGAGCCGACTGCTTTCCATACTTTTTAATTGGGAGAATACCGGTCATATACGCGACAGCGATTGCTTTGCTGGTCACAGGGCTTTTAAATAAGCCTCGAAGTAGATTAAGATACTGCTCTTTTACCAGACCTTTATCGGCTGCTTCGCGAAAAATCGCGTCCCACTCGTCAATCAGAAAAACAAACTGCCGACCTGTTGACTCCGCAATCTGAAACAGTACGGTCGGAAGGTCTATAGTACAATCCCATTCTCTCCATCTCCTATTTATAACATACATCCGCTTCGAGTATATCCTCAGCTGCATTCATCGGTGGTCTTGAAACGTATTGTATCAGATTTTTCCATCCCTGTCATTATGTAATCTCTGGTCAAACACCAGCTTAGACATATGCCTCCCACTTATATTGTTCCTTTCTCATCTTGAAGGAAATCTTGTAATGTAGTATCCCCCAGCATTTCCTGCCCGATATTTATTTCTGAAATTACTTTCTGGATGATAATATAATCTCTACGCTGCATATAATTCAATCTCTTTATCCACTTCAATCATATCTGTTTCCCTGATTGGTCCATGTAGAACATCAACATCTACTCCGAACATATCCTGAAGCCTGTATTTTATTTCGCATAATGTAATAAGTGAAACAGGGGAAGAAAATTCCATAATCAAATCAACATCGCTGTCATTTCGGTTTGATCCGTCTGCCCTGGAACCAAACAAAACCACTTTCGTCAATGGATAATCATTAACAATATCAAGAATTGCTCTTCTGATTTGCTCCTGAGTTATATGTCATCCCTCCTCATCATATAGAAAATTCTTTTCCATCCAACTACAATCTTTGCTTTCAGTTTATACAATCACGGTATAACTTCCACAATCTACAATTCTAATATGTCTATACATCTATGTTCCGATGAACAAGTAACACGGTCTGTCAAATATTTCATATAAAAAACTGTTTTAATTCTTTATTACCCAGTGGCCACCTCTTCCACTCCCTATATATATTAGATTATCCATTGAATTTATCACCCTCTGCACAGTGCGAAGACTTACAGACAAAGTTTGAGCCATTTGCTTTCTTGTAATTTTATTATTCATCCTCACAAGATTTAAAATCTGTTCCTCATAGCTCATGTCTGAATGAGTGCCATTCTGAGTGCCATGAGTGCCATTGGCACCCATATCTGTTCCCCATCCTTCACCGCAATGGCGGTAAAAACGAACAGTGACACCATATTCATCTCCATAGTACTCACCTTTGCACCCTGCTCCATCGCACGCATCCTGAATTCGCTTCAATCCAGTTGCAAAACTCTCCATGTCCTTGGAATAGTATAAAGTACGTGTAATTAACGGATTTCTACGGATTGGCTTGCGAATTTCTTTGATGAACATTTCCGGCGTTACTCCGTCAGGGAACTTGCCCGGACTATAGATTTCTATAAAACTGCGGTAAATCGCCACTTCAACACTTTGACCGGATTCTATCAACCGGTGCGCAAAAGCATTTATTACTGCCTCTCTTGCAGCATCTACAGGTATTTCTGGAATCTCTTTTCGTTCCAGACTTCCATCGAATTCCACTCGCCAGTCCATTGCGTCAATGATATACTGCACAGCCTTATCAGCTAAATCGAGGATAGAACCAGTAAACCTACGAATATCGGTAAAAGTAAGCCGTTCATCAGATGCAAATTTTGCCATTTGAAGTTCATTGATTCCACAGTCTACAAAAAGCGCAGCACCAGCATTCAAAAGCTGTTCATTATCTATCAGCCCCAGCTTAGTCATTACTTCTGACGGTTCCTCGATTTCAAAACTGATTCTACCTACTTTTTTTGCTTTATTGAGATAGGATTTAAACGTAGTCTGGTCAATATCTGTATTGTATATTTTGATTTCTGGCTCTCCCATGAATAATTAATGCTATCACGTTTACGCAACATTTCCTCGTACATAGGCTACTCCATTACCAGATCCTCATCTGCAACGCGAATACGAGGAACATTATGAGCAAGGTAGGGCTGCTGTGTTCCTGAAAACTCTACTAAAACAACTGTTCGGTCTCCATAGTATTCCTTCTTAATACTCGGATAAACCGCCGGTCGCAAATGGTTACCAATGGCCTGACTGATTGTTCGGAGAGTTGTATCGTTAATTTCCTGACCAATAACAGTTCCATTATTCTTCACGCCAAAATACAGCTTTCCACTTTTATGTTTATTCAGAATAGCCGCCATGGAAACCACCGCCTCTTTTAATTCACCAGTGCTTTTCTTAAATTCGACTTGCTCTGTTTCTTCTCCAAGTGAATATATTTTTTCTGCCATACAACCTCCTCATTATCTTTTCCAAGCTCAGGGTTTTCTTTGCGTGTAAATTATGCCCAATCTGGCTTTCATAACATCTCCCTCAATTCCTTCAATCCTACTGCAATCTTCGCTTCCAATTCATCCAATTTATCCAAAATCTCCTCAGTAGGAGGATATTCTACTGGAACATATTCGATCTTCTTATACTTATTAATGGACAAATCATACTTATTGTCCACGATTTCCTGTTTGGGAACAAAGAAACTTTGTTCTGTACGCTCCCGTTGCTGTTCTTTTTCCAGATGCTTGAATCGGTGAATAATATCAGAAATATCATTTTCTTTAATTTCCGACCGTTTATCATCTAAACTGAAGCCATCCGCTTTCATATCATAAAACCACACCTGGTCGGTTCCACCTGCACCTGTTTTCGTAAATACCAGTACTGCTGTGGATACACCGGCATAAGGTTTAAAAACACCGGAAGGCATCGAGATCACAGCACGAAGTTGATGGTTCTCTACGAGTTCTTTACGAATCGATTTATGTGCAGTAGACGATCCGAACAATACTCCATCCGGAACTATGCAGGCGCACCGGCCTCCTTTTTTCATCATACGAAGAAATAGTGCGAGAAAAAGGAGTTCTGTCTTTTTTGTGTTCGTCACTGCTTTTAGATTATCGTTGATACTTTCTGCATCTATCGTTCCCTTGAATGGTGGATTTGCTCGTGTTAGCCAAGGACTAAAAAATAATGACCCACTTGAAGGGATTACACTGATTGCGCTGATCTGCTATGCGTCCCTTCATGGTCGCAAATATGTACCTTTGTCCTCAAACACTTTCGTGCTTCTCTATGTCAAGAGCGGTGGGATAAATGATCGTCCCATATACAGCCAGTTGCGCACGTTTGAACAAATCCGCAGAAAGACGATAGGTATATGGCAGGCGTCCTATCCAATCGGATTTTACGTTCATCGTCACCTGGCTGTTTAGCTCTCTCTGATATGTCTGAAGTGCATCTATGATAATGAGCGCATCGGCCCGCGTCAAAGCCAAATCAATCGGCTGCTCATTTTCCTTGCGCACTTCCATAGCCATATCATATTGCCGCAAGCGTCGTTCTGCGTTGTTAATAAGTTGCGAAACGGCACTATTGCTGATGCCCATCTTTTCTGCAATCTGGGTTCTATGTAGACCGCACTGCGACAGCTCATAAGCCGTCCGTTGCCGGTCTGTCAGGCAATCCAATCTAGTCTCTACTTTCATGATAGCACAAATCTCCTCTGTAGCAATAAGGGACAGCCCATCCACGCTGTGGAAGAACTGCCCCTATTTTATCAGATTTCATGCGTAATGTCATTGCCTATTCTCAAAATTGGCGAGTATTTTCATAATCTCATCGGAGAAGCGATATTTAATCTCAATCCTCATGCCGGAATAGACATCGACCCGCTCGATGAAGTGCAACAGCATATGGTTTGTGACTTCCCCCGACTTGGGAAACTGTTTCATTTCTTGCCCAAGCCGCATCAGTTCGGAGTCGCTTTCGGCCTCCAATGCAGCAAGGGATTTTTCTATCTCAGCTTTTTCCGCATTGAGCGCAGATAACTCATCTGCCAGACGCTTTTTCAAAGAAAGAAACTCATCTCTGCTGATTTTTCCGCCTCACGACGATAAATTCCTTCCCTCTTCAAAAGATTTATGCTAGAATGAAGGCAAAGCTGTACAGAACGTTCCCCTCGCAGCCGAAAATAACAAGAGGGAACGAGGATTGTGGGGTTTATGATTATGACGAAGGAAAAAGCATACAGGCTCCCTGTATATTGTCTGGCGCTGTTCTTCACGCTGATTCTGCTCTCGGCCGGTCCGGTGAGAGCCGCTTCTACGGCGGATTATGACGGCGCCGTACAGGAAATCCTGACGGTGCTGGACGATTATGAATCTTCCGTGGACATCGGGGAATACAATATTCCCGCTACGAATTCATCCGTCACAACCATGCAGGGGATGATCAAATTCGATTATCCTCAGTACGTACAGTTCAGCGGGATCGGCAGCTATTACTACACAACGGTCAACTCGGAAAAGATCATACAGACGGTAACAATTATGTACTATACAGACAGCGCCGCAGAGACGACCGAAGTGCGGGAAGCCTATGAGGAGAAAATCGACTCCCTCCTCTCCTACGCCGATGCGGACTGGACAGATTTTGAGAAGATTCTGTATGCCAACGAGTGCCTCAGCATCGGCTGTGATTACGGATGCTCGCAAGGGAGTTACTGCTATAATGCCTACGGGGCGATCGTCCTCGGAGAGGCGGTCTGCGAAGGATATGCCCTGGCGTTTAAGGACCTGATGAACCGTCTTGATGTAGACTGCTGTGTCATATCCTCTCTCAAAGCGAACCACTCCTGGAATGCGGTGAAGCTGGGTTCCTGCTGGTATTACGTGGACGTCACCTTCAACAATCCCGACTCATCCGGCTATGCAGAGGGGAGCGCGAATCACGACTATCTTCTCCTCAGCGCAACGCAGCTTCTCTCGGATTCCCAGCACGGAGACAAGTCCGAATGGTATTACCGGAGCTCCGTGGAAGTCGGCGATGATTCAGATACCACCTTCGACAGTTATTTCTGGGATGACGTATCTCTGCCGTTCTTTTATTATGACGGCTGTTGGTACGGGCTGATTTCGCAGGATGACTACACAATCATCCAATACAAGGCTTCCAATGCCGGTCTGACCGCGCAGAAGACGATCGCAACCCTGCCGAAGGATTCCTATGACGAGGATGACCTGGCGGAGTGGGTGTCTGACTCCTACTACGGGATCAGATACACAGGAAACTACACCGGCTTTGCCTCCTGCGGGAAATATTTCTACTATTCCGATCCCCATTCGATCTGGTGT
>JAJQDO010000257.1 GCA_021202175.1 Clostridiales bacterium | reverse complement strand
TACTGATACCATTATTTATTATGCTAAGCAAATAGTGCTTAACTAAATGACATTGCCTTTGTGCCCGGAATGCACCACCCTTATTTTCTGAACCCGTTTATCTACTTACCTTTGATGTTAATCGGTATAGAAAAGATATTAAAAAAGGAATCACCTTTTTTATTTATATTCATGGTATTTTTAAGCGTCGTCAGCAATTTTTACTTTTTCTATATGATTGGCTGTAACGTCATCATTTATGTTCTGATTCGACTTATTTCAAAATACCATACGAATATTAAAAGAATAATGCAGCACCTGCTATGCATTACCGGTTACACCATAACCGGAATCTGCACAGGCTCTTTTATGTTGATTCCGGTCTTGAATCTTCTTCTGCGAACAGACAGAGCCAGCAATGAATCTTCTTTTGAATTATTATATAATAGCCATTATTATAAGAATTTTCTGGAAGACTTTTTGATACCATCCACCTCAAAACACCATACATATATGGGATTTTCCTTTATCGTAGTGGTATGCATCCTTCTTCTTTTCATGGAAAGAAAAAAGCATACCGAACTAAAAGCTGCCTTTGTAGTTATGACATGTTTCCTTTTCCTGCCAATGGCTGGGAAGGTACTACATGGATTTTCTTATACCAGCAATCGATGGGCGTTTGGTTACGTTTTGTTACTCGCCACGATTACCACCATTGAATGGAAAAATCTCTTTTACCTGTCAAAAAAGAAACTTGGGGTATCCATTGCTGCAATCCTGGTTATCACAGCAGGATATGCCATAAAAATGCATCTTGACGGTAAAATCAACCGCAATCTACAGGACATTTTCCAACGATTCCACAATCAATAAAAAACTGGTTTATCTTACTCCTGATCACCCAAGATATGGAGATAGAACAGATTTTTATATCAATCTCGGATGGAGTGAGGAAAACTGCCAGAAAATCACCATCACCTTTCCCAAAGCTGGAGAGTATAGTCTAAATAGTCTGGAAATTTATAAACATTCTCTGGATAATTATGAAAATGAGGTCGAAAAACGAAAAGAAAATATTCTGGAAAATGTAGAAATTGGAACCAACCAGATTACAGGGAACATCTCCTTAAACGAAAAGAAGTTGCTTTGCCTTACCATTCCCTATTCTACCGGATGGACAGCTTTTGTCGATGAAGAAGAAACAGAACTGCTACGGGCAAACACCATGTTCATGGCTTTGCCTCTTTCAGCAGGCAATCACCAGATTACTATGGTTTACCAGACACCTGGACTGAATGGTGGAATTGGATTAACTTTTATCGGCCTTATTATGCTTGTCTATCTTTTTGCACTGCAAAAACGAAAAAGTAAAATTCAATAGATAATTTTCCTTATTCACACGCTTGCGATTACTATAGCAATTACTATAATCACCATAATGAAAAACATCTCCCAAAGCTTCCTTGCCCCAGCAAAGAAACCTTGGGAGATGTTATTATTTACTTAAATCTCGTAAACGAAAAATCTTTTTGTCGTTTGTTATAACATCTTCCTTAAATCAAAATATTACATGCCACAAAAGAAATCACTGCAGACAAAATAATCTTCCATAACAAATGAACGCCTTTTTTTCTCTCCAGAAGATAATTGAATCCGATGATAAACAATGCCATTACACACAAAATCGGAGCAGTAAGACCTCCGGAAGCCACTCCGAGAATACTGGAAAGATAGAGGGACAGTGCCACGTTTAATAACAATCCGGAGATGATGGGACGGATGAAATGTTTCACCGCCGCGAAAATGCGAAGATTCTCAAATTTATCATACACGGCCTGGACAGCAATCACAATAGAGCCGGACGCCGCCACGCTGCATCCAAAACCACAGATGGCCACAAATATTCCTTCCACTACAGAACCATGAATATGATATCCGATAGCATAACCGCAGCCCGATAATATCTTACACAGAATCAAACCCGGCAAGGCATTCGCCACGGATACAATATTGCTATAAAACTCTTTATAACTGACAGCGCCACTATCCACAAACAGTCCCTGTGCCACAGACAGATATGCGTCTCCTCCACCAAAAGACATGATCGAAGAGAGAAATCCTGTTCCGATAAAACGAATCGTTTCTCTGGTTATATAAATCGCCGGGAGGGACAAAATAAACGTAAACACCACCCAACACAACACCGAATATGCCAGAGATTTTCCGGCAAAAGCTTTTTGATGCGGACTTCCCATGATAGTCTGCACAGTTCCAATTATAGAAAGGACAGCCATCAATCCCATCAGAAAAGGTTTCACTGCCAGAGGAACCAAATGTGCGTTACCCACGCAAAAGAAATACATGGCGGCGATGATTACGGCTGGAATGATTCTTTTTATATTTCTGAGTTCGCCTTTGGAAAAAAGGATGACAAAAAAAGCAGTTCCCAGAATCTGGATAGTAGACATGGCAAAAATCGGCGTGATAGAAAGTCCGAGAATCTGATAAATATTTTTTTCACCAGATAACAGAAACACACCTAACATGATAAAAAGATATAGCAGCCATTCTTTTTTGTTCTTTGCCTGCTGCAATGTCCCCGTACAATACCGAATCAGAGTCAGTATGATAAAGGCAGAAATACCCACGGCAAGATAGCCAATCTGGGTGTTGATCGCATCTCCGGCGCTGGAAAAAATAACCAGAAACAATATTGTGAGGAATGAACCTGGGAAAGCCATGGCCGTCGCTCCGGCAATCATCCCCCGGATTCCTACTGTCTGATATCCAACACCACTGGCAATCTCCACCGGAAGCGCTCCCGGTGTTATACTGGCGATCATCACCTCATCATTAAACTGTTCTTCGGTCACCACATGATTCTTCTCGACAATCTCCTCTTCTATAACAGGAATGAGGGCAGTGCCGCCCCCAAACCCGATAAAGCCAATCTTGAGCATGGTCGTGACCATGGAAATGAATTTATTTGAGCCCATAACTATATCCTGATTCTAACCTACTCGTCTTTTCCGGAAAGGTGTCTGATTTTTCTCTTCAAACGATAGTATATCACATCTTCTCTTAAATCTTTCACCATCTTCTGGATCTCTTTGTCTTTTTCTCTTGTCTCTTTTTTGAGTACCTTAACTTCTTCCTGTAAAGACTTAATCTTTTCCTGACTTTCCTTCTCTTTTTCATTAAGGATATCTATAACAGTCCCATAAACCAACATCACATCACGGAGCAAATCTCCATCCTTCACGGAATACTCCGGCAAATCTTTTACGTCATCAAAGAAAAGTACCCCATTATCTCGTCCCAGGTATTCTCTGGCCAGTTTTGCATTTCCTTCATTAAAGGCTTCCATAAAATGTTCCTGCTCTCCAGGGCCAAAATAAGTCGTTTTTTTATAATTATGCTCAAAAAGCTGCATATCCTGAATCTTTCTCATATTAGCAATCAGCATATGCCTGTTGCTGTGAAACTCCGGCAAAGCATTCAACACTCTCTTCATTTCAAGGTAATCACCTTGCAGGCTGGTATTGTAAACTTCCTTTTCCACAACAAAGCCATCTGTCATTTTCAGGCCAAAAATATTCAGGAAGTCTGACTGAATCGTATTTTCTTCCCCTTCAAACTGCCCTTTTTCAAATACGCGGATGATCAACGCTTCTTTTCCAAAAAGAGAGGCCAGATAGTTCATATAGCGATAGTAGTCCAGAGGATATTCTGTAAAGAACGGTGATTCCAGATATTCATGAAAGTCTATATCTGCGCCTTCCTTCACCTTCTGTGCCCAATGAGACTGCACAAACAGATCCTGCCGGCGAAAATAAACAATAATCTTGATATCCAATCCACTGGCATCCAGCTGATTTTTCATTTCTTCCCAAAAATTACTGCGGGTAGTCACTGCTGGAAACCAAATACCTTCATCCGAAAGAATAATCTTTGGATACTTTTCGGCACAATCCTCCAGCATACGGAAACCTCTCTCAAAATCCTCTTTCTCCTTTTCCAGGATTCGATTTCCCTCTTCATCAAGATAGCCGGTGGTAATCAAAAAATGTGCATTTCTGTGAATACCAATTCCCGGATAATCAAAATGAAAATCAGGATAACATATCCCATGCTGTTTCAAAACGTCCTCATTAGAAGCCAGAAAATTCTGCAGGGACGTGGTTCCTGTCTTGGGAGTTCCAATGTGTAAATAAAGTGTAGACATAAAAGCTCCTTTTATTCAATTGTTCAAATTACATTAACGACCAGAATATAACAAACGTTACTGCTCACATCGATGCATGAGCAGCAACGTTTCATTAATACTACACATTAACGTTCAACATTTTCATCAACTCGTCGACGCACTCTCCAATCGACATCGTGCTCGTATCGACAACGGCATCCGGTCTCTCCGGAACCTCATAAGGACTGGAAATACCGGTAAAGTTCGGAATCTTGCCTTCTCTTGCCTTTTTATAAAGTCCCTTTACGTCTCTTCTCTCACATTTCTCTAATGGAGTGTTGACGTAAACTTCCATAAAACTGTCTTTTCCAATGATGTCTTTCGCCTGTCTTCGATCCCGCACGTAAGGAGAGATAAAGGACGTAATGACAATCAATCCCGCATCGTTCATCAGTTTGGCAACCTCTGCGATACGACGGATATTTTCGATACGATCTGCTTCCTTAAAACCAAGGTTCTTGTTCAGACCCATACGCACATTATCGCCATCCAGAAGCATCGTGTGTTTACCAGCAGCAGCCAATCGTTTTTCTAATTCGTTAGCCAGCGTAGACTTGCCGGAACCGGAAAGGCCGGTCATCCAGATGGTTTTTGGCGTCTGGTTCTTCTGCTGCGCACGGAACTCTCTGGTGATATCCATCTCATGCCAGGTCAGGTTATCCGTACGACGAAGGGAATGTCTTACCACACCGCAGGCAGAAGTCATATTAGTGATACGGTCAATCAGGATCAAGGATCCAAGAGCCTGATTCTGTTTGAATTTCTCAAATACAATCTTATCAGAGACAGAGATATCGCAGACGGCAATCTCATTTTTATAGATAGTATCCGCATGCACCTCATTGCCAGTATTCACATCAATCTTATACTTGATATGCATGACCACAGCAGGTATCGATTTTGTGCCCAGTTTCATCATATAGTTCTTCCCGGCAACCAGATAGGAATCATCCATCCAGAGCAGTTTCACCGTCAGCAGATTGCCGACAACCGGCGTAGTATCTTTTACCAGCACACATCCTCTGGATACATCCACCTCTCTGTCCAAAGAAATGGTAACAGTATGTCCTCTGTCGGAAGTCTCCACTTCTTTACCAGCATCAATGATGCCCTTCACTATCGCCTTCTCGTTAGAAGGCAGTGCCGTAATCTCATCACCTACACGAATCTCACCCGTCTCAATCTGTCCCTGGAATCCACGGAAGGTATGGTCTGGACGGCACACTCGCTGTACCGGCATGGTAAATCCCTTTTCGGAAGGATTCTCATGCACATCGATATTCTCCAGATATGAAAGAAGAGACTCACCATCATACCAGGGCATATGCTTCGACTTTAAGGTAACGTTATCTCCCTCTGTGGCAGAAACCGGAAGTATCTTGATCGAATTATAATCATGTTCCGCCGCCATCATTCTGATTTCGCGCTCGATTTTTTCAAAACGATGTTTGTCATAATGAATCAGATCCATCTTATTGACAGCAAACACAAAATGCTTGATCCCCATAAGGGAACAGATACGTGTATGCCGTCTGGTCTGCACCAGTACGCCCTGGGTCGCATCGACAAGGATAACCGCAAGCTGCGCAAAAGAAGCGCCAACTGCCATGTTTCTCGTATATTCTTCATGTCCCGGTGTATCTGCAACGATAAAGGAACGTCTCTCCGTCGTAAAATAACGATAGGCCACATCGATGGTGATACCCTGTTCCCGTTCTGCCATCAGGCCGTCAAGAAGCAGAGAATAATCAATCTCGCCTCCGCGGGAACCCACCTTACTTTCCAGTTCCAAAGCCCTTTCCTGGTCAGCAAATAATAACTTCGCGTCATAAAGCATATGTCCGATCAATGTAGACTTTCCATCATCCACACTGCCACAGGTAATAAATTTAAGAAGACTATTCATATTAGAAGTAACCCTCCCTTTTTCTTTTTTCCATACTGGCTGCTCCGCCGTCGCTGTCAATAACACGACTGGTACGCTCGGATGATACAGCGCTCAAGGTTTCCTCAATAATGGCGTCAAGCGTATCTGCAGTACTCTCCACGCCGCCGGTCAACGGGTAACAGCCCAGGGTACGGAACCGAATACTGCCATGCTCGATTACTTCGCCCTCTCTGAGTTTCATTCTGTCATCATCTACCATGATAATGTTACCGTCTCTTCTGACAAAGGGACGTTCTTTGGCAAAATATAATGGTACTATCTCAATATTTTCTCTTTTGATATATTGCCAGATATCTTTCTCTGTCCAGTTGGAGATAGGGAATACCCGCATCTCTTCCCCCTGGTGAATCGTCGTATTATATAATTTCCACATTTCAGGACGCTGATTCTTTGGATCCCAGGCATGGCTTGAATTACGGAAAGAGAAAATACGCTCTTTCGCGCGGGACTTTTCCTCATCCCTTCTTCCGCCGCCAAAGGCCGCAGTAAATCCGTACTTATCCAAAGCGTCTTTGAGAGCCTGTGTTTTCATGATATCCGTGTATGCAGCACCATGGTCGAAGGGGTTGATTCCCTGGGCAACGCCTTCCTGATTAATATATTCCAGCATTTCAATACCATATTTTTCTGCCACTTTATCACGAAACGCAATCATTTCCTTAAACTTCCACGTGGTGTTGACATGCAAAAATGGGAATGGTGGTTTCTCCGGATAAAAAGCCTTTAATGCGAGATGAAGCATTACAGAAGAATCCTTACCGATAGAATACAGCATGACAGGCTTCTCACATTCTGCCGAAACCTCGCGCATAATGTATATCGCTTCCGCCTCCAGCTCATCAAGATGGGTCATATCACTCATTTGTCATACTCCTTATACTATGATATATTTTCTGATTTGTATTGACAGGTTATCAAAAAGCAAGCCACACTCGGTGGCCGCTTATTTTATTTGATATTATGATATAAACGACAAAAAGTCAATTACTATAAAAATATCAAACTTTTTCACGATTATAATAGACTACAAATGTTACATAATTATTACACGATAACTTATTATATATTCAAACTCATAAAACTGCAAGAAAAATCAATGAAATCTTCGCGTCCTTTTACGGCCAGCTATGAAATTCAAATCGACTGCAGATATTCTTTTATTGACCAGGTTCCTGTTCCCTTTTCATTTTTCCAAGCTTTCTTGAAACCGTCGATTGATTCACTCCCAGAGCCTTCGCAATCTCCCTTGTCGATTTATACTTCTCTTTACTATTACTTAAAAGCTGTTTTTCAAGCTCCCAAATCGCCTTATCTAACGGCATGATACCTTCCACAGTAACCTTTCCGCCTGATGTGTCAACAGACTTCCGTCTATATTTATCCGGAATATCTTCAACACCCTAACCCGTATT
>JAJQDO010000314.1:653-7610 GCA_021202175.1 Clostridiales bacterium | reverse complement strand
GATTCCCGGAATCAGAAGCATCACATTGCCCAAATTAATATATTCCACGGATTGGCCAAACCCACAATCAACGAAGATAACTGCCACCAGACCACCAAGGACCGAACTCAAAAATCCCGTAAGAAATGTATTCATTTCTACCTTGTTCAAAAAATCTCCAAAGCATTTCAAAAGGATGGCAATGATAGCAGAAGCCATGGCGTCCCAGACAGTGCCTCCAAAAAAGAGGGCAAAGGATGCGGAGATGATGACAAATCCCAAAAGCATTCCTTTCGTGGAATAACCCTTTTCTTCTTCGATCATCGCAAGTTCTTTTTCAATCTCCGCGACCGACATCTGACTGGCACAGATTTTTCTCGACAGCTGATTCAACCGCTCCAGGCGCCGGAGGTTATATTGTGATCCGCGGATTCTTCGCGTTTGTGTGATCACGCCAAATTCTTCTCCGCTGATTGTGACCACGATAGAAGAAGTGATGGTAAACACATCGACTCGCTCCACGCCATAAGCATGGCATATACGGCTGATCGTATCTTCCACCCTGCTCACTTCCGCTCCGCAAGCCAAAAGTTTTTCACCTATACTCATCGCACAATACAGATACCTTGATGCCAGACGCCCCCTCTCGCTTTTATCCACGGAAGAAATAATCTTTTTTTCATCCATTCTATATTCCCCTTGTCCATCTAACTCCAGCCATAATGATAAATATGATATTCATCTGTTACTCTAAAGTGTATTGGGGCGCAATCTGACAGCAAATGTCAGGTTCTCCATGAATAGTAACTTTCATCTTTCAGAATAGACTCAATCACGTATTTAAACATAACATATAATAAACCCATAGCAGTGGACACGCAATTTGCTTGACTATGATTTGCCCGACGAAAGCTCAATTTAAAGTCAGGAAACACCATATTTTGTTTTTCTCCAAGCCTTTTCATACTGGCAGGAAAAACTTGATCAAAAAAATGGCGGATATGACGTAAGTCAGGGCAGAAACTTCCTTTGCCTTTCCAGTAAATAATTTAATTACGGTATAAGATATCATTCCGATACCGATACCGTGACCGATGGAACCGGAAATCGGAATCGAAATCACCATCAGGGAGACCGGGACAACCTGATCGATCTCATCAAACTGAATATTTTTCATCCCGCTCATCATAAGAATCCCTACGTATATGAGGGCCGATGAAGTGGCTGCTGCCGGAATGATGGCCGCAATGGGTGCGATAAACATGCTGGCCAGGAAAAGTATTCCTGTCGTAAGAGCGGTTAATCCTGTGCGACCTCCCGCTTCCACACCAGATGCAGACTCTACAAAGGTAGTGACTGTAGAAGTTCCCGTAAGCGCACCGGCGATGGTACCGATAGAATCGGCCGTCATCGCTTCCTTCATCTGTGGCATATTTCCATTTTCATCCAACATTCCCGCCTTGGAAGCGGTACCGACTAAGGTGCCGATGGTATCAAACATATCGATGATACAGTAAGTGATGATCAGCGTGATCATCGTAAACCAGCCCACCTGTACCAATCCGGAAAAGTTTACATGAAACAGTGTCGTAGCAGCCATATCAGAAAAGGCCGGAACAAAGGACGCTGTCGACAAATCTGCAAAAGGGGAAATACCCAGGAATACTGCTTCGCCAACCCAATATATAATACATGCGCAAAACATACCAAGAATGACCGCACTCTTGAAACCCTTTTGGCTCAATATAATAATGACAAACAATCCAACAAACATGGTAACCACAGAAAGCACCATCGTCGAATAGCCGTCACCAATTGTATCCATAGCCAATCCTGCTGTCAGTGAGCCGAAGAAGTCTCTCATGACATAGTAAGGACCGCCATCACTCGAATAGACGCCGACATTAGAGCCAAGACCGAGATTCATCAGCATCAGACCAATCGCCGGTGTGATGCCCAGGCGGACACCTAAGGGAATCGCCTGCACAATCTTATCCCTGATGTTCAGAATCGACAAAACCAAAAATATGATACCTTCAATCAGAATAATCCCTAAAGCCGACTGAAAAGATTCCAGATAACTCATACCCGTAATAGAAACGATATTGGCTACGACCACAGCAAAGAAGCTGTTTAGTCCCATACCAGGTGCCAGACCAAAAGGCTTATTTGCCAGAAATGCCATGGCAAACATACCGATAGCTGATGCGATGCAGGTCGACAGAAAAACGCCATTCCAAAGCGTGGTGCCGCCATCGGCGCCAAAGTTCGTCAACAAGTTCGGGTTCAGAGCCAAGATATACGCCATGGTCATAAACGTGGTCAGACCTGCGATGATTTCCGTGCGGACGGGTGTTCCATTTTCCTATAGTTTAAATAATTTTTCCATTGTATTTCTCTCCTTTTTTATGATAGTTGTTATTATAACCGAAAAAGACACATTTCGCAATGAAATTGACAAAAAATAACCGTTCTTGTTCACACTCAAGTGTGAACAAGAACGATTGTCCTTTATAAATCTCCTATCTATTATCAATATTTATAAAATAATCTGATACCGCCCTTCTCTTCTGCGTGGCATGCGTGGCTGCGCGTCAGAATAACCAAAGGTCATCATGGCAACCATGCGTCCCTTTCCTGGTGCAAATTTTTCCCGCAGCACTGTATCCATGCCTGCTTCCAACGGAGCAGTGAGCCAACAGGAACTGATGCCCTTCGAATATGCGGTAAGGAGCATATTCTGCATCGCGGCAGCGGTACTTTCAATCAGCTCTGTTTCCTTTCTGTGATACTCGCTGTCATCTTTGTAGAGGAATGCCAAAATACAGAGTGGAGCGTTCCCAAGCAGGCTGATAAACTGTCTGGTCTCTGCGACCACCTGCGGATACTGCTCAAAACGCGCTGTCAGGGATGGCATCAAAATATCCGAGGCTTCCATCATCGCCTCTTTCACTTCATCAAGTTTTTCCTTATTCGCGACTGCCACAAAATACCATGGCTGCAGATTGGATGCGGATGGTGCCATAATTCCCGCTTCCAGGATATCACGTATATCCGCTTCACTCACTGGCTTGCCATCATATTTTCGAACCGATCTTCTTCCGTAAATTGCCTCTTTTAATTCCATGACCTTCTCCTTCCGTAATGAATCAATGATTACATGCTGATCATCCAAGCCGATACCTTTTTGCGGCATAAATATAGTGGCGAAAAGATATTTTATACGGCGCGATAGTAAACGACATAAAGTCGTTTACTATAATTATATCGGTATACTGCCTCCAAGTCTAATATTAAGAATACATCGGAAATGTCAGGTTTTGATTGAAAAACCTTATATATTGTGGCATAATAGAACCGTGTTAAAGTTTTATTATCCATAGGATATGCCTCCTGTTTCTGTAAGTTCTTTCGCAAAATTCTTCTAAAACAGGAGGTTTTTCCTTTGCTTTTTATCTATTAGAATATTTCTATGATTCATTCGCTGTTAAAACAATCTCGTACTCATAGCTGTCTCCATACTCATCTTCCGTTGTAAGCAAGAATACATTTTCTCCGTATGAAGATATACCGCTTATCTCCTCTCCACCCTGAAACTGCATATCACACTTCATCCACTTCCCCAACCGCGGAAAATAAAATTCCAGGCCATTTTCTTCTGTAGAGAGCGCAATGACATCCCGGTTACCATAACAGGATACCTCGCCTGTTTCCTCATGGGTACTTACTTGACCGCTCCAGAGATCTTTATATTCTGCCGTGTCTCCATTCACTGTCTTTACAATAAAAGAATTGCCGATCAGATTTTCAAAATCTATATCATATCTGGTCCAAGTATCCTCGCTCCAGCTGTAGGCTAATGGAATCTGCATCTCGAAAACTCCCTGGGAATCGAGGGCAGGGTCCACCTCTTCCAGCACAAAGGACGCGACAGTATCATCATCGATAAAGTAGATTTCACTGGTGTGCAGTTCAGGAGCAAGTTCGGAAAGTTTCCGTGTTTCCCCTGTTGTCAGATCTCTCAGATACCAGAGATCGCCGGCATCCAGCTCATCCTCGGCAACTTCCGAACCATCTTCCGCTTGCGACATCATTTCTGTATTGGAATGATAGATGACCTTCGTTTTGTCCGGGGAAAATATTGGATCATAGCAAAAATGTTTCCAGGCCAGTTCCCTCTCTTCCGCTGCTTCAGTATTTCCAGACAAAAGTTCTTCCTTTCCCATACCTTCATCATCTTCCAATGTATCGCCTGTATCTTCTATATAAATCGTCTTATCATATATCTCTTTTTCCTGTTCCTGGTCAGCAATTGCCTCAGTTTCTCC
The DNA here is from genome assembly GCA_021202175.1 of Clostridiales bacterium. GTDB lineage: Bacteria > Bacillota > Clostridia > Lachnospirales > Lachnospiraceae > Anaerobutyricum. Next base: position 3,303 of record JAJQDO010000314.1, on the reverse strand, counting down.
GGTCTGTAAATCGACAAGGAAACATTCCAGAAAAGAAGATTTCCTCGTCTCACGAATTCTTGCCCAGAGTATAGCCTTCGTCTCATCGTCACCGTAAGCTTCCACAACGTCGGCAACCCCTTCGGTTCCTTCAATCATAATATCTGGCCCGCGAAAAGCGTAGTCAAAAGCAAAGGTCCATTCTGTTCCAGCAATGGTTACGGTTCCACTGCAGGTCTGAACTTCCGTGATATCGGCGTCGGTGATTTTTTTCACTTCAACCGTCATGCCCGTCACATTTCCCGCTTCCTCACTTATCTGAGTGTCATGATCCTGACTGTCGTCAATCTGATCATCACCTGCGGATGTGTTTCCATTGTTTCCCACTCCATTTTCATCACCGGAGAACATAAAATACTCGCGAATCCACTCTTCCACTGTGGGAAGTCGTCTTTGCGCCATTGCATTTCTTACAGGAATACCCACGGCAATACATAAAAGCAGAATCGTCATTACCATCACTAATCCTTTTAACCAGTTTCTGTCAGAGAATGTGCCGTCCTCTTTTCTTTTTTTATACAAACGATTCCGTAAACAGCTTATATACAGGTGATCCCAGAGACGACTTATATACAGGCGATTCCAGAGACGATGAATTCCAAACAACGCAATCAGCAGAGGAAATACTCCGCCAAAAGCCATGATAAAAGTTCCCACTGTGGAATTGATTGGATTTACCACATATTTTATCACATTTGCTTTAATCCACTCATTTTTCAGAAAAAATGTCATCTCTCCTATCATACCAAATATAATCATAAAAATAGATATGATCCAGGAAATGTACTTTTCCCTACGGTGCTGCTTCGCTTCTGCCTCCCATATGATCAAATCCGGTATCTCGGAAAAAGCAAGAAACAGTTTTTCGGTATTATTCACAGTATCCCCTCCTTCTCCAGATATTTTTTTAATTTTCGTCTGCTGCGAAAAAGCATGCTTTTTGCCTTGCTCATGCTGAAAGAATAACGATGGCAGATTTCTTCCATACTGTCACCGTACCAATATCTGCGTAGAAACTCGTCCCTCTCCAGGCTTTTCATCCCCTGTAGATATTCCGTCAGTTTTTCAGCCAGTATTTTTTTATCTATCTCTTCTTCCGTAGAGTTATTTGACGGAATAACATCCGCCAATTCTTCCAGAACCAGGTCAAGTTCACCATTCCCTCGTTTCTTTCGATTTCGTCTCTTTAGATAATCAAGGGAAATGTTTCTCACAATCCTGCCTACAAAGGCTGGCAGAACTTTCGGCCTGTGTGGCGGCATCGAGTTCCATGCGGACAGATAGGAATCGTTGACACATTCCTCCACATCCAGATGATCATATAATATCCGATAAGATATGCTGTGACAGTATGTCCCATATTTTTCGTCCAACTGCTCTATGGCAGTCTGATCTCTCTGCCAGAATAATTCAATAATCTGTTCATCCAGCAACCTGTTCACCTCTCTATGTCGCGTATGTGAAATCAATCACATGGGCTGTTGTTATTATAACTTCTTATTTATATAGACGACAACAAAGTTTATTGGTTGCGTTATTTTTAAATTTAGGGTGATAGTCCAGGGATATTTCTTTTTACATTAGTGTTGTGACGATTATTTTTTTGTGTTACACTATTTTTAGATTAAATATAGAACAAACAGAAAACAGATTTAAATATTGCTACGCAAATAAAAATCAGCCTCAGATTTTATCGCGAAACGTTAATTCTTGATAAAGAAGGAGAATATAATAATGCCAGAATTAAGCAGATTTTACGGTCTTATAATTAAAATGTTATTTAACGACACCATACAACATAACAAACCACATGTGCATGTAACTTATGGTGAATATAAAGCTTCCGTTGCTTTAGATGGTGAATTATTGGCTGCGAGCTACCACAAAAACAATATCGTATGTTAATTGGATGGCTTGCAATTCACGAAGAAGAAGTTTATGCAGCATGGAATAAAGCTGTACGTTGTGAACCATTTGATAAGATCAAACCATTGCAATAGAAAGGAGATTGAATTACGATGTATACTATAAATGGTATTGTGTACGCAAGTGAACCTTCAAGTGATATGGAGATTTCAGCTGCAAAAGTAGTTAATGATATGATGATGATTTTAACATTTAGTACAGGCGAAACAAGATTATTTGATGCAACTATTTTAACAGGATCTGTATTTGAACCGTTGAAAGATGATTCCATTTTTCGAAATTTTCAAATAGTAGATGGAGTGATAACATGGATGGATGAGAAGATTGACTGTGCTCCAGAATACATGTACAAACATAGTTATGAATACATCATGAAAGCTGCCATTTGAAAGAAGAGGAATTTACAAAAATGACTTGTTTTTACTGCAAAGGAAATGTCGAAAAATCAACCGTCACCTATATGACAGATTATGGTTGTTATATCATCATCAAAAATGTTCCCTGCAACTGCTGCACGCAATGTGGTGAAGAATACATGAATGGAATTCAAAAGAGGGACTGCCTATTTAGGCGGCCCCTCGTTCCTTCCGTTTTAGTCTGAATCAGATGCTTTCCTTAAAAATTATAACACCCATAGATAGTTATCCTTTGTAAATTATAGACCAGGCGGCGGCATCACACCGAA
>JAJQDO010000314.1:0-643 GCA_021202175.1 Clostridiales bacterium | reverse complement strand
CTGTGTTTTTCATAAAAATTTATACCCCCATTTTTTATTTATCCTTTTTAATTATTACCCCCGGGGGGGCAAACACAGCTAATAAAATTGGTGTGATACCGCCGCCCGAAGCATTTTCATCGATACTTTTTGTCAGGTTTCATCCTTATACACTTCGTAATATTTTTTATTTCTCATACAGGAACTCTTCCGGCAGATTGACATTGAAATCAACAGCCAGATCACGGAAGTTGTCCGGTGTGATGGTCTGCAGCTTGGTCGGACTCATGGAAAGTGTCTTTACAAGGATTTCTGCGGACTTTTCTGCGGTATGCATCAGACCGAAGGTAAGGTCAAAGTCTTCTCCCGCCGCGAACATGCCGTGGTGTGCCCAGATGGCAAGATCATATTTCTTCATCAACTCGGATGTTGCCACAGCAATATCCCGTCCGCCGGGAACCATCCACGGAACTACGCCAACACCATCCGGGAATACAACCGGACACTCGGTGGCCATCTCCCACAGCTCACGGGTAAATACCTTATCTTCCAGCGGAAGCACAAAAGTCAGAGCGATAATGTTCGTGGTATGTGCGTGATAAACGACACGATATTTTTAATCATGCAGTTTCTTAACTTCAAGATTCATAAGATGACTCTGCAG
>JAJQDO010000225.1 GCA_021202175.1 Clostridiales bacterium | reverse complement strand
AAGCAATGAGTAGAGAGATTGAGGGTTGATGTGATGGAAAAGATAAGATTGGCAATCGTTTGTTTCGGCTTTATGGGTCACTGCGATGCAGATATGATGGCGACATTCGATGATATTGATCTTGTCGCTGTGGCAGATACAAACCCGGAACAGTTAAAAGATGCGCCAGAAGGCGTGGAAACTTATGCAAATATCGATGAGATGCTGGCAAACGCGGATTTCAATGTACTGATGGTTTCGACACCGAATCCCAGTCATCCGGAGATGGTGAAAAAGGCGGCAGCGGCAAAGAAACATGTCATCTGCGAGAAACCGGCAGCGATGAGTGTGGCGGAATTTGATGAGATGGTTGCTGCCTGCAAGGAAAATAACGTGATTTTCACCGTGCACCAGCAGAGAAGATGGGATACGGATTATCGCATCATGAAGGAAGTTTATGACAAAGAGATGGTTGGCGATATGTACATTATCAAATCCCAGCTTTACGGCGTAAATGGAAATATGCATGACTGGCATGTATACCCGGAAATGGGCGGCGGTATGCTCTATGACTGGGGCGTTCATCTGATCGATCAGATGCTCGATATGGTAAAATCCGATATCGTGTCCCTGTATGCGGACGTGCAAAATGTTATCAATGAAAATGTGGATGATTACTTTAAGATTATCATGAAGTTCAGAAATGGCATCACCGCAGAAATTGAACTGGGAACCTATTATCTGACACCGAAGCGTACATGGTTCATCGGCGGCAAGAAAGGTTCCGCGATGATCGATGGATTCGGTGGAGAAGGCAAGATTGTCCGCACCGCACATCTGTTGGAAAATGTTCCGGGCAAGATTACGATGACGGCAGCCGGTCCGACCAGAAGCTTTGGGCCGCCCGCGCCAGGTCTCCTTTCCGAAGAACCGCTTCCGGAAGTGAATGTAGCTCACAGAAATTATTTTGAACATTTCCTGAAAGCATTCCGTGGGGAAGAGGATATCATCGTGAAACCGGAGCAGGTAAGACGCGTACTCTGTGTGATGGATGCAGTCAGAGAATCGGCAAAAACCGGAAAAGCAATCGAATTTGATAAATAAAATGCTTGTCATAAAGCGTTCAAAAGAATAGGTGCGAGGCAGGTCATGATGATGACTGGTGAATCGTAGTTATAGAAGAATCGAACACAGCAGGAACCGCATTTTTCCCTATAGAATCTCCTCGTAATATCAAGTGGCTTTCTGCTGTGTTTTTAATAGAAAGGAAGAGAATCATGGCAAATTATGAAGCAGATATCGTTGTAATCGCGGCAGGCCCATCCGGGTTATCGGCTGCAGTGCAGGCGGCCGAAGATGGCGCGGACGTATTAGTATTGGAAAAACAGGCGGCAGTTGGCGGCGCGGCGAATATGGGTATGGGACCTTTAGGTATCGGAACAAAATACCAGAAACAGAATATGATTGAGATTACGGTGCAGAAAGCATTTGAAATGTTTATGGAATATACGCATTATAATGTAGATGCCCGCCTGATCAAACGTTATTTTGAACAGTCAGCGGAAACCATCGAATGGCTGGAAGATATGGGCGTGGAATTTGAAGGCGCGTTCCGTTATTTTCCGAAGTCAGAGGCAACCTGGCATATCGTAAAAACGGACCAGGGAATCGGACCAAGAGCGGCATCCTTTATGAATAAAGCATTGTATGCAAGAGCACAGGAACTGGGCATTCGCTTCCTGCTGGAAACACCGGCGAAGAAGATTATCAAAGAAGATGGCAGAGTGACGGGCGTTCTGGCGGAAGATAAAAATGGCAATGAAGTGCAGGTGGATTGTAAGGCAGCCATTATCTGTACGGGTGGCGCAGGATGTAATAAAGAGTTTATTCTCAAGGAGACCGGATATAAGCACGGAGAAGATATGTTTAATTTCGCGATTCCGGGCATTATGGGTGATGGCCTGAAAATGGCCTGGGAAGCTGGCGCGGATAAATTACCGGTTCGTATCGAGCAGGCAGCCAGCGTAGTTGGCGTAGAGGATCTTCCAGGCAGTGTATCCAACATCTTTGGCCAGCCGAATCTTCTGGTAAACTATGCCGGAAAACGATTCATGAACGAAGAACAGATGCAGAATGCGACTTATCTGTCCAATGCAGTAGGACATCAGAAAAATCGCACCGGATTCAGTATCGTGGATTCTTCCATCGTCAGATATTATGTCCGCAATGGTGTGGATAATGTCAGCCTCGTTCGTCCAGACCCGGATGTGTCCGACTTCGCGGAGGGCGTAAAAATGGCTCAGGAAAACGGAAATGAAGGCTTGATCGTGGCAGACACCATTGAAGAGCTGGCGGAAAAAGCCGGGATCAACGTAGATAATCTGGTTGATACCGTAGATGAATATAATGATTTCTGTGACAGTGTCGATGAAGAATTCTTTAAGGACAAACGCTTTATGCGTCCGTTGATTAAGGCACCTTACTACTGCGCAAAGATCTGCCCGGGTGGATATGGAACAGTTGGCGGCATCCGCATCAATGAGAACTGTGAAGCATGTGATAAAGAATTCGAACCGGTACCGGGACTTTACGCAGCCGGCGCGGATGCATGTAATATCTATGATGATAGCTACATGTTCCTGCTTCCAGGTAATTCCATGGGATTTGCGGTAAACTCCGGCAGAATCGCTGGAATGAGCGCGGCGGAATATGTAGAGGATCTGGACTGATTTTATAGTAAGTGACAAAAGTTTACGATACATTTTAAGTATAAATCTTAATCAGAGTGGTAAAAGCTCATTTTAAGCAACTTTTTACAGGGAGAATCAGGATTCAGAATAACAGGTAGCAAGGAAAACAGAAGAAGTCTGGTTCTTCCGTCAAAAGAATAAAAGAGAGAAAAGTAATACAAGAACCAAATGATAAGCAAATAATAGGAAAGGAGGCGTTTGTTGGATGTATAAAAATACAAAAATTGCGGTGAGCGTGTTTGCAATCGCATTTGCTTTTGGTTTGAATATCACGGGTATTTCACCGATATTGGGAATATTGAATGAAAAATACCAACAATATGGTACCAGCATGATACAGCTTCTACAGACGCTTCCGTATCTGATGTTGATGGTTGGGGCGCTTCTGGCAGGGCAGCTTACGACGCGAGTCAGTGTGAAAAAGATTTCAGTGACAGGCCTGATTGTCATAGGAGTCTGTGGTGTCGTACCGTTTTTTTCAGAGAGCTTTCTCTTGTTGTTCACAGCAAGATTGTTGATCGGATTTGGATTTGGTATTTTGGGACCAATGAATACGGCGATTATTACCGAGGCTTTTCCACCGGAAGAAAGAGCTGGTTACATGGGATTGCATGTAGTAGGCATGGGAGTGGGGACGATTGTCAGTAATCTGCTCGGAGGTATTCTTGCAAGTATTGCGTATCAATATTTCTTTTTCGTGTATGCCGCTGCCTTTCTGGCAGGACTGATTATCCTTCTCTTGTTGGAGGAGACTCCGCCGGCTGTGCCGGAGAAGGCATCCGATATGAAATTGAATAAAATGGTTTATATGATATCTTTGGCTTCTCTGGTACATACATTGTTTATCAACGCATATGGTACCAACATCGGAATCTATGTACAGGAAAATATTACATCGAATACCACAGTGACAGGAATGGTAACTGCAGTGAATGCGGCATTTGCTTTAATCGTCGGCATGTCTTTTGCGAAAATATCCGGTCGGTTAAAAAACTGGACGCTTCCCTTTTCCATTTTTGCGGCGGCAGCGGGATTTGGTGCTATCCAGGTAATTCCGGGAATAATGGGAGTGTATCTGACCAGTGCTTTGTGCGGTGTTTCCCAAAGCTGCTTTATGGCCATCGGCAGTTTCCTGATATCCATTTCTGTGAAGCCGGAAGCAGTGGCTAAAGCCAGCGGTATGTTTTCCGTAATCGGAGGAATCGGAGGTTTGATCGCTCCGTTTGTGCTGGGAAGTGCGGCGAGCGCGATACTGGGTGAAAATACGACAGGAAATCAGTTTGCTGTATCGTTTGTGGGGATGCTGGCATTTGCTGTGATTTCTATTTTTGTATTTACAAAGAATCCAGAACGATAATATGGAACTGTTAAGAGTGAACTATAGATTCAGAATGATAAAAAAGGAGGGAATAAAATATGGCAGTCATTACAATTGACGGAACGCAGCTTACGGTTCCGGATAATAAAAATGTGCTGGACTGTGCACTGGAAAATGGGATTTATATCCCACATTTGTGTCATCATAAGGACTTGAGTCCCCTGGGCTCCTGTCGGATGTGCATCGTGGAGGTTGAAGGAGAAGAGGAAGTAAAGACCTCCTGCACGCTGAAGGCAAAAGATGGTATGGTGATTCAGACGAAAACACCGAAGCTGGAGCAGCTTCGCATGCTCGCTCTGGAATTGCTGTTGACCGGACATCCGGAAGATTGCTCTACCTGTCCGAAATATGGTAACTGTGAACTGCAGATGTTGATTCAATATATCGGACCGAAGACCGGACGGATGAAACTGCGGACCAAGGGCTTCAAAGTACAGGAAGAGAATCCGCTGATTCTTCATGACATGAACCGCTGCGTACTCTGTGGACGCTGTGTGCGGGCCTGCAATGAACTGCGTGGCGCAGGCGTATTACAATATCAGAAAAAAGAACTGGAAACTTATGTGGGCACATTACATAACAAGCTTCTGAAAGATGCGGATTGCCGTTTCTGTGGCGCCTGCGCAGAAGTCTGCCCGACCGGAACGATTCGTGATAAGCTGATCAATTCCGAGGTCAAAAAAGAGGACGCAATCGTTCCCTGCCGTCATGCCTGTCCGGCGCATACGGATATCCCTCGTTATATCCGTTATGTGAAAAATGGAGAATATGACAAAGCGGCCGCAGTCATTCGAGAGAAGCTTCCATTCCCGAAGGCGTTAGGAATGATCTGTACGCACGCCTGCGAGCTGGAATGTAAGAGAAAAGAAGTCAATGAAGCGATGTCCATCCGCAATATCAAGAGATATGCGGCAGAACATGATACGGGTTCTCTGTGGAAAGGAAAAGGCAAACAGCTTCCGGATACCGGCAAGAAGGTTTGCGTGGTCGGTGGCGGACCAGCTGGTCTGACCGCTGCTTATTATCTGAGAAAACAGGGGCATGATGTTATCTTGAAGGAAGCGCTTCCTACGGTAGGCGGCATGATGTCTTATGGCATTCCTTCTTATCGACTGCCAAGAGATATTGTTGCGGAAGAGGTGCAGATTATCGCCGATCAGGGTGTGAAGATCGAGGTCAATACCAAGGTAGAGGCTCCGGTGGAACTTTTAAAAGAATACGATGCGGTTTTAATGACCATTGGCGGTCATAAAGGTGTGCGGCTTCCGATGGAAGGCAGTAATCTTCCGGGTGTGATTTTAAATGCAGATTTTCTGCGAAACGCCAGCATGGGAAATGAGACGGGAATGGGCAAACGGATCATTGTCCTTGGCGGCGGAAATGTCGCCTTTGACTGTGCGAGAACGGCAAAGCGTCTGGGAGCGGAAGAGATTCATCTGGCTTGTCTGGAGGCAAGAGAAGTGATGACAGCAGACGATGAAGAAATTGAACAGGCACAGGAAGAAGGTATCTTCGTGCATCCGGCACAGACCTTTGAACGGATTACCGGAGTGGATGCCGTGACCGGTGTAGACTTTATGAATGTAGAATCCTTCACCTTTGATGAAAATCGCCGGGCAATTATTCAGAAGGAAGAAGGTTCCGAACACCACATTGATGCAGATACCGTCATCTTTGCCGTGGGACAAAGACCGGATATCACGGAGGAAGCCGGGCTTACACTGGGCAGAGCGAACAGTATTTTTGTCAACGATATTGAAAAAGATAAGAGCACATCCGTGGAAGGTATTTTCGCGGCAGGGGATGCCATCTATGGAACAAAATCCGTGGTCATGGCTGTGGAATCTGGCAGAGAAGCAGCCGAACAGATTGACCGTTTCCTTGGTGGAGATGGGGATATTTCGGAACAACTCGCTCCAGAAGAGACCGCCGACGCTTATATCGGAAAATGTCCGGGATTTGGTTATATGGAACGAAAAGAGACGATAGTGGATGCACCGGAAGAACGTCAGGATAATTTCAGATTGTTCGATCATGGCATCTGCGATGCGGATATTTGTGCGGAAGCAGGACGCTGCCTGCAGTGTGATTTAAGACTTCAGATCTCCAGGCCAAGCCTGTGGGGTGATTTCACGGATAACGAGGAGGCGTAAGGATGAAAGCATTGGAATATCTGAATAATAAAAGCAGTATGGATGTGCAGACACAGATCGAATTACTCGGCGTGCAGGGATATGGATTAAAAAAAGGAAGCCTGAAAACACAGATGGAAGCAGCAGTGGCGGAAGGTCTGGAAGAAGAAAAAGAAACGAAAGTGATCTGTGCGCTCAACAATGCTGACGTGGATGGCGTTTTTCTTGCATTGTTAAAGGAAGCTCCAGAGAAAGTGCTTGACGGGATTGTCATCGCGGCAAGAGCTTTAGATACTGAGGGAAAAAGCCTGATTATCCCGGAATATACTCTGTCCCTGACAGAAGATGAGAGTCTGAAATCCATGGCTGCAGAGCGGGGAATTACGCTGGAGACAGGCATCGTAGATGTACGTGCCGCAAAGGGCAGTCTCCTGCTCCATATTGTGACCGCATACACGTTAGCGACAGCATTGGAAGGGGAAGAAGCCATCAATGATTCGGTTTATGTTTCTGTAAATGGAGAAAAACCAGGATTTGTGGCGGCAGATACAAAAGTTTCTGAGGTGGCAGATCTTACCGGAGCGAAAGCAGTGCAGGTCGGTTATCGGTATGAGTTGCCGGATGTTGTGGCTGATCTGAGCCTGAAGGAAGCATGTGCAGATAATGGCGTGATTCGCGTCTTGACAGAGAAGGACTGTATCGTCAAGGAAACGGAAAAACGCCTGACAATTTATCGTGGACAAAGCTGCGGAAAATGTGTATTCTGCAGAGAGGGTCTGACGCAGCTCGAATATATGCAGAAGGAAACAGCTGAGGGCCGTGGCAAGATAGAGTTTTTGAAGCTGACCAAAGAAATCGGGGAAGCGATGACATTTTCCACGTCATGCACTCTGGGCGAAAATGCTTCACTGATTGCGCTTTCTGCGATCAAAGATTGCAAGGACGAATATACAGCACACATCAAGAAGAAAAAATGCCCGGCAGGCGTTTGCTTCTCATCGGAAAAGATTTATATCGACCCGAAGGTCTGTACCGGTTGTGGAGAGTGTATGGAGGTATGCCCGAAAGACTGTATCGAAGGCAGACCGAAATATATTCATATGATCGATGATCTGGAATGCGATAAATGTGGAAAATGTATGGAAGTATGCGATGACGGAGCCATCATAAAAACAGAGGGAAAGGTTCCGAAACTGCCGAAGCGCCTGACCAAGGTTGGAAGATTCCGCAGATAAATGAAAGGGAAGAGGTTACTGCGCGCGTAAGTCGTGAACGGTCGCTGACAAAAGAGAAAAGCAAGAGTTTTGAAAACAGGAGGCTTTTCTCTTTTGTTTTTCTTGAAAAATACACAAAAATAAAATATATTGAAAGAAATAATATTGATTTGGGTGTCTAAACTACCTTTTTGAAC
>JAJQDO010000303.1 GCA_021202175.1 Clostridiales bacterium | reverse complement strand
AGCCTAACTAAAGGCTTTGGGGCGATTTCAATTTGATTCAACTGTCGAAGACCCGGTCTTTATATTTTTCGCAGCATTTATACTTTCCGTTGTTTTCTTCAACCCACATTTTCTTTCCTTCCTTTCATTGCCTGGCAGCATGGAAATAAGGGTATGTGTGGTTTGATAAAATTTTGATTGCAATTTGATTGGTGGCATATTATAATATATTTATCAAGACAGCCGATACGGGAGACAACGGCTCCCCGACCCGGTGAATTAATACCAACTAGGAATAGCCGCCTGAGTTTACCAGACCTGGGGCGGCTATTTTCTATTTCATAATCACATCACACTTGCATATTAAGTATCCTGTTTAATACCGCTTTGTGCAGCTGTCATCAATGCGTCTTGAAGGACTTTGGAAAAATTGATATGTTGTTTCTCACCGAAGGTATTGAGCCATGCGGGGATAGTAATATTTTTTCTGACCGCTTTGGAACCATATTTTTCGGCATAAGTATCCATATCCAGGACTAAAAGATTTACAAAGCTGCCAGCAGGACAGGAAATGTCCTGGTATTTACTGGGGGCTGGATATTGGTTTCCATCCTCAATTTCATCAAGAATCCATCCACTGGCGGCATCTGTTCCCATTTCGATTGCTTCCATCAGATTACGTCCTTCCGTAATGCATCCGGGGAGATCAGGAACCTCAACAGTGTAGCCGGAAAGTTCTTCGCATGGTGTAAAAATTGCAGGATATAAAAGCTTCATAAGTGTACCTCCTCAATATATTTAGGAGGCGGGGCTATTTCAACCCCGCCTGTCTCAGGATGGAATCAGCGGTTTTTTTATCGACATCGCCGTTATGAAAAGGTATTGTAACTTTCCCCGGCTTATCTGGGTGCTTGTACTGGCGGTGGGAACCTTTTTGATTCTTTATGTACCAGCCATCCTTTAAGAGGATTTTTTCTAATTCTCTTGCCCGCATTATTGTTTCCTCCTTATAATTATATTATACATATAATGCGTATTAAAGTCAAGAGAAAATACGCATAATGCGCATGGAATTTTTAAATATTGCAATTATTTCCCTAATACCTTCCCTAATACTTTCCCAACACACTGGATGGATTCGTCCCCGGGAATCATCCCATATTCTTTATTATGCGAGAGCAAGCCATATTCTCCCAACTCTTTGATATAGCATTCATTGTTCATCACAAAGATTCCAATCTCACCTATACGGACAGTCTCCTGTTTCCGGACATAAACCAGATCACCCATCATAATACGTCGGTTCCATGGAATTCCCGCTTACCCCAATGATAAAATCAGCACCTTCGACATAAGGTGCTTCTATCGTATCGGTAGGGATATCATCAAAGATGTATCCTTTCCCGGCACAGGCGATTTTGTGCATGTAGGTATAGATGCGGGTGGCAGAGAGCTTCATGGCAGCGGTCTGCAACTGTTTCATCCTGTCAGATTCCCTGTCTAATATAATATCAACCGTTTCCTTGAACCGCACGAACACATCTAAGGAGGAATATCCGATGGACAAATCTATCCTGACTAAGTACACAGATGCAAAAGCAAGGCTGGAAATCCTGCGAAAAAGAATTGAGAAAAACCAAGAGGAAATAATACAGCTGGAAAAGAGCAGGCACAAGATACGGTGCTTGGTGGGGATGGAGGATGGCAGCGTTTTACAGTTCGCGGATGTCCGGTCGGGGTGATTGGTAAAAAGAAAACACTTCTCATGCAGCGACAATTACGTTATCAGCAGGAAGAGACTAATTTGTTAGAAATTACAAATGATGTCGAAGAGTTCGTACAAGACATTGACGACCCACTGGTTAGGAGCATAGTAGAGATGCGGATATTGGATGGCGAAACCTTTGTCAGGATTGGACATAAGTTGGGATATACGGCGGACGCCTGCCGGAAGAAATTCGATAGGTTTATTGAAAAAAATGAAATAATTTGAGAAAGTGTCCGCTCTGTCCGCTTTTACCTGTGTTATAATTATAATTAGACGTTATTGATTAAGTCACGTTTTTTTAACTATCTCTGGAAGGACACCTCACGGAATGTAGTCTGTGGGGTGTTTTTCTTTGCCTTCTTTCACACAGAAAAAGTTAACATTTCTGAAAAATAATTACAGAAAATGCTTGACAAATACGTAGACGTATGTTATGCTATAAACATGGAAGGGAGGTGAAAGGAAATGAGCAAGAAACACAAAAAGAAAAAGAACCTGATGAAAGAAATTGCTCAAGTGTTAATAGCGGTCGGAACGTTCTTAACAGGAGTAGCAAGTATCATACAGGCTCTCAAGTAAAGGAATGGGGCGTAAGCCCCAGACCTTTAAAAAATATTATAGCTCATTTCAAGATAAATGAAAAGAGAAAAATTTAGAAAACTATTTCTGCTCGTTGCGTGGGTTATGTTCATTGCATCTCGTAATATATACTCATCTATAATCCTTGCATGTGCCGGGGCGTTTGCGTTAGTAGATATTTTCATCGGAAACAGGAGGAATGATAGATGAGCGAAAAGAAAGTAAGACAACATGACAAATGTGACGAAAAGGCTGGCGTAACAGCAAAGACCTACAAGGTTGATAAAAAGACAGCAGAAGAGTTCCAGATTGCCTGCAAGGCAGCGGGCGTTGCGATGGGCACACAGCTCACCAAGATGATGAGAGAGTTCATCGAAAAGGTTCATGAAGATGGAAGAAGTATATAAAGATATTAGTGGATATGAAGGTTTATATCAAGTAAGCAATTACGGAAATGTAAGAAGTTTGCCACGAAAAAAATGCAGAGGAAAAGTATTGCATCCATATTGCCCGGAACATGAGTACCCGTTTGTTATGTTAAGTAAGAATGGAATTCGAAAGAACCGAAAGATTCATAGACTTGTAGCAGAAACGTTTATAGACAATCCGGATGGAAAACCCGAAGTAAATCATAAAAACGCAATAAAGTCAGACAATAGAGTTGAGAATTTGGAATGGTGCACATCTTTTGAAAATTATGCTCATGCGAGAGATATGGGATTGTTTAAACCAGAAAATTGGAACAATGGTACTTATTTGAATTCATTAAAGAAACAAACAAATACAAAATAACAGACAATGACAGCACCAGGCATAATGCTTGGTGCTTTTACTATACAATCTAACGGCACAAGTTTGAGAGCCTTGTAGATTAAGACTGTCAAACATCAAACAGTAAATTTAACGGCACAATGTACGGCGCCTGCCTCTTTAATTGGAACCGAACGTTTGTTTCTTTTTGCTGGTAAGCTCCTCCTTTCATGGCGGCGACAGGCCGTCAACCCATAAGGCGCCGGCATACTGTGCATTAGTTAACAATGTTAAACAATAAATGGAGATGGTGGACATGCCGATATATAAGCGCTGCAATATTTGTGGCAAGCGGATAGCGCCCACAGAGAAGTGCACCTGCATAAAGCAACGGCATAATGCCGAGTATGCCCTGCCATAATTTCATAATATCCCTTGACTTAATCCTTCATTTGTTCTATAATGTAGCTACAAAGAGCAAGGAGAAATCAGATTATGAGCAATAGAACAGGAAGACCCACGGATGCCCTAAAGACGATAGTCAAGCGGGCGAGGATGTCGGAAGAAGACGTTAGGAAACTGCAGACATGCAGCAACTATCTTAACAAGTCGGAGTCGGACATCCTGCGGATGGGGATTGAGATGGTCTATCAACAGATCTCGGAAAAGTAAGGAGGCGGGGGATATGTTGATTGTATTGGCAGGTGTCCTTGTCGAATGGTATTTTCTTGGCTATAAGGGCAATAAAAAAGGATTCAAAAAAAGAAGACATGAAGAGCTGACGTTTCGTAAGTCTTTGGACCCGCGAAATTGGGATGATATGCTCGGTGAATAATTTTAAGATTTTATAAGTAAAGGGAGAGCCTGAACAAGGCTCTCCTTTTATTGCGCCCGGGAGGTGAGGATTTTGAGCAACAAAATAGGAATCGTGCTTGCATTGGATGGCGAAAAAGAATTTGTCCAGGGACTTTCCAATGCTAACAAGGAGGCACAGAAATTCAAGTCCGAGCTGAAACTGTTGGATTCGGAATATACAGGAAGAGCGAATTCAGCGGAATATCTGGGCAAAAAACAGGAAATCCTTGCAAATCAGTTATCAGCATGTACAAAAAAGGTTGACGAAGCGGACAGTCTTTCGCAGTAAGCGCGGCGGTATCCGTAGCGAAAGCGGCACTGTCAGCAGCAAAGAGCACTTTGGGCATCAGCTCCCCGTCCAAAAAATTCAAAACGGATGTCGGTGAGCAGTTATCAAAAGGTATGGCATTCGGTATCAAGGATACTTCTAATCTGGCATCGGATGAGGCAGAGAAGATGTCGACCAAGGTCTATAGCAAGGCGACGTCATGGCTCAAAAAATACAAGAAATCTCACGATGTATCAAGGGCCGATGAAAAGTATTACTGGAAACAGGTGGTAAAACATTGCGAGGAAGGCACGACGGCTTATTCGAAAGCAGTGGCCAAGCTTTTGACAGCGAGCGTGTCAAAGACGACAACACCTGCGAACTGTCAAACACTGTCCTGACATTTGAGGAACTGTATGAAAAGCTTTAGAATGCGGCGGATATCATCAACAACGTGACAAGCTCCGACGGGACGGTCAACGGTTATTATGTCCACGGTGTGGAAGCGGATGGTGTGGTCGGTATCGAGACGGTGGTAAACAGTGCAATCGATAGTTCAGATACGATAAATGATATTTTGGAGAGATTAGAGCAAGGAGGCTTATAAGATGGCAGATGGAACTTTGATCAAGGATTTGACACAGATCAAGCGCGTCCAGAAGGTCCTAAACTGGACTATCAGTGCAGGGCTTACAGTGGATGGTAAATACGGAGAGAAGACGGCAGCAGCCACAAAGAAGCTGCAGAAGAAAGCCAGTACGACACAGAACGGGAAATTCGGAAACAAGTGCCTGGCTTATGTGAAATCGCTGAAAAAATAATCTCTAAGAACCGCATAAAAAGAGGGCAGATTCAAATTTCTGCCCCTTTTTCCATGCTGCCGATGCCCGTTAGAGCGCATAAATAAGCGGTTTTTCTTTTCATTTGTCTATTTTGTATGTGAATTGTTTCAAAAATTCAGTCAAATATATCAAATATTCACCACTTTCACAAATGACATAAATTTTTAGATAATATCGTTGTTATTGTGAGGTAGATGTGCTAAAATACATTTTAATAAAGAATTGTCAGTAAACTTTAATGTCTGTGTGCAGGCATCATTTTTTGTAATTTTCGCAATCATTGCCAATGATAATTGCCAACGTGAGAATTTTTAATTATCATTGCCAATGTGGGGATTGCCAATGATCATTGCCAATGCGAGGATTTTCAATGATGATTGCCAATATGGAGGTTTCTATGAGTGTCCAACTGCTTGATAAAACGAGAAAAATTAATAAACTGCTTCATAATAACAATTCCCATAAGGTGGTGTTTAATGATATCTGTGATGTTTTGAGCGATATTCTTTTGTCTAACGTGCTGGTGATCAGTCGGAAGGGTAAGGTATTGGGTATCAAAGACCGCGTTGATATTGAACCGATTGATGAATTGATCGATAATGAGGTGGGCGGTTATATTGACCCGTTGCTGAATGAGAGGATTCTCGGCGTTTTATCCACAAAAGAGAATGTGAATCTGGAAACCCTTGGATTTGAATATTCAGACATTTCCCATTATCAGGCGATCATCACGCCCATCGACATTGCCGGCGAGCGCCTGGGGACGATATTTATGTATCGGAAAGAGAAGCACTATGAGATTGATGACATTATCTTAGTGGAGTATGGCACGACGGTTGTGGGATTGGAGATGATGCGTTCTGTTAATGAGGAGAATGCGGAGGAGAACAGGAAGGTGGCTATTGTCCGTTCTGCGATCTCGACGCTTTCTTTCTCGGAACTGGAAGCCATTCAGCATATTTTTGATGAACTGGACGGCGAGGAAGGTATCCTGGTAGCCAGCAAGATCGCCGACAGAGTGGGAATCACGAGATCTGTCATCGTGAATGCTCTTCGCAAGTTTGAGAGCGCGGGCGTGATTGAGTCCCGTTCGTCCGGTATGAAGGGTACGTATATCAAGGTATTAAACGATGTGGTGTTCGATGAATTAAAGAAGATGAAGCATTCGTAGTCTGGCTTTTCATTCCTGTGCATTTCCTGTATAATTCACAGGAATTTATCATACATTGTTTTGCCATAGAATACGTGAAAGATTTTAGATGTAAAGCACAGGAATGCTTCATACATTGTTTTACCATAGGATACGTGAAAGATTTTAGATGTAAAGCACAGGAATGCTTCATACATTGTTTTACCATAGGATGCGTGAAAGATTTTAAATGTAAAGCACAGGAATACTTCATACATTGTTTTGCCATAGAATAATATGAAAGATCAGATGTAAAGCACGGAAATGTATCATACATTGTTTTGTCATAGATCATGCGGAAGATTAGAGGAGAAGAAACATGGCGGATAACTATAGAATCACACAATACTCAGTGAGTAGTATTTTAAGTTACATGGAAAATGCACAGATTGCCATTCCGGAGATTCAGCGGCCCTTCGTCTGGAAGGGACAGGAAGTCAGAGACCTGATTGATTCTCTTTATGAAGGATATCCCATCGGATATCTTATCGTGTGGCAGAATTCTCAGGTCAGGATCCGGGGATTTGGAAGGGGCGGCACGAAAAAGATTCTCATCGACGGGCAGCAGAGAGTGACGGCGCTGATGGCGGCCCTGATGGGAAGGGAAGTGCTCGACAGTGAATATAAATCCCACAGGATTCAGATCGCGTTTTGTCCTATCGCGGAGGAAGGAGAAGAGAAGTTTGCGATCAGCGACGCGTCCCTGGAAGAGAAACCGGAGTGGATTTCCGATATATCCTTGTTATTCCGCAGAGATTTTTCCTATCGCAAGTTCGAAAAAGAATACAAAGCGAAGAATCCGGACCGGGACACCTCCCGACTGGAAAAAGAGATCGACCGTCTGCGAGCCATCACGAAGCATCAGGTGGGTGTCATCGAGTTATCTTTTCAGCTGGACATTGATGTGGTGTCGGAGATATTCATTCGAATTAATCTTCAGGGGAAACCGCTTAACCAGGAAGACTTCGCCATGTCGAAGATTTCCGTAAATGAGCAGTATGATGGAGATTTAATCCGTAATTGCATCGATTATTTCTGCCATCTGATCAAAGAACCGTCTTTTATGGATGTGCTCAATCAAAACGAAAAAGAATTTATGCGGACCGAGTACGGTCAGGCCCTGCAGTGGCTGAAAGAAGCCGGCAGTTACCTGTATGTTCCTTCTTACGCGGATGTTTTAAAAGTAGTTCTGATCGCCGCGTTCGGGAAGAGCAAGATCGGAGATATGGTTAACCTGTTATCCGGCAAGACCGGCAAAGGCGGAGATGTTTCCAAGGAAGTGGCCCGGGAGTCCTTTTCGAAGTTAGGCAACGGCGTGAAAGCTTTTGTCTGTGAACAGAATTATAAGGGATTTCTGCACGCGCTGGAAAGAGCGGGTTATACCTGCGAGAGACTGATTTATTCTCAGTCAGTCCTGAATTATTGCTATGCCATGTATATGCTCATGGACATGGTATGCGTTCCTTCTGCTA
>JAJQDO010000226.1:5695-7766 GCA_021202175.1 Clostridiales bacterium | reverse complement strand
CGTACGGACTAAAACAGCAAAATCACAGGATCCGTCTGTACAGAAGGGAAAAACGTACAGACCAAAACAGAGGAATAACAAAAAAGTCTGTATAGAAGAAAAGAGACGATAACATTCTCCCCCTTCTATATACAGTGAATTGACAACGCAGCAAAAATAAATCAATCACTCCCCCTTGTTTTTAGATTAAAATTTCGGTATTATATTATATGATCGTGGAATGATGATCTGCTTCAGATTGGGAAGGAGTGTTCTTGATTTGAAGTGTTCGGCAAGTTCAATACGATGGAAGAGATATCTGTATGTCCTGAGTCTGATATTTACCTGTATATGTTGTCTGGGCTGTCGGGGTCTGTCCCGGTCGCTGTTCTCCGGCGGGTCTGTGGTCACACAGGCAGAAGACACACAGTACGAGGGGGACACACAGGCAGAAGAAGGCATACTGGAAGATGAAGGCCAGGATATGTTGACAGAGAATGGAACACAGACGGAGAAAGGCGATACTCGAGAAGATGATTCACTGCTGGATACGGTGGGGGATTCTTCTACGGCGGGAGCAGCGGAAGTGGCAGGAACAGCGGATGGAGATACGATTTTCGTCCATATCTGTGGCTGCGTGAAGAATCCTGGACTCTATGAACTCCCGGAAGGGATTCGTGCGGGAAATGCTATAGAGGAGGCCGGAGGATTTACCAAAAAGGCGGATCAGACAGCGGTGAATCTGGCGGAGATCCTAGCGGACGGGGTGCAGCTTTACATACCGGCCGAAGGGGAAACCGGAGGAACCGTTGCCGGGCAATCTGGAGAAAACAGCATGTTCGGACAGACGGACGGGACATCTGTTTCTGGACAATCGGATACGGCAGCAGAGGGGAACGTTTCCGGGTCGGGGGCAGTCGATTCTGAAGGCAGGGTCAATATCAATGAAGCATCGCTGGAAGAACTGATGACACTTTCCGGAATCGGTGAGGCACGGGCACAGGCCATTCTTTCTTACCGAGAAGAAAATGGTTCTTTTTCTTCAATAGAAGATATCAAAAATGTTTCCGGAATCGGTGATGGCATTTTTGACAAGATCAAGGATAAGATAATAGTATAAGGTTACAGTACAGGATATTTATACAGCATGAGAGATTTATATGGTAATAAGGTTACAATATAGATATCTGTATGGTAAAATAAAAGGATAAATTACAAATATCATAGAATATTATAAAAAATAATTTACAAATATTTTTGAGGAGTATAAAAATGGGAAAAAAAGTGCTGGTTGTCGATGATGAACGTTTAATTGTTAAAGGAATCAAGTTCTCTTTGGTACAGGATGATATGGAAGTAGACTGTGCCTACGATGGGGAAGAGGCCTTGGAAATGGCAAAAAAGAAGGAGTATGACATTATACTTCTGGATGTAATGCTCCCGAAACTTGATGGATTTGAAGTGTGTCAGATGATCCGGGAGTTTTCAAACGTGCCCATTATCATGCTGACGGCCAAGGGAGATGATATGGATAAGATTCTCGGCTTGGAATATGGCGCGGATGATTACATTACCAAACCCTTTAACATCCTGGAAGTGAAGGCCAGGATCAAAGCAATCATGCGCAGAAGTACCAGAAAAACGACAGAAGAGGAAAAGAAGAAGATATTGGAGAAAAATGGCCTGAAAATCGACTGTGACAGCAGGAGAGTCTTTACTGATGGCAAAGAGGTGAAACTCACGGCGAAGGAGTATGATTTGTTAGAGCTTCTGGCTTTTCATCCGAATAAAGTGTATAGCAGGGAGAATCTTTTGAATATCGTATGGGGGTACGATTATCCGGGAGATGTTCGTACGGTGGACGTACATATCAGGCGTCTCAGAGAAAAAATCGAGCGTAATCCAGGAGAACCGATTTATATCCACACGAAATGGGGCGTAGGGTATTATTTCCAGGATTAGGAAGAACACAAAGGAATTTACAGGAAATTGTTTGAAAATCAGGCACAATTTAAAATTATTTCAGTTATTTGCTTGAATTTGCACGGGATTTAAAACATTAAAAAGCGATATATTCTCATATATTTTGATT
>JAJQDO010000226.1:0-5685 GCA_021202175.1 Clostridiales bacterium | reverse complement strand
ATGACCCACAGTGAGACAAAAAGTGAGACAGAAAAAAAGCGGCAAACCCACAAGAAAGTGACGCAAAAAAACGCTTCTACATTCGCCCTTTTATGATTTTTCAGACAATTTTAAAGCGGATAAAAGAAAAAACTTTTGATATGTTTTCATATATCTTCATAAAAACTTATGCAAAAAGTGAGTCAAAAGATGAGTCAAGAATAAGAAAGATGGATTGATGTAATTGGGGCTGTCCGGTATTTACCGGATGGCTTCTTTTTTTGAAATTTTCTTACGATTTTTCATATTAGAGATGAAACTTTTAAAATGGAGGGTTTTATATGAACAAAGTAATGCTTTCAGGAAGAACCGTTGATGTGCCGACTGTCTCTTACACCAAAGTGGACAAACCGTTGTGTGTCGCAAGATACCGTCTTGCCGTTACGAACCGTTTCAAAAAAGATGCGGATGGGAAGCCGGGAGCCGATTTCCTCACCTGCGTTGCGTTTGGCAAGCAGGGGGAATTCGCAGAAAAGTACGTGGGAAAGGGGACAAAGCTGATCGTCTTTGAACGGATCCAGACGGGATCCTACGTCAATAAGGACGGCGTGAAGGTCTACACCACGGAGATCATCGTAGATGAGCAGGAATTTGCCGAAAGTAAGGCAAAAGCCGGGACAGGTGCTGCGGCTGCGCCGACAAAACCAGCGGATGATTTCGTCACCATTCCGGAAGGATTGGAAGAGGAACTTCCGTTTGTTTAAAAACAGATTAAAGAAAAACAGATTAAGGAGAAAGCCGGATTTATTTCCGGTTTTTTAAAATTGGGCGTACCGCAGGGAAGCAACGATTTTAAAATTTTTCTTTTTGGAAAAATATATTGGTTTACGCCTTAAAGATATCGTAATTATGGTGCAGAAGGATGCAACTCCGGATTTCATAGACAAGGAAAAAGCATCTTTGATTGTTAAAATTTCAGTCAACAGCGTTACGTACGCATTAATATATCATAACATATGCCTGCCATCTCCTGTACACTTTCTTTCATGCCTCCTTCAATCCAACGGAAACATAATGCGAAATAAGTACCTGAAAACCTTGTCAAGTCATATTCGCTATAATAACCGATATCATGTGCCCGGTTTCTGCAAAGACTTTTTACCAGCATATCAAAATTATCAAACAGCAACATTTCACGATGAGCTTCAAATAAACGCTCAAATAAAATACGATTCTTCTTAATAAATGCCAACGAATCATAAATACGTCTATAAAAATCATATTTGTCATCGGAAGTAAAATCTTCCTCTTTAGATCCAAAAGGAAATATTGTTAAATAATCTTCAACCACATCAATCACGGAATGATAATTACGATAAAAAGTGCTCCTTGAAATTCCCGATACTTGCGATAATTCGCTAATGCTGATATCTTCTAACGGTTTATCTTTTAAAATTCGAAGCAACCCTTCAAATAAACATTCTTTCACAAAGGAAAGTTTTCCTGCTTTATATGTCGTTTTATCCATAAACTTCTTTCTCTTTTTATGTTTTTTTGTATGTTATCAACTATTATTTTACACTTACTCGTTTAAAAATGCAACAAAAAGCCCTTCTTTGTCCCGTTTCTCACATAAAAACAAACATAACCACAGTCTTCGTTGCGAAGCACCTTAGCCCTCTATAGAATAAATAAAAAGGTTTTGTTAAAATAATGCTAAAAAAGGGAGGGACCTATATGGCTGAAAGAAAAAACTTATTGAAATTAATCCGACATATTAACATGTTAAACCCAAATCCAAAATCATCAGATCCGGAATATCGATTGATGGAACATACGGTATCAGATGATATGGTAAAAATCGGATTATCGATGAAATTACGCACCCCAATGACTATTACAGAAATTGCAAAAAAATCAGGCTTTTCCGTAAAGAAAACCCGTGAACTGACGAAAGAAATGGCGCAAATCGGAATCATAGAATATGAAGGGGATAAGCTCAGACTCCCGCTTTTTGCACCAGGCAGCATGGAGCTTATGGTCATGAACAAAGATTTCATGGATAAACATCCAGAAGTAGCTTATGCTTTTAAAGATTATGTAGAAGATTTAACCAAAAATTTTGCCAGATTCTTTCCACAGGGAAACGGCCTCGTTATCACATTACCTGTAGCAAAAGCCATTGAAGCAGAGCCACGTAAAATTGACATTGATGAGATATCCTATTGGATCAACAGATATTATCCCAGCCTTGCGGTCACCACTTGCCAATGTCGTCGTGCAGCCGCAATCCGGGAAGATATGGGCGCTGATGTAGTTGGGGAATGGTGTATTCAGCTCGGAGAATTTGCAGAATCCTGCATCCGGACGAATCGCTCTCGCCGAATAACAAAGGAAGAAGCCTATGATATACTTCATAGGGCAGAAGAAATGGGATATGTCCATGAGGTGACCAATGTCGATGGCCCTATGAACTCATTATTCATCTGCAATTGCCATCCCGACTCCTGCCTGGCCTTCCGTACTTCTCGACTGGTCGATACGCCAAATATGATGAAATCAAATTATGTAGCTTCAGTAGATCCCACAAAATGTGTGGCATGCGGAGAATGTATGGAAGTCTGTCCGATGAACGCCGCTAAGCTTGGGCAAAAAATATGTCAGAAAAATCCAGTGGATATTCCGGAAAATATTTCTCCTGATGATCATGTGTGGGGCAAAGATAAATGGACGCTTGACTTCCGTATGACAAAAAAAGATGTTATACCGGAAACCGGAACTTCTCCGTGTAAAACCATGTGTCCAGCTCATATTTCTGTACAGGCCTATCTCAAACTGGCTAGTCAGGGACGCTATATGGATGCGCTGGAATTGATAAAAAAGGAAAATCCTTTCCCTGCTGTATGTGGACGCATCTGCAACCACCGCTGTGAGGATGCCTGTACATTGGGAACCGTCACAGATCCCGTTGCCATTGATGATGTAAAAAAATTTATCGCTCAGCAGGAATTAGAATCAGGAAAACGTTTTATACCTAAGAAACGTTTCCCAGAAGGTGAAAAACTGGCTATTATCGGAGCTGGTCCCGCTGGATTAACTGCAGCTTATTTTGCAGCGATCAATGGTAATGAAGTAACTGTATTTGAAAAAGAAGAAAAGGCGGGCGGCATGCTTCGCTATGGCATTCCTTCTTTCCGATTGGAAAAAGATATCATTGATGCGGAAATCGATGTTATCAAACAGTTAGGCGTTACCTTTAAATATGGCATTGAAGCAGGAAAAGATATCACCATTCAACAATTAAGAAAACAGGGATACAAAGCCATTTATCTTGCAATCGGCGCCCAGGGCGGTCGCAAGGTCGGTGTACCGGGAGAAGATGCAGAAGGTGTTCTCTCCGGTATTGATTTCCTCAAATCTGTCAATAGTGGAAATACCGTTGACGTTACCGGTAAAACGGTTGTAATCGGCGGCGGCAATGTAGCAATTGACGTCGCAAGAACAGCTCTTCGTACCGGAAGTGATGAAGTATCCTTATTCTGTCTGGAACCGAGAGATAACATGCCTGCTTCAGAAGAAGAAATTCTCAAAGCAATAGAGGAAAAAATCAATGTCAATCCTGGCTGGGGGCCAAAGCGTATCATTGTCAAAAACGACAAAGTATGTGGCATAGAGTTAAAGAAATGTATCTCTGTTATTGACAAAAATGGTAAATTCAATCCTAAATACGATGAAAATGATACAATCTCTATTTCCTGCGATCATGTACTTCTTGCGGTAGGTCAATCTATTCAGTGGGGAAATCTGCTTGACGGAACAAAAATTGTATTAAACAGAAATAACACCGTAAAAGCAGACGGATTTACCTATCAAACGGCAGAAGATGATATATTTGTCGGCGGTGATGCTTATACCGGTCCTCGATTTGCAGTCGATGCCATTGCGGCAGGTAAATCAGGCGCTGACTCTTTGCATAGATGGTCTCATCAGGGAAGCACTCTTTTGATCGGTAGAGATCATCGAGATTTCTCTGAGATTGATAAGAATAATGTCGTTATCAGCAGTTATGACCGCCCTAACAGACAGAAAGCAACGGTTCACGCAGAGAAAAAATTGACATTTTCCGATGAACGAGGCATTTTAACAGAAGAGCAAATAATCAAAGAAACTTCCAGATGCTTAGAATGTGGTGCGGCAAAAGTTGACCAGACCAGATGTATTGGATGCGGACTCTGTACAACTCGATGCAAATTTGAAGCCATCACTTTGTCTAAAGTCTCTGATTGTTATGGAACAACTTACGAAAAACTTCCGGCAAGAATCGGCGGCGCTGTTGTGAAGAGGGCTGGAAAAATTGCGATTCGAAAAGTTCAAGATGCCAGAAATAAAGATAAATAGTTGCAGATCGGGGATGTTGTGAATGGTAATCTATCACTTTTTCACCGTCCACTGCAAGGCGACAAAATGAGGAATAATATGCATGAATTAAATGTTATGCTCAAGGTCATTGAAGATGTAGAAGAAGTTGCTTTAGAAAACAATGTTAAAAGAGTCGCCGCAATTGTACTCGATATAGGCGAATTATGTTCCGTTGTTCCCAGTTTCATGACAGAATACTTTCCATTGATGATTGAAAACAAACCGTTATTTGACGATTGTCAATTAATCATCAACAGGGTTTCGGGAATCGGCCGCTGCAGAAATTGCCAGACCGAATACAATGTAGTAGAGAATGAAGGATATTGCCCATCTTGTCATGGCTTTTCCAAAGAAATTCTCTCAGGAAGGGACTTCTTTATCAAAGAAATTCAGGTCACTATGGAAGAAGAAACTATAAATGAGCGAGATTAAAATTATAGACGTAAAAAGAAGCATATTCGAAGATAATACTGCAGATGCAGACCGTCTAAGGCAGGAATTGAAAGAAAAACATACTTTTCTTCTTAATATTATGTCTTCCCCCGGTGCGGGAAAGACAACGACTTTACTTGCATTAATGAAAATTCTGAAAGACAGGTTGCATATAGGGATCATGGAAGCCAATATTGATTCTGTCGTGGATACTAAAACAATGTTAAATGCCGGTGTTGAGGCAATTCAGATACATACTGGTGGTATGTGCCATCTGGATGCCGATATGACACGCCAGGGTTTAAAGGAGTTAAAGTCAGAAAATTTTGATTTAGTGATTCTCGAAAATGTCGGCAATCTTGTTTGCCCCGCAGAATTTGATACCGGAGCAGTGAAAAACGTAACAATACTTTCCGTACCGGAAGGAGATGATAAACCTCTCAAATATCCCTTAATGTATGAGGTTTGTGATTTGCTCATCGTCAATAAAATAGACACACTTCCTTACTTTGACTTTGATAAAGAAAAAGTAATACAATATGCCAAAATGAGAAATCCTAATATTGACGTTATATTTATTTCTGCAAAAACAGGGGAGGGCGTCTCCGACTTGGCAAATTGGATTGAAAAACATGTGGAAGACTGGAAGTAACTAATTACATCCTATTGATCGGGCTGTCAGGAAACAGACAGTTTCAGACAGGGAAGATAGTGACCCAGAGAAGTTGCTACCTTCCCTGATTTCTTTTGTGGAAATATATAAGGAGATGTTGTTCTGGAAGTTATGGGCATGAAAAAAGGCAGACGGCAGTGGACTCAGAGACGCATCTGATCCGGGATTATGTGATGACGAAC
>JAJQDO010000107.1 GCA_021202175.1 Clostridiales bacterium | reverse complement strand
CCATTGTACAGAGTTCGCGTAATTATATTGACTGGCATACGGAGAATGGCATACAGAATTACATCGCCAAATCCCTGCCGGCAGATCAGCTCTTGGTGACAATAAGCTGTACATTTCAGGATGTTGCCATTGACAGGGACGTGGATCAGATAAAAAAGATGACAGATGCCATTAACAAGAAGATAACGGACGAAAGGATCGCACAGATCTATGCCCTTTCCGGGGGTGAGAAACAGAAAGCTTTCGAGGAGATGACCCGCGATCTTCAGGCCATTTATTCAGGTATTGATGAGGAGGAAGAAGAGGAATCTGCAGATCAGCATGATGTTGTGGCGAAAGAAGAGGCACCGGTGGAAGAACAGCAGAGCAACAGGAGCCGATTGACGAAAACGTTTTCTCCCAAAAAGTTCGTTTTCAAACAGTTCTCCGGATTGATGCGATTTTGTTCGTTGTTGACTGAGAAGATGTATCTGGGGTCCACCTTATACAAGATGGATGAGGAATACATTTTGCTTGTTGATTTTTCCGAATGTGAGTCTGATGAACAGGCAGTGGCTTTTATGTTGACAGCGGAAGAATATGATGGACGTATGTCTGACCTTCAACATGACGAAGCTTATCTTGTGGAGCACGGGAGGAAGATGATTGAGCAGAATGCCCTTGAAGTATTGTGTTCGGTGAATGCCTGATGAAAAACATTCGCTAAAATATTTTTTAATTACCTGTTTTCATATCGGAAAAAAACATATATAATAGTAAGAGGCTGCTGCAAGTCAGATGATGTTGGCTTGTGGTAGCCTCTACGTTATGTTAGTGAGCGAGATTGTTGATAATAAGAGGTGTACTATGGATTTATCACAAGTAAGAGAAAATATAGACAGAGTGGACAAGGAGATTCGCCGGTTATTTATGGAACGAATGCTCCTGTCGGATCAGGTGGCCTGCATTAAGGCTGAGACGGAAGATGAGATTTATAAGCCTGACCGGGAAGAGTCAATTATCCGGAAACAGACTCAGGGTGTGGATCCGAAAATGCTTCGGGAGTATACCGCGTTGATCAAGCGTATCATGGAGGTCAGTCGAAAGTACCAGTATGGCAGAGTCCTGGAGGTCAGGGACTGCTTCCCATACAGCTGGTCCGAAGTGTCGAAGGATTTATCACGGTTCTCAGTTTTAAGAGATGAGATGGAAATATGTGAGGCACCTTCAGATTCTTTACCTGTGGATTCTTTCGAAGAGATGGGGAATGATATCAAATCTGGCGTGGTCGATGCCGGAATGGGCGTGATCGAGGAAGTCGGCGTTGGTGTTTCTGATGGGTTAAATAATCTGCTTCTGGATAAGGAATTATATATTACCAGGTATGAGGTCAGGGAAAAAGAGGATATCCGCTATAAAATCGTCACATTTACAGACCAGCTGGAAGTCCTTCCGGAACATAACCGGATGAAAATCATGTTTGCCTGCCCGAATCGAAGTGGGAGCCTGGGGAGCGTCCTTTCCATGATATCGGATTATGGCGTCAATCTGACGGAGATCCATTCTCGTCCGTACAAAGAGGAAGACACGTGGAATTACAGATTTTTCGCGGAATTAAATGCCAACATGAATGACCGTGAGATTCGCGCCCTGTTGTTCCAGTTATCCTCGGAAACGATGAAATTAAAACTTCTGGGCAGCTATTATTGTGAAGGTGATTTTTGAGTATGGAAGGGGATAACAAGAGCTTCACAAAAGAGGAGGTCTTTGACGCTGATCGATATGAGACCTGTCTTACCAGGCTGCGTTACGATGACCGGGATGTGATCATGTACACAGATATGCTGGATTTTCTCTGGCAGTATGCCATTCGGCCCCATTGTCTGGAAGACTACCAGGGACTGCTTGGAGAATATACCCGGTGGAACATGCAGATGATTGAAAAATGTTTTTATCATCATCCCCATGACCGTCCCTATGCGGATATTCGCAGAGCCTATCAGACCGTGATTCATCTGTTAGACGGTGATCTGGAAAAGGGTCTGAAACAGTTCGATGATATTGGATGGGAAGCCTTCCAATATGACGGGAGGGCGCCGAAGCGCATGATGACAAAGGATGGGAAATGTTATGAACCCGTCTCCAGGCTTTTTCTTTTGTATAATTATGACAAGGTGCTGCGTGTCATCAATAAACAGCAGGCAGAAGCGTTTCGACAGAAGTACAGCTATGCATTTACCTGTTTTCGAGATGGGGAACATGAGACCCACGACGCCTTCTTGCGCAGTCAGCTGGAAACGTACCGGGATGAGATATTTTATCCGGTGTTTGAGAGGGTATATAAAAGCCCGTGGACGCCGATGGACTTCTATCTTTATTTCGAGGAAGGGAAGAGTATTCCTGTCGCGCTTTGACGGGAAGGGAAAAGCATATAGAACATCATGTAGAATAATGATCTGTTTTTTGTTTTGACGGGAAAAAACATGTTAACAATAATCCATTTGTGTTTTGACAGACAGGGAAGACCTGTTAAGATAAATACATAGTAAACGACATAAAGTCGTTAACTATAATTATAAAGATGCAGCTCCGGAAAACGGAGCGAGATGAATATGGGAGGTACCAGAACATGAGTGAATATTCGTTAAATACCAAATGTGTACAGGGGGGTTATGTGCCGGGAAATGGAGAACCGAGACAGGTTCCGATCATACAGAGTACGACATTTAAATATGATACCAGTGAGGATATGGGGAAGCTCTTTGATCTCGAAGCAGAAGGATATTTTTATATGAGACTGCAGAATCCGACCAACGATTATGTCGCGAAGAAGATCTGTGAACTGGAAGGAGGAACGGCGGCGATGCTGACGTCATCCGGACAGGCTGCTTCATTTTATGCTGTATTTAACATCGCGTCCTGCGGCGATCATATTGTGTCCTCCTCCTCAATCTACGGCGGGACGTATAATCTTTTTGCCGTGACCATGAAGCGTATGGGGATTGAATTTACCTTCATCTCTCCGGATTGCACCGAGGAGGAGCTGAATGCGGCATTCCAGCCGAATACCAAGGCAGTATTTGGAGAGACTATTGCCAATCCGGCTTTGACGGTACTGGATATCGAGAAGTTTGCTCATGCGGCGCATGCGCATGGAGTTCCGCTGATCGTGGATAATACTTTTGCTACCCCGGTTAATTGCCGGCCTTTTGAGTGGGGCGCGGATATCGTAACTCATTCTACCACAAAATATATGGATGGCCATGGCGCTGGCGTTGGCGGATGCATCGTGGACAGCGGGAAGTTTGACTGGACGAAATACCCGGACAAATATCCGGGATTATGTACGCCGGATGACAGCTACCATGGGGTGACCTACACAGAGCGGTTTGGACTGGGCGGCGCGTTTATCACCAAGGCAACAGCCCAGCTGATGAGAGATTTCGGATCGATTCAGTCTCCGCAGAATGCCTTTCTCTTGAATCTCGGCCTTGAAAGTCTACATGTGAGAATGAAACGTCATTGTGAAAATGCACAGGCTGTTGCGGAATATTTACAGCAGCATGATAAAGTGATCTATGTTAATTACTGTGGTTTGAAAGACGATAAATATCACGCGCTGGCAGAAAAATATCTTCCGAATGGTTCCTGTGGTGTGGTAAGCTTTGGCGTAAAAGGGGGAAGGAAGGCAGCGGAATCCTTCATGAAGCACTTAAAGCTTGGTTCTATTGAAACCCACGTGGCAGATGCGAGAACCTGTTGTCTCCATCCGGCCAGTGCAACCCATCGGCAGATGAATGACGAGGAGCTGGAAGCCTGCGGCGTAAAACCGGATCTGATCCGTTATTCCTGCGGTCTGGAGGATGTGAATGATATGATTGCGGACCTGGAACAGGCTTTGGAGCAGATTTAGCAGGCGTATATGTACGGTATTTTTGACAATGTCGAATTTATTATGTCAAATCATTTTCATTGAATTTGATAAAATATGTTATAATCTCGCAACGAAACCTTACAAACATACGAATCTCAATTTATTTATTGATTTTTCGGTCGGATTGTAATATTATATTGGGGATGATATCTGATTTTTCTTTCACACAATAAAGGGGAATACATAAGAAGTCGACATTTAACGTAGAGTAAGGTACGAATAAGATCGAGAGCAAGCAGGTTATTGCAGCGGCAAAGAAGGTCTGGGTTGATGAAGGAAACCAGAACAGAAAAGTAAAAGACCTGTTAAAGTTAGATCTTTATTTGAAACCGGAAGAGAACGCAGTATATTATGTTTTTAATGATGATGAGAGCGGAAGCTTTCCCCTGTTCGAAGAATAAAAGCACAATGACATTATGACACAACGATGAATACCCTTCGCCAGGTTTCCATAGCGAAGGGTATTTTTTTAGTTACTGCAGTCAAGGTCAAAATAAAAATCGACACCATGTTCCTTGTTCGTCACGCCGTATTTCTTACCATGCGCGTCCATGGTCGCCGCCACGATGGACAGGCCGATTCCGCTGCCACCGTATTCTCTGGTTCTGGCCTTGTCCACTTTGTAAAAACGGATCCAGAGTTTTTCCAGGTCCTTTTCCGGAATCGTCTCGCCGTCATTATATACATGGATCCGCAGGTCTTTCTCCCTCTGTTCATACCATACTCGAATGGTACCGTCTTGTGTTACATGATTGAGAGCATTGGACAGATAATTGCTGAAAACTTCTTCAATCATAAACTCATCCGCCCAGACAAAATATTCTTCATTTTCGTCAAATATTACGGTTGTATTTTTATTCTGAAACAGTATCTGGGATGCAGCCAGTTTATTCCGAATCATCTGAGAAGCATTAAATCGCTGCATATTCAGCTGATCGTTTCCAAATTCTATCTGATTCAGTGTCAGCAGCTTTCGAACCATGGTATTCATTTTCTTCGCTTCGTCGACGATGACCTCGCAATAGAAGTCTTTGCTTTCCTCATCGTCAGAGATGTTCTCCTTCAGACCTTCCGCATATCCCTGTATTAAAGCGATCGGCGTCTTCAGTTCATGACTGACGTGAGAGAGGAACTCTTTTCGCATCTCATCAATCTGTTCTTTGTTCTCGATATCTTTTTGCAGTTCCAGATTGGCCGATTTCAGGTCGGCGATGGTCTGTTCCAGTTTCTCAGAGAGCTGGTTCATGGAATTACCCAGCTCTTCCATCTCATCACCGGTATTTACCGTAACCTTCGCCTCAAAATCCAGATGCGTCATACGATCGGCAACGTTCGCCATCTCCTTGATCGGGCGGGTATAATGATTTGATACGATCATGATGATGATACTGCCTAAAACAATGCCGATCCAGCCGATGTAAGCCAGAAAACGGCTGCTGACGTTTACGCTGGCCTGAATCCCTTCCAGGGAGACACGCATCGCAACCATAAAATTATCATCATCCGTGACACCGAACAGGTAAATGGCCTTTTGGCCGCTGGAACGATCGACCAGCTGTTCCACGATATAGCCCTGATTGATCAGCGTGTCGAGGTCATTATTTTTGGAACTCCAAAACCATGGCAGGCCTCCCCATTCGTCAGAATCGGAATCAAAAAACTCTTCGTTTTGATTTAAAACGAGCTGTTTGCGAACCTGAAGCAGATACTGGAGTATCTCTTCATAGGTATCCCCGCCATCGATCAGATTGGTGAAAACGACGAACTGAGAATAATTGGAGTCGCTGGCCTGCACGATCATCATTTTGATGTTAGTACTGTTGGAAAGCTGTTCCATCTCTTCGGTAATCTTCGCCTGGGAAGAACCTTCCGATAAAAAAGTCTTTACCTCTTTATAAGTTTGCACGATGTTCGTCTTTTCGGAGGCGATATAGTAATTCTCGGCAAACGCCTGGTTTAAAAACCAGGTGAAATAAATGACAAAACCGACAATGACGATCAGGACGCACGTTAACTTAAATCGAATTGAGTTAAATCTCATCACGTTATTTTACCCCACTTCGAATTTATATCCCATGCCCCAGATGGTTTTGATATAACTTCCTTTATCGCCAAGCTTGCTCCTTAACTTCTTCACATGAGTGTCGATGGTC
Source organism: Clostridiales bacterium (assembly GCA_021202175.1). GTDB lineage: Bacteria > Bacillota > Clostridia > Lachnospirales > Lachnospiraceae > Anaerobutyricum. The sequence goes on along the minus strand of JAJQDO010000107.1, from coordinate 1,740 downwards.
CGGGCATCGCCAAAATAATCGTAATTCCAGACATTGTTCAGAATCTTTTCCCGGGAGAGCGCGACTCCCTGGTTCATGACAAAGTAGGTCAGCAGTTCAAACTCCTTAAAGCTTAAGGTGATATCCTTTCCGTCAATCTTAACCTCATGGGCAGAGATATCCAGTTCGATTCCGCCGGCCTGCAATACTTCGCCCGACGCCAGCGAATTACTCCGACGCAGGATGGCCTCCACTCTGGCAACGAGAATCTTTGGACTAAAGGGTTTGGAGATATATTCATCCACACCGAGATCGAAACCATTCAGCTCATCGCTTTCCTCACCTTTGGCGGTCAGCATGATAATGGGAATGTCCGAGCACTGTCGAATCTCTTTTACGACCTCAAAGCCATTGATCTTTGGCATCATCACATCGCAGATGATGAGACTGATGCTTTTATCTTCAAAAAAGTAATCGAGTGCTTCCTCTCCATCGGCTGCTTCAATGACTTCGTAATCTTTCTTTTTCAGGAAATCCTTGACAAGCTTTCGCATACGGCTTTCGTCGTCGACAACGAGTATTTTTAATTTATCCATATTTTATCCTCCTGGAATAGTATTGTTTTTTGTTGTTTACTTTCCAAATATAAGATTCCGGCATGGCCTGAAATCTTATATAGCATACCGTGATTTTTTCTGCCCTATATAGATATTATGATAATTATTTTCTATGAACATAATGTGAAATTATGATAGAAAACATCAAAAAATCAGACGCATACCGCCTCAAAAATCATCGCCTTCCTGCAAATCTTTTCATCAGCTTCCAGAAGGCAAGAATGATCTCACGGATCACGGCGAAAATGGCGAACATCAGCAGAAAACCAGCGACGCCAAACACGATATCGGCGAACTCCATGGAACCTGTTCCAGAGTATTTCTGTCCGATTTCTATGGCAAAGGTCAGTACAATAATCAAAGTAAACACATAAATGAATACAATGATCAGTACGTGATTTTTACTCAGGATCTTGAAAAGCGGATAGATGACGAGGACGAGCGCCAGGCCAATGAGTCCGATTACAAGGAAATGTAACTGCTTGTCCGTAAAGTTCTGTTCATAGGCATCGTTTAACGTGAGAATGTAATTGTGAATCCTAGCAATAAATATCACAATCTTTTCCAAAAGTGTTTCCACATTGTCACCTCGTTATTTCCTGATTTAAATACAGTTTTTGTTTTTTGAATTACGGGAAGTACTTTGTTTGAGGGAAAATACTTTTCCAGCATATTACAATAAAAAGCAGGCTATAAAGCCTGCTTTTAGTATAATATAGTTTGAGATAACCGTCAAATCCTGCTTTGTATTTTGTTTTCACGTTTTTTACACGCCGTTATTTATTTATCCCATTTTGTAAGATTATATTTTTCTATAACCGTACATAACTGGCTGACATAGGAACTGGATGTCGCATAGCCGCCGTTTTTGATAATCTTTAACTGTTTTTTATAGCTCTTCGTCTGCGTCAGGCCGGCATATCTTTTTTTACTGCCGTTTTTGGCGTTCAGAAGATAAGCGGAATGGTCTTCTATGGAATCTTCGATGCAGGAATATTTCCGGAATTTTGCCGTGATGGTATAGCGACCGCTGGAACCATATTCATATGTTTTTTTCTTATAATAATTGACACCGTCCCAGGAAGAACCACCCCAGGTATTCCCGGAAAGACTGATTTTCATGCCAAAAAGATTATTTCCATTC
>JAJQDO010000094.1 GCA_021202175.1 Clostridiales bacterium | reverse complement strand
TCATAAAGCTCACAATCCTCCACCAGCGGGGCAAAATGCCCCAACAAATTTACCGAAGTGCTTTTCTTCTTCCGTGGCTCTAGAAGGGAGTAAACGGACTGGCGAACGTGCACCATAGGCGGTTTTCGCCCCTCTCTTGTCAGGGCATACATATAACAGGGCAGCACGGGAATCCCCGCCTTTTCCTGCGATTTCTTACAGATACGCTCCATGTCCGTCCCCAGCAAAGCATCCACACAGGTAATACAAATCATGACCACGGAAGGCTTTTTATCCAAACTGTCGTAAATCTCCTGCACAGCCTGGGGAAGCTTCTTCCAATGTCTTCCCGTCACGATGTCCGTCTCGTCCATCATCAGATAAAAAAATCGGTCGCTGTATCCACCTAACTCACTTAAAATCGTCGTGTTCCTGCCACAACATCCCGGCGCCACCAGCAACATGACGGACCCCGGTATGGCCAGTCCTGCCCGCTTCACGCCAAATCCCTGGGCACCCGGAGAATTAAAAGCCAATGTCGCCGGCGAACTGTAAATCAAATGTCTATTCGAAATCATCTCATCGGGCAGGCGATTCTTCCCCATCTCCGAGAGTTCCCGAGCCGTCTGATAAAACGCCTCATGATTTTTCCCTACCTGCGCTTTTTCCCCAGCCATCTTGAGGTATGCTTCCCGACCCTTTCCTACCTGTGCCATCTGAGCCTCTTCCTCAGTCATGTGGCAATGCGCTTCCTGATTCTTCTTCCTCGCAGTTGTCTGTTCTGCCATCTTCATTATCCCGGTTTCCTGTCCTATCATCCTCACTTCTCCCTGCATATCCGTTCTGTTAACTCTGTTCCCCATCCCGTTTCCACTATCTTTTATATATGTTCTTCCTTCCGCATTTCGCTTACATAATCTGGTACTCTTTTGCTATCGGCATCTCACATTTCCTCCGCTGCCAGCAACTCTCCCGCCAGCTGCAAAAAAGACTGTCCGACCCCGGATTCCGGCGCCCCTTCCACCACCGTCTGTCCCCGGTCTTCAAAATAAGTAATCTCATTACTACGCGGAATATCCCCCACAATCGGAAGACCAGCGGAATCAGCAAACGCCTGCACCTTTTCTCTTTCCTGGTCCACATTTCTTCGATTCAGCACGATACCATACACCTTCGCGTAACTTCGATCCTCGAAATTCTTCACCGCGCTGTTGATATTATTCGCCGCATAAAGAGCCATCTTCTCGCCGGAAGTGACGATCAGCACCTTATCGGCATATCCTTCCCGAATCGGCGCGGCAAAGCCACCACAGACCACGTCACCAAGAACATCATAAAGAACCACATCCGGCTTGCGGCTCTCAAACAGTTCCAGATCTTCCAGCAACTGAAACGTGGCGATGATACCCCTTCCGGCACATCCAAGACCGGGCGTCGGCCCACCGGTCTCGATACATAACACACCACCGAACCCCACCTTGGAAATATCCTCAATAACCTCAGGATCCTCATCATGCTCCCGAAGATAATTCATCACCGGAACCGGCGTCTCTCCACCCAGGAGATTAATCGTGGAATCCGCTTTGGGGTCGCAGCCAATCTGAATCACCTTTTTTCCGAGGACAGCAAATGCTGCCGCCAGATTACTGGTGACCGTTGATTTGCCGATGCCTCCCTTTCCATATATCGCAATTTTCTGCATAAAAAAATCTCCTTCATCGCATCGCCCCATGACGACAACAATAAGGAGAGTCCCAGCCGATACATGCAATAAAACCATAACGTCCATACCTTCTATACCGTCACTCTTCCGTTCACGGTACAGGCAGTAATAAAACATAGTTATCACATGAAAGCCCATCTCAACTATTCCTGCTCGGTAAACCTTGCCGTCAGAGCTGATGTATTCGCAATCTGTTTTTATAAAGGATACCATGGATGAGGAAAAGAGGCAAGGGAAATTCGCTTGAAATTTGACAAAGGGAAAACTTGCGAAAGACAGTCAATTGTGATAAGCTGTTACTGTTCACGGGATACGTGGACAGTAACAAAAAGCCTGCTATAACGATATATTAATATATCCTAATTATAATCCACATGGAGGTGCATAGCGTGGAGAAAAAACCAATTCCAATCGGTGTGGAAGATTTTGAAAAAATCTGTACAGAAGGATATTATTACGTAGACAAGACTAATCTTATCAAAGAATTATTGTTAAATTCTGGGAATCCTCAGTTTTAAAAACAACTGGGATGTCAGTTCAAATAGAGAGTCCGGCGAGGGATTCTATGATATTGCGATTGAAATTGAAGAGGAAGAAATCGGTATCCTCATTGAAGTAAAATATGCGGAAGGTCAACGTTTTGATGAGGAATGCAAAGAAGCGCTAAGACAGATCAATGATACTGGATACGTTAACGAACTAAAAAAAGACAATATGCAAAATATCCTGAAATATGGTATCGCGTGTTATAAAAAACAATGTAAAGCGGTTTTGGAACGGGAGAGATAGTATTAATTTTAACCTTTCATATGCTGTAGCGACTGGACATGGGCCATACAAAGAACGTTATTAATGATGAAAGGGGGCGAAAATCGCCCTCCTTTTTGCTCAGAATTCTAGAAAAAAGAAACTAATTCTTCTGGAACATTCTTCAGATTATCTCTCTTCATAATGAGCATGATAGTCTGACTGCCATCCTGCAACATCTCTCCATTCTCTGTAAATGCCATCTCAATCTTCTCTTTGAGCAGTAAGGCTTTTCAGGGCAAATAACCATCCATAATCAAACATCCTGCGACTCATCAGATTCCCTATCTCGCAGAGACAGTCGACCATGCGCTCTAATTCGATATCATCATCAGATCCTAACCGTTTAAAAAGATGAAACTTTATTTTTTGCGCTTCTGCATATAGCGTTTCACACTCCATCCTCTCCGCGTATTCATTCTCTACATATCGGCTTTCCGGCACAGGATTTCTATCGAGATTGATAAGTCCATTCATCAGGTCATAAACAAGCTCTCGATATTCCGTCATTGATTTACCGTTTGATGTGATAAGATTTTTCGTATTTTCCATATGAGAATTCCTTTCCGACTGTATTACAGCTCTTTAGCTCTATGTCGATGAACCGCTTCGATGCCCAATCATCCTTTCAAGAACAGACAAGAAACACAAAAAAGAGCAGCTCATCAGTTTTCACATCAGAACTACTCTTTCTCCTGGAATATGTGGACAATCTTCATCAACTTGTTACGGTCATTCTCATTTAACCATATCCATGTCTCAACAAGTTCCTGCTGTTCCGTTGTCAGATCAGGCACCTTATCTCTTGCAAAAAACTGTGCCAGAGATATGTCCAGAGCAGTACATATCCTGTCCAGGGTATGTATCGAGGGAACACTTTTTCCCTTTATGATATTTCCCAAAACGGTTTGCGATATGCCTGTCATCTGCGAGAGGCGGTATTTTGTGATATTTTTCCTGTCACACAGCTCCCTTATTCTAGGTCCAACCCATTTTGCCGCCTCTAACTGTTTCGAATCATCCGTTTCTTTGTACTCCTTTGTCAAGTACAATCACCTTCCTTCAATATATGATTCTCATTTTACATGGAATAAGAAGGAATTATTAGACTGATAATTGAGGAGTAAATACTGTCGAAAAAGTTAGTATCCGGTCAAAAAATAAAGGCTGTCAGCAGTGTAGTTCTGATTACCTTCGACATTATTTTACCATTTCAGAGAGAACGGCTCAACAGAAAGCAAATGACAGATTTCGGAAGATTTCGACATCTGGCAAGAAGCTTCCGCAAGAATTTTTCACTTTCAAGGAAGGAGAATTTAGTTGAAACAGCGTCATAATAATGCTATTCTTAATGAAAGCAAACGACTCGACTTGTTTACACTGATATTACAAAAGGGAAGAAAGGAGAAACACTATGAAAAAATCTATTAAGAAACTACTGGCGTTTGTTTTTGTATTTATGTTCGTTTTTTTAGCATGCGCGCCAACTCATGTAGAAGCAAAAACAGCAAAGCTTAACAAAACATCCGTTACTTTAACCGTCGGAAAGACATGCAAGCTGAAGGTGAAAAACACGAGCAAGACCATTACATGGAAGAGTAAAAATAAGGCAGTGGCCACCGTAAATAAAAACGGAAAAATCACGGCAAAGAAAAAAGGCTCCACCTATATCGTCGCCAAATTTGGAAACAAAAAATTAAAATGTAAAGTTACGGTAAAGGCAAAATCATCTGGAAGCTCCAGTTCTTCTGGCAGCTCAAGTTCCTCTGGCAGTTCAACTTCTTCCAGTACCAAGGTCTGGATTCCCAGTACAGGAAGCAAATACCATTCCAGCGCTTCATGCAGCAATATGAAAAATCCAAAGCAGGTTTCGCTTTCTGATGCTGTGGCGGCCGGGTACGAACCATGCAAAAAATGTTATTAATAACGAAAGGGGCGAAATGCCCCTTTTTTCCTTATACGTTATATGATAATTTCTTCATTAAATATTCAGCTAATCAACTGGTATTTTATTATTCCTAATGGGAAATAGAAAAATCATCCTTCCATATTTCCCAATAATTTCCTCACTCTTTCCTCAGTCCACAGTTCATTTGGAAAAATAGTGATATCATCTTTATGCTTACGGATAATTCGAACAGGTTCTATTGAATTATCATAAACGTGTAAAATATCACAAAGATTTACTAATTGTTTTATATTATTTAAAGATTTGTAATATCTGTCAATAACTTTCTGTTTTTCAACATTATGACCACCTTCTGCAACCCTAGATTCAACCCGTAAAACATTAATGAATGGATTATCGGTAAGTATGAAAACACATTTTATAAAATAGCCTTCATTTTTAGCTTTCTTCAACAGGTTCAATTTATAATCTGATGATAACACTGTCTCAAATGTGAAATCTTCTCTCAACGATATTGATTCATATCTTTTTTGATCAACTATCCTAGCAGCATCTTCATTGCTCATTCCTGTTGCAGCCACAATATCATCTGCGTTTGTATAAGTACCAATTATTTCAAAAAATTGAGTAATCGTACTTTTTCCGGATCCATTAGGTCCTGCTAATACAAGAATCATCGGTTTCCTATTCCGCATAACGTCTCGATCCATCTGGGTATTCTATATATGCTTTATGACTGGTTATATCATACTTGGCTACAGGTTTTTTACAAAATTTTGCTTTTGCAATCGCTACCCTTACAGCCTCTTTTGCTCGAGCATCCATCTCAGCATCATTTTCTGATATATACTTACTTTGATTTTCTGAAGTAACTACTTTTATAGGTTTGTCAGTAGCTTTTTCTATCGTCATCATCCAACCAACTCCTTTACCTATTTCATTTGACATGGCAGTTAAAAATCAGACTTCATATGCCAGATCTTTTAATTGACAACCAGACTGTAATATCTACAAATAATATCAATTATACCTCAATATGAAATCTTTGTCATTTATTTTTTAAGAAATCTTAACCTTTCATCGCCTTCCTCATCGTTCAATCACCAAATTCCCAACAAACAACTTTACTATTTTATCAGATTATTGTAAACTATAACTTGTGTATAAATTCACAGCAAATGTCAGAAATCAACTGATATACACTTTAAACACATGTTGTACATTGTACAAAACTATATAAAAATATAAACAAAGGAGCTTTAAAAAATGGAACTGACATCTATTAAAGATCTGTACAGAAACCGGGAGAATTATTTCAATCAGGAGGTCACCATCGGCGGCTGGCTGCGCAGCAAGCGCGATTCGAAGACCTTCGGTTTTCTGGTGATAAATGACGGAACTTTTTTTGAACCGTTGCAGGTGGTTTACTCGGACACGCTCTCCAATTTTTCAGATATCGGCAGATTAAATGTGGGTGCTGCCCTGATCATCACAGGAACTCTGGTGCCGACGCCAAAGGCCAAACAGCCTTTTGAGATTCAGGCGTCTGAGGTAGCCATCGAAGGTGCTTCGGCACCCGATTACCCGCTGCAAAAGAAACGCCACAGTTTTGAATATCTACGGACGATTTCTCATTTAAGACCTAGAACGATCTCCTTTGAGGCGGTCTTCCGCGAGCGTTCTCTGGTCGGCTTTGCGATTCATAAGTTTTTCCAGGAGAGGGACTACGTGTATGTCCATACTCCGCTGATCACGGGCAGTGACTGCGAGGGTGCCGGGGAAATGTTTCAGGTAACCACCATGAATCTCGCCGACATCCCCAAAAATGCAGATGGTACTGTCGATTTCAGTCAGGACTTTTTCAACAAGCCGACCAATCTCACGGTAAGCGGACAGCTGAACGGCGAAACCTATGCCATGGCTTTTAAAAATATTTACACCTTTGGCCCGACTTTCCGCGCGGAGAATTCGAACACGACAAGGCATGCGGCAGAATTCTGGATGATCGAACCGGAAATCGCTTTCGCCGACCTTAACGACGATATGATTCTTGCCGAGAGCATGTTAAAATACATCATCAATTATGTCCTGGAAAATGCACCGGAAGAGATGGATTTCTTTAACCGCTTCGTGGACAAGGGGCTCATCAACCGTCTGAAACATGTGGCAGAATCCGATTTTGCCCACGTCACCTATACCGATGCCATCGCGATTTTGGAAAAACATAATGATGAATTTGAATATAAGGTCAGCTGGGGCAGCGACCTGCAGACAGAACATGAGCGCTATCTGACCGAAAAAGAATTTAAGCGCCCTGTTTTCGTCACTGATTATCCAAAGGAGATCAAAGCCTTCTATATGAAGATGAACGATGACAATAAGACTGTCGCTGCCATGGACTGCCTCGTTCCGGGTATCGGCGAAATTATCGGCGGCAGTCAGAGAGAGGACGATTACGATAAATTAGTAGCCCGCATGGACGAACTTCACCTGAACAAAGCAGATTATGAATTCTATCTGGATCTGCGCAAATACGGTTCCGCACGCCATTCCGGTTTCGGCTTAGGTTTTGAGCGCTGCATCATGTATCTGACTGGAATGAGTAATATCCGCGATGTCATCCCATTCCCGAGAACCGTGAATAATTGCGAATTATAGGCCATTTTACATTTTATAATCGCATGACATTAAGAAATGAAAGGGGATATATTTTATGAGTCAAATTACGATACCGGAAGGCTACAAGTCCTTCCTGGACCTGAAAGAAACACAGATCGCTATCAAGCAGGTCAAAGACTTTTTCCAGCGGGAGCTGGCTGCGGAGCTGAATTTAAAACGAGTATCCGCACCTTTATTCGTCTCCCCGGAATCTGGACTGAACGATAACCTGAATGGCGTGGAACGTCCGGTCAGCTTCGGCGTAAAAGAACAAAATGACGCGCCTTTTGAAGTCGTTCAATCTCTGGCCAAATGGAAACGTCTAGCCTTAAAGTGTTATGGTTTCAAGCCGGGTGAAGGCCTTTATACGGACATGAACGCCATTCGCCGGGACGAAGAAACCGATAACATTCACTCTATTTTCGTAGACCAGTGGGACTGGGAAAAGATAATCACGGAAGAAAATCGCAATGAAACGACGTTGCGCGAAACGGTAAAGGCCGTCTATGAAGCCTTGCGCATCACGGAAAAATACGTGGCAAATGAATACAGTTACGTGGATTGCTTCCTGCCGGAAGAAATCACCTTCGTCACCACGCAGGAACTCATCGACCTTTATCCAGGTCTCACTGCAAAAGAACGTGAAAACGAGATACTCCATAAGCACGGCGCGGTAGGACGGAGGCTGATCGCGGACATTCTCTCTGACGGGGAAAAACACGATGGTCGCGCACCGGACTACGATGACTGGCAACTCAACGGAGATATCCTCGTGTACTATCCGGTGCTGGAT
>JAJQDO010000351.1 GCA_021202175.1 Clostridiales bacterium | reverse complement strand
AATCGAGTCGCAGATTCCCTGAAAGGCAGCTATCGGAATCGAGGTTCCGAATAAACAGAATATGACAGTGCATTTTCGGGAACTGATCGACAGCAGGGTATTTCGCAACTATAGATCAAAGCTGGCCTTCGCTGTCGGAAAGGATATCGGCGGGAAGATTGTTGTGGCGGATCTGGCTAAAATGCCTCATCTGCTGATTGCCGGCGCGACAGGGTCCGGCAAATCAGTTTGTATCAATACGCTGATCATGAGTATCCTTTATAAGGCAAAGCCCTCGGAGGTCAAGTTGATTATGATCGATCCGAAAATGGTCGAGCTCAGTACATATAACGGGATTCCGCATCTGCTGATTCCGGTGGTCACGGATCCGAAAAAGGCCTCCGGCGCTCTGAACTGGGCAGTCAGTGAGATGACGGATCGCTATAAAAAGTTCGCGGAATATAATGTTCGTAATATCGAAGGCTATAATAAAAAAGTCGATGAGCTGATTGCTTCTGGCGAAGTGCAGGAAGACAAAATAAACCGAATGTCCCAGATTGTCATCATTATCGACGAGCTGGCGGACCTGATGATGGTTGCCCCCGGTGAAGTGGAAGATGCCATCGTCAGACTTTCACAGCTGGCCCGCGCGGCGGGTATTCACCTGGTGATCGCTACCCAGAGACCTTCCGTCAATGTCATCACAGGGCTGATTAAGGCCAATGTGCCGTCCCGCATCGCGTTTTCCGTGTCATCCGGCGTGGACAGCCGCACGATCATTGATATGAACGGGGCGGAAAAACTTCTGGGGAAGGGCGACATGCTATTCTATCCTTCCGGGTACCAGAAACCAGTGCGCGTGCAAGGAGGATTTGTTTCTGACGCGGAGGTCAGCAGTGTGGTTGAATTCCTGAAAAAGAACGAGTATATAGACATTTTTAATAATTAAGTGAAATAAATCATTGACCATAAGATAAAAAACGATTATCTTTCTGGAGAACGGGATGAATATTTTGAAGCGGCGGCCCGTTTCATTATGGAAAAGGATAAGGCGACAATCGGCATGCTGCAGCGGATGTTCAAGATCGGATTTAATCGGGCGGCGAGAATCATCGATCAGTTGGCGGAAGCCGGAATCGTCGGACCGGAGGAAGGAACGAAACCGCGGAAGATTCTCATGACGCCGGAGCAGCTGGATCAATATTTTGAAGAGAATTTGTGAGACGATCAGGAAAACTCTTAAAGCCACTTAAAGATTACACCTGAAGAATACTGACGAATATTATTATGAATATTACTATGCGAATTCCTGAAAAGTCCTAAAAAATTAATCTTTACGAAAGCTTTAAAATGTTGTATCATAAAATATCATGCGTCTTGATATTTCTATCATCATTAATGGGCGTCAGGCTTAACCCTGTCAGGTGATCCTTTGACTGCCTGACAGCATCAATGTTATATCGACAGAAAGAGTGAAGAAAATGGCAATAAGAATTGATGGAAAGAAGATTTCCGCTGATATTAAAGATGAGTTGAAAGCGCAGGTTGCGCAGTTAAAGGAACAGGGCCGGGATATCTGTCTGGCGGTGATTCAGGTGGGGGATGACCCCGCTTCCACCGTTTATGTGAGAAATAAGAAGACGGCCTGTGCTTATATCGGTATCGAGTCCAGAGCTTTCGCGCTTCCGGAAGAAACGACGGAAGAGGAGCTGCTGGCACTGATCGATCAGCTGAATAAGGACGATCATGTCCATGGCATCCTTGTACAGCTTCCGATTCCAGATCATATGGATGAGCAGAAAGTGATTCGGGCGATCTCACCGAAAAAAGACGTCGACGGATTTCATCCGCAGAGCGTGGGTGCCTTGTCTATCGGAGAACCGGGATTTGTATCCTGCACGCCGGCGGGTATTATTCAGCTGTTAAAACGGACAGGAATTGAGATAGAAGGGCAGGAATGTGTCGTTGTGGGACGAAGTAATATTGTAGGTAAACCTATGGCTATGCTGTTGCTTCGCGAAAACGGCACGGTGACAGTATGTCACTCCCGTACCAGGAATCTGGAAGAAGTGTGCAGGAGAGCGGATATTTTAGTGACGGCAATCGGTAAGCCGAAGTTTTTTGATGATACTTATGTTAAGGAAGGAGCCGTCGTCATTGATGTCGGCATTCATAGAGATGAGAATAACAAGCTGTGCGGCGATGTCGATTATGACAAGGTCGTAGATAAGGTGCGGGCGATCACGCCGGTTCCGGGAGGCGTTGGTCCGATGACCATCGCCATGTTGATGAATAATTGTGTGGAAGCAGCACTTAGAATGGATTCATAAATGAAAAAAGTATTGTTTATATCTTTGGGGTGCGATAAGAATCTGGTAGACAGCGAGAAGATGATCGGTCTTCTGGCAGAAAGCGGATATAGCATCGTAGAGGATGAGCAGGAAGCGGACGCCATTGTGGTGAACACCTGCTGCTTTATCCATGACGCGAAGGAGGAGAGTATCGAGACTCTCCTTGAGATGGCAGCCTGGAAGGAAAAAGGCCATGTCAGAGCATTGGTGGCGGCCGGATGCCTGGCACAGCGATACCACGAAGAGATTCAGAAGGAGATACCGGAGGTGGACGCCGTGATCGGGACGACCGGTTACACGGAGATCGTCAAGGTCCTTGATCGTCTTTTAGACGAGCCGGGGCAGGCGATGATGACCTGTTGTCCGTCCATTGATCGGCTCCCCGATTCCATGACGGATAAGCGAGTAGTGACAACCGGCGGCTATACGGCATATCTTAAGATAGCGGAAGGGTGTAATAAGCGTTGTACTTATTGCGTGATTCCTTCCGTGCGGGGGCGTTATAGAAGCTTTCCCATGGAAGACCTGCTGGAAGAAGCGGAAAGGCTGGCGGCTTCGGGAGTAAAAGAACTGATTCTTGTCGCCCAGGAGACGACTGTGTATGGCTTGGACTGTTACGGGAGGAAGGCTTTGCCGGAACTCCTGAAGGGACTTTGCCGGATAGAGGGCTTGGAGTGGATTCGCCTTCTGTATTGCTATCCGGAGGAGATTACCGATGATCTGATTCAGGTGATCAAGGAAGAAGATAAGATATGTCACTATCTGGATATCCCCATTCAACACAGTGAGGATACGATTTTAAAGAAAATGGGAAGGAAGACCACGCACGATGAGCTGGTCCATCTTGTGAATAAGCTTCGCGAGAATATTCCGGACATAATATTACGAACCACGCTGATTACCGGTTTTCCGGGCGAGACGGAGGAGGAGTTTGAGCAGATGCTCGCATTTGTCGAGACGATGCGGTTTGATCGCCTCGGGGTATTTACCTACTCGCTGGAAGAAGGGACAAAGGCGGCCGAGATGGACGGCCAGATTCCGGAGGATATTAAGGAGTCACGTCGCGACCGGATCATGGAGCTGCAGCAGGAGATTTCTGCCGGGGCAGCTTCCCGAATGGTTGGCAAGAGAATGTCCGTTTTAATAGAAGGGTATTTATACGAAGAAGATATCTATATTGGCAGAACCTATATGGATGCCCCGAAAGTCGACGGGAATGTTTTTGTGTACGGAGAAGAAGAAATGATTTCCGGAGACATCGTAGAGGTTCTCATTACAGGTGCAGGCGAATATGATTTGATTGGAGATGTAATTTATGAAGATGAATATACCGAATAGACTGACGATACTCAGAATGATTCTGGTTCCCTTTTTTGTGTTTTTTATGCTGGTGAGTGACGCGATCGTGCCTTATGAATATGCGAAGTGGATCGCTCTTGTCCTGTTCTGTGTTGCGAGCATTACCGATTTTCTGGATGGATATATTGCGAGGAAGTATGATCTCGTCACGAATTTTGGGAAGTTTATGGATCCTCTTGCTGACAAGATCTTAACGGGCTCTGCTTTTATCTGCCTGATCGTTACCAGACCAGAAGCCATGCCGGCATGGATCGTTATCGTCATCATCGCGCGTGAGTTTGTTATCAGTGGTTTTCGTCTGGTCGCGGCGAATAACGGTCTCGTCATTGCGGCCAGTTACTGGGGGAAATTCAAAACGAATTTCCAGATGTTCGCAATCATTTTGTTGATTGCTAATCTGGGAGGATCTGTTGTACATATCATAGAGCAGGTTCTTGTTTACATTGCCTTGATTTTGACCATCGTTTCCATGGTGGATTATCTGGCGAAAAATATTGATGTATTAAAGGAAGGAGATGCCTGAATCATGAGTTCCGAACGAAGAATAGTGGAGATACCGGTTGAAAAGAAGATAGAGAGGATCCTTCGGCACAAAGGATTGACTGTCACCACAGCGGAGTCGTGTACCGGCGGCCTGGTTGCGGGTAATCTGATCAATGCCGCAGGCATTTCGGAAGTGTTTAAAGAAGGATACATCACCTACTCTAATGAGGCAAAGGTTAAGATTCTTGGCGTAAAGGAAGAGACTCTGGAGAAATATGGCGCGGTGTCCAGAGAGACAGCCCAGGAGATGGCAGAGGGAGCTGCGAAAACGGCTGGAACGGAAGTCGCGCTGGCGGTTACCGGTATTGCCGGTCCTGACGGAGGAACGGAAGAAAAACCGGTGGGCCTTGTATATATTGCCTGTACGGTGAACGGAGACACGATTGTGAAAAGATGCTATTATGGAGGAGATCGGAACGCTATCCGTCAGTCGGCGGCAAAGGAAGCGCTTGACATCCTCTATTGCCAGATTCTCACTTCGGAAGAACCAGCGGTGGCTGTATCGGAGGAGGAACCGGCGGAGCAGTTATAGAAGCAGTTCTAACGGATGAGATAAAAAAGAATGCGTCAAAGCGCATTCTTTTTTTATTTCATAAATTGTGTAATTTTTCTTGATTTTTTGCGTCATTTGATATAGTCTAAATGACACAAGAACTTATGATGAACTGCCTGTGTGGCCACAGAGTCTGTAGGCCGGCAGTATCATATACAAAAGAGAGGGGTGACAATATGTGGATAGAGATTGATTTTAACAGTCCGGAGGCGATCTATATTCAGCTTCGCAATCAGATTGTCATGGAGATCGCGCAGGACAGGCTTCATGATGGGGATTCCCTTCCGTCGGTGAGGAGTATGGCGAATACCCTCGGAGTCAATATGCACACGGTGAATAAAGCCTATGCGATGCTCCGGGAGGAAGGATACCTGAAGCTTGACCGCAGGAAGGGCGCCATTGTATCCGTGGAGAAAAGCAGCAAGCAGGATGAACTGGATAAGATCAACGTTCATATGCAGATGCTCGTGGCGCAGGCCATATGTAAGGAGATCACAAAAGAAGAGATGAAGCAGATTGTCGCGGAAATGTATGACACCTTTCTTTTATGATTATGGTGAGCAACATAATTTTTTTTGCCGTTTATTATAATATATTTTATGCCTCTGCATATTATCTGCATATTCGATGGATGGCTGTTGTCCCAGTTCAGTCGTATACAGTACGGCATCTGATGTATGGAGATGGTATGAGCATGGCGGAATGGAGATTTTTATGAGAAAAGACTACAATCAGTATGTAGTGGCTGCTTTGAAGAAGGCGGAGGAAGACGCGAAAGAGTGCCGCCAGAAATATATTGGAACAGAACATCTCGTTCTGGGACTGTTGTCCCAGGAGGATTCCCTGGCCAGCAAGATTATGGCGGAAAACGGGATTGCCTATAAGACATTTTTTGATGCAGTCCTCGGTCAGTCGCTTGCCTTGGGTGATAACGAGAAGATGGCATTTATGGGATACAGTCCGAAGGCGGAAGAGATCCTGAAAAACAGCGAGACGGAAGCGGAGAGATTTGGATCCGCGTTTATCGGAACGGAGCATATTCTGCTTTCGCTCTTAAAGGAAACGGACTGTATCGCCATTCGGCTTTTAAAAGGACTGAATATTAATCTGAAAAAAATATATGTTGATATTATGGTGACGCTGGGGATGGATTCATCCAAAGCACAGAAAGAATATCAGACAGTCACAGGGCAGAAGAAGAATAAGAAACAGTCCTCGATGGTGGATGCGTATTGCTATGATTTGACGAAAAAAGCCAAAGAAGGTGAGCTGGATCCCATCGCGGGAAGAAAAAATGAGATGCGGAGAGTGATTCAGATCTTGAGCCGCAGGACCAAGAATAGCCCCTGCCTGGTAGGAGAACCAGGCGTCGGAAAAACGGCCATCGTGGAAGGCCTGGCGCAGTGGATCATTCGTGAGGAAGTCCCGGAAATGCTGAAAGGCAAAAAAGTGATGACGCTGGATCTGCCTGGACTGATTGCCGGTTCTAAATACAGAGGAGAGTTTGAAGAAAGGATCAAGCGTCTGTTGGAGGAAGTAATGACGCGGGGAGATATCCTTCTTTTCGTGGATGAGATTCACACGATGATCGGCGCCGGCGGCGCCGAAGGGGCAATCGATGCATCGAACATTATGAAACCATTTCTTGCCCGGGGAGAGATTCAACTGATCGGAGCGACTACCAGAGAAGAGTATCGAAAATATATCGAGAAAGATGCCGCTTTTGAGCGACGTTTCCAGCCGGTGACGGTGGAAGAACCGACCGTGAAGGAAACCATTGAGATATTAAAGGGATTAAAAGGAAGATTTGAGGAGCATCACCATGTTCACTATACGGAATCTGCCATCGAGAGCGCGGTGACCCTTTCCGAACGCTACATCAGTGACCGCTTTTTGCCAGATAAAGCTATCGATGTAATGGACGAGGCGGCGTCTCAAAAAAAGGTGGGTCTGTTTACCATGCCGGAAGAACTCCGCGCGATGGAAGAACAGGCGGCCAGATTTGGCCAGCGGAAAGAAGATGCCCTGACTGAGGGCAACATACGCAAGGCGAAGCTTAATAATACGAAGCAGCGGAAGGCGCAGGAACAGATCCGTCAGTTGAAAGAACAGTGGGATGCGGAAAAAGCATCGAAGAGCGTCACGGTGACGGAGAATGACGTGGCTGGTGTCGTATCGACCTGGACGAAGATTCCGGTAACGAAGATTGGGCAGAGCGAATCTCAGCGATTGTTAAACCTGGAATCCGAGTTAAAGAAACGAGTGGTGGGGCAGGATGAGGCAGTCACCACTCTGGCCAAGGCGATAAAAAGAGGACGGGTCGGTATGAAAGATCCGAAAAGACCGATTAGCTCCTTTCTCTTTCTCGGACCGACCGGTGTTGGAAAAACCGAGTTGTCCAAGGCATTGGCGGAAGCACTTTTTGGTGATGAGAATGCCATGATTCGTGTCGATATGTCAGAATACATGGAGAAGCACAGCGTTTCCAAATTGATTGGATCGCCTCCGGGTTATGTGGGATATGAAGAAGGAGGACAGCTCAGTGAACAGGTGAGAAGACATCCTTATTCGGTGCTCTTATTTGATGAAGTGGAAAAGGCTCACGGAGATGTTTTCAACATTTTGCTCCAGGTGCTTGATGACGGGCAGATTACTGATTCCAACGGACGAAAGGTTGATTTTAAGAATACGGTCATCATCATGACGTCCAATGCGGGAGCCATGAGGATTATGACGCCGAAAAACCTGGGATTCACGACGCAGACGAATGCCGACAAAAATCATGAGCAGATGAAGACCCGGGTTATGGAAGAGGTTCGTCAGATTTTCAAACCGGAGTTTCTCAATCGTATTGATGGTATCGTGGTATTCCGTATGCTGGAGAAGGAACAGCAAAAAGAAATCGTCCGTATGCTGATCCGGGAACTCTCCGACCGGGTGAAGAAATCGCTGGGATTTACGATTGCTGCTACGGAAGAAGCGGAAGATTTTATCTTGAAAAAGGGCTATAATCCGCAGTATGGAGCCAGACCAGTGAGAAGAACGATTCAAAATAAGGTGGAAGATTGTCATGAAAATGAATAACGACTCGGCCATATCAAAAAG
>JAJQDO010000287.1:19198-42631 GCA_021202175.1 Clostridiales bacterium | reverse complement strand
GTGGATCTCGGGGGAACTACTGTAAAGCTCGGACTGTTCAAAACAGATGGCACTTTGATTGACAAGTGGGAGATTCCCACACGAAAAGATAATAAAGGTGAAAACCTGCTTCCGGATATCGCCCTCGCGGTATTCGGAAAACTGGCAGAAAAAGGAATCGCCGTGACGGATGTGGAAGGCCTTGGCATGGGCGTTCCCGGTGCTGTTTTAAATGACAGTTATGTAAAGCCCTGTGTGAATCTGGATCAGTGGGGCGGTTTCGATGTCGCGGAAAAGATGTCCTCTTTATGTAAAATGCCAGTCAAAATCGTCAACGACGCGAACGCGGCAGCTCTGGGCGAAATGGGACATGGCGGCGGAAAAGGTCATAAGAATGTTGTCTTTGTCACTCTGGGAACCGGTGTCGGCGGCGGCATTATCGTGGATGGAAAGCTGCTTGCCGGAGTGCACGGCGCAGGCGGCGAGATAGGACACATTAAAGTAAAAGACCAAAGCGACCGCACCTGCGGCTGCGGAAAACACGGCTGTCTGGAACAGTATGCATCGGCAACAGGACTGGTGACCAGTGCCAAGTTAAAGCTGAGCGAAGATGGCATCGTGACAAAACTCAGAGAGTACACGAATCTTACCTGCAAGGATATCTGTGACTGTGCCAAAGCGGGTGATGCAGTTGCCCTGGAGTTAATCGACGAGATGACCTCTCTTCTGGGAAAAGCTCTGGCTGCGATCTCCTGTGTCTGCGACCCGGAAATCATCGTGATCGGCGGCGGCGTATCGAAAGCCGGCAGCATTCTTATCGACAGCACACAAAAAGCCTTTAAGAAATATGCTTTCCCGGCTGCAGAGGAAACGGAATTCGCTCTGGCAGAGCTCGGAAATGATGCCGGCATCTATGGCGGTGTTCAGATTATTCTCGGCTAAAAGCAGGAGAAACAAGGATTATGCGCATAGGAAAAGATTCCTTTCCTGACCAAAAATACCGGGATTAACATCATTTTCCCGGCAAAAAGAAGATATAAGAAAAGGTCCGTAAAGGTCATAAATACAAATGACCTCTGCGGACCTCTTTTTCAATTTTTGAATCCAACAGTTTTAAATCGTCTCAGGCGTATCATCTGTTTTTACAGCCGGTTCCGATGTGTTTTCTGCGTTTGTTGTCGGCTCCGATGTGTTTTCTGCAATCGCTGTCGGTTCCGGTGTGTTTTCTGCGTTTGCTGTCGGCTCCGACACGATTTCCGTGCTCATCACCGGTGTTGCCGTATCTTCTGTTTTCGCATCCACCTCCGACGTCTGTATCTGTTCCTTTGCCTCATCCGCACTGTGGTATTTGCGGAAAATGTTCATAAACTCCTTGCCGGATATTGTCTCCCGTTCCAGCAGGAACCCGGCGATCTCGTCCATGGCATCCCGGTTCGCCTCAATAATGGCAACTGCTTTGTCGTAAGCAATCTTCAGCATATTTTTCACTTCATTGTCAATGAGAGCGCCGGTAGCGTCAGAACAGTTGAGTACCGGTCTGCCATCCAGGTAACGGCTCTCAATGGACTCCAGACCCATAAGGCCAAAGGTCTCCGACATACCATATTGGGTCACCATGGATCTCGCCATCTGCGTTGCTCTCTCAATATCATTCGAAGCGCCGGTGGTCACCGAATGGAAGACAACCTCCTCGGCGGCCCGTCCGCCAAAGAGTCCCACCAGCTCATTTTCCATCTGCTCCTTGCTCATGAGATATTTCTCTTCCTCAGGCACCTGCAGGGTGTAGCCGAGTGCGCCCATGGTCCTCGGAACGATGGTAATCTTCTGTACCGGTTCCGTATTTTTCTGTACGGCAATGGCCATTGCGTGACCGACCTCATGGTAAGCCACGATACGTTTCTCCTCTTCTCCGAGGATACGGTCTTTCTTTTCCTTCCCGGCGATAACCGCCTCGACAGCTTCCATCAGATCTTGCTGGGTCACGACCTGCCTTCCGGCCTTGACCGCCCCCAGTGCTGCCTCATTCACGATGTTGGCAAGATCAGATCCCACGGCGCCAGATGTTGCCAGGGCAATCTCATCAAAATCAACGGAATCGTCCATCAATACATTTTTCGAATGTACCCTGAGGGTCTCAACTCTGCCCTTTAAATCCGGCCGTTCCACGATAACCCGCCGGTCAAAACGTCCCGGTCGGAGCAATGCCTTATCCAGCACTTCCGGACGGTTCGTCGCACCCAGGATGATGAGTCCCTTCGATGAATCAAAGCCATCCATCTCCGCGAGCAAAGCATTCAGCGTCTGCTCTCTCTCATCATTGCCGCCGCCATAACGGCTGTCACGGCTCTTACCGATGGCATCCACCTCATCAATAAAGATGATGCATGGAGCCATAGACTGTGCCTGCTTGAACAGGTCTCTCACCCTCGACGCTCCAACGCCGACAAACATCTCCACGAAATCCGAACCGCTCAAAGAGAAAAACGGTACGTTGGCCTCGCCGGCAACGGCTTTGGCAAGCAATGTCTTACCGGTTCCGGGAGGGCCTACCAACAGAGCCCCCTTGGGCAGCTTGGCACCAATCTTGGTATATTTCCCCGGATTATGGAGGAAATCCACCATCTCCGTCAACGTTTCCTTAGCCTCATCCTGCCCGGCAACATCCGCAAAGGTGACGCCGGTCTTCTTCTCCACATACACTTTGGCATTACTCTTGCTAACGCCCATCATGCCGCCGCCGCGGCCGACCCCTCTCATAACGAAATACATCAATCCGTAGATCAGAACAAAAGGAAGTACCCAGCCAAGCAAGATAGAGCTGATCAGCGAAGAACTGGAATCATCCTCTTTCTCGAAAGAGATATCCTCCGCTGCCGTCAGACGGTTGATCAAATCATCATCCGGGAAGATGACCGTATAATAGACGGTTTTTACCAGTGGATTCTCCTGTTCCTTTGGTTCAATCAAAACTTTGGTATCCGTCAGCGTCACGGACGCGATCTGGTCATTATCCAGCATGGTCAGGAATTCATCATAACTGATCTTCACCTGTTCTCCGTCCTGGTATCGTCTCATGACCATAGAGAACAGCAGCGTAAGACACAGACATATCACCAGAAGGATCAGCGCTGACCTGATATTCTTCCTTCTGTTAGGATCACTGTTTTTATTATTATCCATTTATTTACACCTCCTGCGGTTACAGCTTCTCCAGAAGAGACACTGCATCCTTCATATAATCTCTTTCGGCAAATTCAATCTTACCTGCGTCACAGGCCGCTGCCAGTTCAGGATCAATCGGAATCCGTGCCAGAACCGGCACCTGATATTGCGCCGCGATCTCATCAATATGACTCTCGCCGAAAATATAAATCTTCTTTCCACAATCCGGACAGGCCACGTAACTCATGTTCTCCACCAGGCCGAGAATCGGAATATTCATCATCCTCGCCATGTTGCCTGCCTTCTCAATGATCATGCCGACCAGCTCCTGTGGTGAACCCACGATAATGATGCCATCCAGAGGGATGGACTGGAAAATAGTCAACGGCACATCTCCGGTTCCCGGCGGCATATCGATAAACATATAATCGATGTTGTTCCACAGGGTCTCTCCCCAGAACTGCTTGATCACGCCGCCCAGAACCGGGCCTCTCCAAATGACCGGATCTGTCTCATTCGCCAGCAGCAGATTGACCGACACCAGGTCAATGCCCATGGCTGTGGTTCCCGGTACGATCAGTCCGTCCATGTTGCCCACCAGATTCTGGTGAACACCAAAAGATTTGGGAATGGATGGTCCAGTAATATCTCCATCAAGTATCGCTGTCTTATAGCCTTCTCTCATGGTAGCACAAGCCAGGAGGGAAGTCACCATGGACTTTCCCACACCGCCTTTGCCGGACACGACGCCGATCACTTTCTTTACAGAACTTCCGGCGCTTAAATTCACACGGAAATCTTCCGGATTCGTTCTTCTTTCCGCACAGTTCTCTCCACAGGAACTGCAATCATTTGTACATTCACTCATTATAGTTACCTCTCTTTCTGGCATATCCGAAAAACAATATTTCCATCACCTGACACTCGTTGTCAGGTGACGTCTTTACATGCCATAACATATCAAAACTGTTCCATAATACTCTTTATATTTTTTATCAAATTTATCAAATCAGAACTGTTCCATGATATCCTTTACATTTTTTGCGATATCCCCTTCAAAAACGGCAGAGCCACAGACGAAAACATCGACGCCGCATTCCGACAGTCTCTTTGCATTCGACGCAGAAATGCCTCCATCCACCTGAATATCCGTGTCAAGACCTCTCTCATCGATCATCTTTCGCAGTGCACGAATCTTTCCGTCACAATATGGTATATATTTCTGACCGCCAAATCCCGGATTCACCGTCATGATCAATACCATGTCCAGCTCATCGAGCACATAATCAAGCACATGAAGCGACGTGGCCGGATTGAGCGCAACCGATGCTTTTTTCCCACAGGCTTTAATCTGCCCGATCACCCGGTCGAGATGGGTGCAGGTCTCCGCATGCACCGTAATGATATCCGCGCCCTGACGAGCATACTCTTCCACATGCCGACTCGGATCCTCTACCATCAGATGAACGTCAATCACGGCGTCCGTCAGAGGGCGAAGCGCCTTTATGACCGGCGTCCCGAAAGATATCTGCGGCACAAATGTCCCGTCCATCACATCAAAGTGTATATATTGCGCTCCCGCTTCGAGAGCGATGGTGACATCTCTTCCCAGATTCAAAAAATCAGCGGATAGAATGGACGGTGCCAAAATCTTCTGTGTTCTTTTCATATTCTTTACCCCTTCAATACTCTCCTACTTTCCCTGTCAAATGCCACGTTGTTCTCCAAAGCATTTTTCATCACGCAAAAGCAGCTACCTATCTCATCATCGCAACTTATCCTACCTTGTCTATCTTATCATAACACAAATCAACAAGACTGCAAGTCGAAAATGACAAAAACACAAAAAGTTCATCGGCGAACTGTTTCCCACGGAACAATCTTGGAAATGCGATGGCTTCTTTAACGATTACCTGTTACTGCTCATAACTGTTCACGGAGTACATGAATAATAACTACTCTCACTGCGTATGTGTACAGCAATAATTTTTATTGTACGAACACAGGAAATATATGCTATAATGAAAATCGTTACAAAAACTTATTTATTTTAGACTTTAGGAAAGGAAAGATTATAATGCGTTTTTATGACCCGACCAATGTATATCTGGAAAAGAATTGCGTGCAGAATCACAAAAAGGAACTTCTCTCGCTTGGCACCAGAGCCTTTATCATCACCGGCCGCCATTCGGCTAAGATCAACGGCTCCCTTGACGACGTGCTCGCTGTATTAAATGAGGCTTCTGTTCCCTACAGTATCTTTGATGAAATCGAAGAGAATCCTTCTGTAGAAACCGTTGCCAGAGCAGCAGAGATCGGTAAAGAATTCCAGGCTGATTTTGTCATCGGCATCGGCGGCGGCTCCCCCATGGACGCCTCCAAAGCTATCGCGCTTCTCATCGCCAATCCGAAAGAAACTTCAGATTGTTTCTACGTGGCGAAGGATTTAAAGGCACTCCCGGTTGTTGCCATTCCGACCACCTGTGGTACCGGTTCTGAAGTGACGGCGGTCTCCGTTCTGACAAGACATCATCTCAAGACCAAAAAGAGCATCGCCTACAAGATTTTCCCGGAATTATCTCTGATCGACGGAAAATATCTGGCTAAGGCCAGTCAGAAGATTCTGATCAGCACAAGCGTAGATGCTCTGGCCCATCTGGCGGAAAGCTATCTCAGCACCAGCGCGAATCTCTATAACCGCATGTTCTCCGAATACGGCCTCAAGCTGTGGAAGGACGTCATTCCTGTCCTGTCCTCCGAAAAAGAGCCGGATGAAGAGATGTACGAAAAAATGATGCTCGTATCTACAATCGCCGGCATGGCCATTGCCCAGACGGGAACCTCCCTTCCTCATGCACTGAGCTACCGGATCACCTACACCTATGGTGTGGCTCACGGAAAGGCCTGTGGCATCTTTCTGGCGGCGTACATGAAAGAATACGCGAAGAACTGTCCAGAGGATATCGAACATATGCTTTCTCTTCTGGGCTTTGACTCCCTGGAAGCCTTCGGTTCATTCTTACAGGATCTTCTCGGAACCGTCCCGTATTCGCGCTACGAGCTGTAAGCGAACCTGTCAGAACTTGCAACAACAGCGGCAAGACTGTCAACTTTCCCATTCCCGATTACCGAAAAGGGTGTAAAAGAGATTCTGGAAGAATCGCTGGAAGTTGTAGAATAACACATCCACAGCATCCATCCGTAACAAAAAAGGCTACTTCCCACGACATCGCTTGAATTCTCTTCGATGTACATACTTTGTAGCCTTTTTTGTATTTCACATCATGTCAGTGATCATCTGGCATGACATTCTATTCCTGCTGTTTATTCCTGCTTTCTGTCTGGAAATATCCATTCCTCATCCGAAAACGAACTATCTTCCCAACATCTTTGCAATCTGGAATTCGTATTCGTCCACATCCTTCTTCATGCCTAACGCGTCTTCGATATCGTAGTCTACGTACTGACCGTTCCGGTAACCAACCACACGATTCGTTGCGCCAGCACAAAGCAGATCCACTGACAGAGCGCCCATATTCGCCGCATATACACGGTCCTTTGCAGTTGGACTTCCGCCTCTTTGCATGTAACCGAGAATCGTCGCTCTGGTCTCTACACCAGTAGCTTCTTCAATACGTTTTGCCATGCCATAGGAATGTCCGATGCCTTCTGCGTTGATGATCATATGATGGCCTCTGCCATTGGTCTTCATATTCAGGACATGCTCGATCAGCTTCGCTTCCAGGCTGGGCCGGTTTCCGTCAAATCTTTCCGGAATGATGATATCCTGCGCACCGGTTGCGATGCCGCACCACAAAGCGATGTATCCAGCACTTCTTCCCATAACCTCAACAATCGAACATCTCTCATGAGATGCGGATGTATCGTGGATCTTGTCAATGGCCTGCATAGCTGTGTTTACTGCCGTATCGAATCCAATCGTATACTCTGTGCAGGCGATATCCAGGTCAATGGTTCCCGGCAGACCGACGGTATTGATGCCCTGTTCCGCCATCTTCTGCGCGCCGCGGAAAGAACCGTCTCCCCCGATAACGATCAATCCGTCGATGTTATTCTCCCGGCAAATCTCTGCTGCCTTTTCCTGATACTCTCTCTCCTTAAACTCCTCACATCTGGCGGTATAAAGTACTGTCCCGCCCTTAGATGAAATACTATGGGTGAACTTTTTGTCCATGTCGAAGATCTCACCATTCAAAAGTCCGCTGTAGCCACGCATGATGCCCTTCACCTGGACTCCCCTTGCCCAGGCCGTTCTCGCTACTGCCCGTATCGCTGCATTCATTCCTGGCGCATCTCCACCACTTGTCAAGATTCCAACCGTGTCAACGCAACTAAATTTACTCATAGCTTACTTACCTCCGTGTAAATTCCCTAAGATTGAAAAAAGCCCTCAAATCATATTTCCATTGTAAAAAATATAATTCTTGTTTCCATATTATCGCTTTTTCTGGTATTTTTCAATACTCTTCTCGACAACACAGACATTTTTTTTCATAAACAAGCTTTCCAGGGCCTCCAGGGTCTCCAAATCTCCAGAAATATTCTGATAGGAAGGAAGTCGTTTTACTGCTTTCTCCTGCCAGGAGTAGATTACGAGCTGCTGTTCACCAGGATGGCTGCGGATCACATCATACAAATCATTCTGTTTCGCTTGAAAGACTCCGATATTATCCACCTGAATCCAGACTTCTCTCGGCATAGCGTCCATGGAAAATACCTGTTCCGCGATTAATTTTCCAGTTTCTTCCGAGACAGAAGCCCTGCCTTTCACATACAAGGCAGTATCCATGATCAGAAGATCCCGAAATTTTTGAAAATCTCGCGGAAACAGGATAACCTCCAACGTGCCATAGAGATCTTCTAATGTAAGAAACGCCATATTCTGATTGGTTTTCGTGAGCTTCACCGTAACACCTGCCACCAGACCGCCAACGATATAAATGCGCCCGTCTTTTACTACCGCCGTACCCGTCTCTTCATCCGGCTCGAAATCCGTTGAACGTGCCGTAATCTGCTTTTCCATGGAACTCATATAAGCTTCCAGCGGATGCCCACTGACATAGATGCCCAGGACTTCCTTTTCAAAGGCCAGTTTCTGCGCAGTCTCATACTCGCCCACATCCGGGTACTTTACTTCATACTCCGCCTTCTCCTCTTCCGAAAAGAAATCAAACAAAGACATCTGTCCGCTAATATTTTCTTTTTTCTCACGGTTCACTTCATCAAGAATTCGCGGATAGGCCATCATCAGCTGCTGACGGTTGGCTCCCAGACTGTCCAGTGCTCCCGCCTTGATCAGGTTCTCAATGGATCTCTTGTTCATTTCCTTCGATGTGAGACGCTCCATCAGATCCTTCAGGCTTTTATATCTGCCATGTTTATTTCGCTCCTCCACTATGGCATCAATTACATTCTTCCCCAGACTCTTGATGGCGCTCATACCATAACGGATCGCGTCGCCGGAAACGGAAAATCCACTCTCTCCTTCATTGATGTCCGGCGGCAGAATCGCTATGCCCATCCCACGGCAGGTATTGATATATTCCGTGATCTTCTTCGGATTGGTGATCACGGAAGTCAACAGGGCAGCCATAAACTCCTTCGGATAATAGCAACGCAGCCATGCAGTCTGATACGCCACCACGGCATAGGCGGCCGCATGTGATTTATTAAATGCGTATTTGGCAAAATCAATCATCTCATCGAAGACATGGTTGGCGACCTGTTCCGGGATTCCCCGCTTTATGCAGCCTTCCACTCCTTCTTCTTCATTGCCGTAAACAAAATTCGCCCGTTCCTTCGCCATCACGTCCGCCTTCTTTTTGGACATGGCACGGCGCACCAGATCACTTCGGCCCATCGTATAGCCGGCCAGATTCATGACGATCTGCATGACCTGTTCCTGATAGACGATACAGCCATAGGTCGGCGCCAGAATCTCCTCCAGTTCCGGACAGCTGTACTCCACCGCATCGGGATTCTGCTTGCCCTTGATATACTTCGGGATGAAATCCATCGGACCCGGGCGGTACAGGGAGATTCCGGCGATGATATCTTCCAGGTTCCCGGGTTTCAGTTCCCGCATGAAGGACTTCATCCCGGAACTTTCCAGCTGGAACACACCCTCTGTTTTTGCCTGGCCGATCATATCATAGACCTTCGGATCGTCCTGATCGATAGCATTGATATCAATGGACCTGCCAATCTTTTTTTCTGCCATACGGACAGCATCCTGAATAACGGTCAATGTCCGAAGACCCAGGAAATCCATTTTCAACAGCCCCAATTCCTCGATCGTCGTCATCGTAAACTGAGTAGTAATGACATTATCCGCTCCTCTGGATAACGGCACGAACTCATCGAGCGGCTTCGAACCAATCACCACACCTGCTGCGTGAATGGACGTGTGACGTGGCAGTCCTTCCAGGCGCATCGACATATCGATCAGGTTCTTCGTGGTCTCATCACTCTCATAGACCTGTCGCAGATCCGGATTATGCTTCAGAGCCTTTTCAATGGTGATACCCAGTTCCATAGGAATCATCTTCGCTACCTTATCCACCTGAGCGTAAGGGATAGCCAGCACCCGGCCCACATCGCGAACGACCATGCGGGCTGCCATGGTTCCAAAGGTGATAATCTGCACGACTTTATCTTTTCCATATTTTTCATAAACATAATCAATGACTTCCTGCCGCCTTTCGTAACAGAAATCAATATCGATATCCGGCATGGACACACGTTCCGGATTTAAAAACCGTTCAAAAATCAACTGATATCGAATCGGGTCGATATCCGTGATTTCCAGGCAGTAAGACACGATGCTTCCTGCCGCAGAGCCTCGTCCCGGCCCTACTGCGATGCCCTTGCTCTTCGCATAGTGAATAAAGTCCCAGACGATGAGGAAATAATCCACATAACCCATATCACGGATGGTGCTCAGCTCATAGTATAACCGCTCCTTCAGTTCTTTCTTCACCGGCTCTCCATAACGCTTTTTCAAGCCGGTCACGCAGAGCTCTTCCAGATAAGAAAAGGCATCATAGCCGGTCGGCACCTCGTATTTCGGCACCTTCTGTTCCCCGAACACGATCTCCACATTGCACCGCTCCGCGATCTTATGGGTATTTTCCATGGCCTCTCTGGCATAGGGAAACACTTTCCGCATCTCCTCCTCAGACTTCAGGTAAAACTGGCCTCCTTCATACCGCATCCTGTCCTTGTCAGAGACCAGCTTTCCCGTCTGGATACACAGCAACAGATCATGAGGCACCGCATCCTCTTCATTAATATAATGCACATCATTGGTCACCACCATCGGGATGTCCAGTTCCTTCGATAAGCGCATGATAGCGGAATTCACCATCGTCTGATCTCTAAGGCCATGGTCCTGCAGCTCCAGGAAAAAATTATTCTGCCCGAACAGGGCATTCAGCCGAAGAGCCGCCGCCTTCGCGCCCTCATAATCATCCTTTAAGATCTTATTCGGTATCTCCCCGGCCAGGCAGGCGCTCAGAGCGATGATACCTTCATGATACTGCTCCAGAATCTCATAATCCACCCGCGGCTTATAATAATATCCTTCCGTAAATCCCCGGGTCACAATCTTCATCAGATTCTTGTAACCCTGATCATTTTCCGCCAACAGGACCATGTGATAATAACGGTCATCCCCGCGGCTGCTTTCCCGGTCGAACCGGGAACCCGGCGCCACATAAATCTCACAGCCGAGAATCGGTTTCACTCCGACTTCCTTCGCCTTCTTATAAAAATCGATAACCCCGTACATGACGCCATGGTCCGTGATTGCCAGGCTGTCCATACCCAGTTCCTTCGCCCGAGGGAGCAGTTCTTTGATCTTACTGGAACCGTCCAGCAGGCTGTACTCTGTATGCACGTGTAAGTGTGTAAATGCCAATGATATCACCTCCGTTTCCTCTGTTCTCATCTTTTGTAAGGACGAGAATCTTCCGTTTTCCTTTCCGGGTCTGTTTTCTACCTGTTTCCTGTCTGCTTCTTCGCGTTACACTGTCTGGATTCAACTATACAGGTATAAAAGAAAACTGCTCTGAATCAGTTTTCAGAGCGGATTCTAATATGAATATACATTATCCGATCATCAGGAAAACATCCTGACTGCCTACCGACCGTCGCTTCTGCATCATACCGCCGGTCATTCATCCAGAGAAGGATCGAGTATTCCATAATCATCCGTCGCGATCAGGCTGTAAAATGACGAGGTGTCCGCTTCCGTCTCCGGATTCACCTTCAGATAAAACGAATATCCCACGCCTCCGATAATGCAGATCAGGCACAGATATCCAATAAACTTCGCGATTCTGGCTCTTCTTTTCTCCTTCGCAAGAATCTTTTTCCGATTCTTTTTATACTCTTTTTGTCTGTCAACCTTTTCCTGGCTCATTGATTCCATCTCACTTTCTATATATTAATCCTCATATTGATCCCAGCATAACATTTGCTGATAAGTCAACGGGCTTTAGGCGTTGCAAATATTCTCATGCCTTTGAACAGTAATCTTATTATACATAATATATTATTTTACCGCAAGAAAAGAATGAAAAGAACGATAAAAAAATTGATGACAGCCAAAAAATTCCTTTTACTTTTGGAATCAGTATGCTATACTTCTGTTAGAAAGAAAGGGGTGTTTCAAATGACAGAACGACAGTCCAAATTAATAAAGTTGGTAAATACTTATCAAAAAATAGAAGTCAGCCGTCTGGCCGAGATGCTGGATGTTTCCCAGGTTACGATTCGTAAGGATCTCGATCACCTGGAAGACGAAGGCCTATTGACTCGAGAACATGGGTACGCGCTGATAAAAAATGCCAATGACATTAATACCCGCCTGACCATCAATTACGATACTAAGTTAAAAATCGCTACCAAAGCAGCAGAAATGGTTTCAAACGGGGAGACTGTCATGCTGGAATCTGGTTCTACCTGTGCATTGCTGGCTGAGCAGCTGGCCAGATTGAAAAAGGACATCACCATTATTACAAGTTCCGCCTACATTGCCATCCGCATCCGCGAA
Organism: Clostridiales bacterium; assembly: GCA_021202175.1. Classification (GTDB taxonomy): domain Bacteria; phylum Bacillota; class Clostridia; order Lachnospirales; family Lachnospiraceae; genus Anaerobutyricum. Next base: position 30,414 of record JAJQDO010000287.1, on the reverse strand, counting down.
ATGCCGATTCGCAAGGTCATTTTACTCGGGGGAGAATATCAGAAGGAATACCAGGGCATGGTCGGCCCTTTGGTGCGCAAATGTGCAAGAGAGTTCTTTGTCGATAAATTTTTTGTCGGAACGGACGGTTTTATCCATGACGCCGGCTTCACCTGTGACGATTTGATGCGCGTGGAAACCATGCACTATATGGCTGACTCCGCGAACAGCACCATCATTCTTGCAGATTCCAGCAAATTTTCCCAAAAGGGCGTAGTCATCCAGTCTACCTTCAACGAAGTAGATGCATTATGTACAGATTCCGGCGTGACACAGGATGTCTTAGATGTTTTGAATCGTTATAATATCCAGGTCTCCATAGCCGAATAAGGGGTTGATCTTATATGTTTCGATTATTTCGTTCCTTCTGCCTGCTGTTCACCGGTATCCTGATTGCCTGCGCACAGCCGGCATTTTCTGTTTCTGCAAATGTTTTTGCCTCGGCGTTATCCGCGTCATCTGACGCTACGTCACCTCTGTTCGCGTCAAAACCGCGCTGCGGGCCGGAACCACGCGTGTCCTGCCGTCCACAACGATACTGCCGCTTATAAGCTGTTACAGTTCGAACCCGAATGCGGCTTCCCTGAGCACAACAGGCGTCATCACTGCATACAGCGCTGGTTCCGCCGATATCCTGTATAATCAGGCGGGCATTTGTTACAGCCTGCAGGTTACGGTTGTCGAAAATAGTGCCTTGGCAAAAAAAGGATCTACAAGCAGTTCCGAGACTACAGAGGAAGAAATCGTCTTTCATATAGAAGAAGAAATGTTATTTATCGAAGATGGGGATTCCTATCAAATCAACCTCGTGAAAGAATCCGGTGCTTCCATATCAAACTTAGTCACGTTTTCTTTTGAAAGCAGTGATTCCAGCGTAGCCACAGTAGATTCTGGCGGCAACATTACTGCTAAGGGACGCGGCTGCGCCATCATCACCTGTACGAAAGGCAGTTGCACCGATTCGGTCTACATTAATGTCGTAACCAGAGATTATACCGGTAAATCATGCGATTTCACCATGCTGACCGCATCCGGCGACACCCGCACTTATCACCTGTACAAGCAGAATGCCCACAACTATCTGAAATACGACAGCTATCTGGCATGGCACGGCTGTGCCACCTGCTCCTTAACGACAGTGCTGGGTGCTTATAATTCCAATTACGCTGACATGTTGCCCAGTTCTGTCATCGACGGCCCCGAAAAAGCCACTGTCAGCAGCAGCGATTGGAAGCGGGAGCATGTGACCCGCTCCTTAAAACAGCAGATGCCCCTTTCCATGTACGGTATCAACGCTATTTTGAATAATTACGGTGTTTCCACCGAATATGTCCGTTCTTATAAGAAAAAAGAAGCCAAAGCAGATATCCTCAGCCATTTGCAGACAGGCAACCCGGTGATTTTCGAGGTTCGGCAAAAAAGCAATATCACCAGCGAAAAAAGCAGTCGCTGGACGAACTCCTACCACACGATGATCTTCCTCGGCGTGCTGACCAACGGAAAAGTTCTGGTTTGTGACTCCGTGGACCGTAACTGGAGTGACAACGGCGAACGCATCAAGATTGTCGAAATCGACGACGTCATGGAATACATGTACTCCTGCACCAGCTTTAACACGAGCATGTACTTTGACGGAGCCGCTTCTGATGGCGGATATATAAAAGTTTATGAATAAAAATAGGAATGAATGATGGGAAATAACAATTCAAAAATCAAAAATCATTATGATTGTTCTTTAATCCTATGCCATGACCTCATCGGAGGCAAATGGAAACAAAGAATCCTCTGGCACATTTTAAAGGGCGACAACCGTTTCTCCCTCCTGAAAAAAGGGATTCCAGATATCACCCAGAAGGTTTTATTTTCACAGCTTCGTGAATTAGAAAATAGTGGCATCTTAACCCGAACCGTCATAAAAAACGAACCGCCCAAAGAAGTATATTACAGTATTAACGTACAATATTCTTCTTTGATTCCTATCATCGAATCCCTCTGCGAATTTTCCAAAGATTACGCGGAAAAAAATGGCATTGTCATTGATGATTAGAATAACACTTCATGTTGCCACTGTTTATACCATACGTGAGCAATAATCTGATACTTACTAAAAAGTACGCTCTTGCATAGGGATTTCTCTTTGCTTATATTTGCTATAAGGGTCAAAAAACATACCTTTTCTTTAATGAGAAAATGAATTTTGACCTTTATATCATATTTATCTCAACATTATTTCTTTTATCAACTAAAATCAGGAGGGATTCACATGAACAGTATATTTCACAGGACCAGCATCCGTGCTTACACTGATCAGCCGGTTGAGGATACCAAGATCACAAAATTATTACAGGCTGCCATGGCAGCACCGTCCGCAGGCAACCAACAGCCATGGGAATTTTATGTAGTAAAAGATTCCACGATGAAAGCACAACTCTCTGCATGCAGCCCTTACGCTGGGTGCGCGGCAAATGCCCCCGTTGTCATCGTTCCCTGCTACCGCAAAGAAGCCATCTTCCCGGAAAATGTCAGCATGGATCTGTCCGCCGCTACGGAAAACATTCTTCTCGCCGCAGATGCGCAGGATCTGGGTGCTGTCTGGCTGGGCATCGCCCCATTAGAAGACCGCATGTCCAAAGTCCGCAAGGTCTTAAACCTGCCAACTGGACTGGAAGCTTTCGCACTCATCCCAGTAGGTTATCCGGTCAAAGTTGGCCCGCAGCAGGACCGCTATGATGAGTCAAGAGTTCATTACATGGATTAGTCGGATTCCTGCCAGATGAACACCTTGCAGAATATTGCAAATTCGAATTCATTGAACCATTAGACGCAAAGAGACACTCTGTTAAACAGGGCGTCTCTTTTAATATTCCGTCATACTTATTCCAGTTCCCTGAGAATTCTCATGACCCCGTCCTCATCATTCGTATATTCCGTGACATATTTTGCCGCATCTTTCAGTTTCGGGTGCCCATTTTTCATAGCGTAACTTTCTTCACAGCTCATCAGCAGATCATAATCATTCATGTAGTCCCCAAAAGCCATGCATTCATTTTTATCAATGTCCAGGGCTTTCTGAATCGCTTCCATGGCAGCACCCTTACTCACCGATACATTGGCGAAATCGATCCAGCTGTTTCCAGAAAGAACCGGAGCCAGATGAGACGGCATGGACGGCAGTTCCCGGAACATTTTCTCCGCTCCGGCATGTTCCTCAAAAAGAGCCACCTTCGCAAAATTATCTTTATCTATACTATCATAAAGAGAATCAACAAATGCCAGCCTTGCATAATACATATGCCCGTTATCTTCCACATATTTTGACGCATGCTTCATGTAAGCGGACTTCTCACCGCAAAGCACCAGGTGACATCCCTCCACAGAATCAAAGGTATCGATACACCATCTCACATCTTCCCTGGTCATCGTGTTGCTGTAGATCATTTTATCCTGCCGAAATACAAAGCTGCCATTTTCCGCCACATACATAAGGCGCTCGGCTATCTCCGGGAACATTTCCTTCAATTTATAGTATTGTCTCCCACTGGCAATCACCGTCTGAATCTCTGGGTGAGTCTGTACCCAGGGCACAAAATCTACCGGAATATTCTTCTCACTGTCCAGCAAGGTTCCATCCATGTCCACAGCGACTAATTTTATATCATGGTTTTTTATATCAAGATTCATCCTCTTTCTCCTTATCTCTGGCATTATAGTTTTCCTGTCTCAATCATTTTATCTGACCCAATAACAGTTTTAAAGTATAGCATAATAACTTAAAACTGAACAGAGTGATTTTATGCTGATTTTATGTTACAGAAACAAGGTTTCCTTTATTATCGCCGCAAAGACAAAAATGCATCGTATATATTTACCGTCCCATAGCCCCATTCCCGGTTAGGGTAATCATATGCTTGTGTCTGATTGGCGCCCTGCGTCAGATAAAACCGCATATTCTGCCCATTCAAAGAAGGATTATTTCCTTTTACCAAAGCCCATTCCTGCATCAACGCGCCGATTCCTGCCCCAAAAGCGGCGGCCACACTGCTGCCACTCCTGATAATCTGACGGGATGTCTGAACGGGAAAAATCTGATCTGAAGATATTTGGCTGGAAGATGTCTGGCCGTTGGATGCCTGATTGCGAAATGTCTGCCCAGGAATGGCAACGGCTACTCCTGGTGCCGCCAGATCCGGCTTGACACGACCGTCTCTCGTATATCCTCGGCTGGCACGAACATAGAGACTGTCCGTACTGATATCGTAAGGAACGTAGGTTATGCCGTAAAGAGCATCCCCCGGGGAAGTGATGGTCTCATCGGCACTGGCGCTAAGGAAAAATGTTTCTTCTTTTAAAAAGTTGCTGATAGGCATCCACAAGTCAAAGGAACGAGCTCCATTTCCTGTGGCATAGACGAACAACCGCCACACCCCGGCAACAGGATGACGGAAATTCATCCGTATCACCTGTTCGCCACTGGCAGTCTCTCCTGTATAAGATCGAATTCGCAGCACCGTATTTTTCGGGAAGAAACGGATACTGCGTGTTTCATTGAGTTTTAACTGGATTCTCTCTACATTTTCTCCGCCCGGAGAGAGCAAACCAATGGAAAAAGTAACCGGCACGTTTCCCCATAGCTCCATCACAAAACCGTTCTCCTCTTCTTCCACATGGAACTCCACCTCCGTGTAAGACTGTCCGGCAGGCACTTCCCCATGATAATGATGCCCGCTGATACCCTCGTTACCGGAAGCAATATGCACGGAAACGCCAGGCAACAGACTGATGGCAGAAATATATCGCTCCAAACTTCCGGTTCCGCTGTGACCGCCCATATTACTTCCAATCCCCAGACAGATGGATACCGGTCGTTTCAGACGGGTTGCCACATCCAGCACATAACGAATCGCCAGCAGTACATCGTCCTCCTGGCAGGCCCATACCGAATCCTCGATCGAATAAAAATCCAACAGGTACTGCTTCGGCCGTTTCAATTTCACCACGATCAGCTCACTGTCAGGCGCCACGCCGGAAAATCCACTTTCCGCGTCCTCCCTTCCCGCAGCCACTGCCGCCAGAAAAGTGCCGTGCCCGTTCTCATCATCGGGTAAGGTGTAGTTCCCCATTTCAGTATCACCATAATCACCATCGGTCAAATCGCCATCTATACCATATGAGGCATCTTTCGTCACACCGCCGGGAATATAATCAGCTGCGTTACGAGATATATTACCAGCTATCAGAGCATCTATCTCCTCCCGTGTCCATTCCGTCCCAAAAGGGTACCCCTCTGGCTTTCGCCCATCCTGATCTCCCTGATCCCAGTAAGCGACAACCTTCGTTGTCCCATCTTCATATAAAAAGAGGGAATCCGTCAGCGATACCCCGGTATCAATGATCGCAACCAACACGCCCTGCCCTCGCAGCCCAAACTGCGGAGACTGCTGCAGACGCAATACACCGGTTTCCCGCAGCTCTCCCATGTCCATCAATCCGTAACATCGGGGAATCTGGTCATATCCCAGTGCCGGTTCGCTGTTCAAAAAGGATTCTGATGCATTCTCCTTCCTGATATAAACGATGGCCTCGTTATATCCAAGAGGCTCCACACACGAAACATCATGCTTCCCCTGAAGCAGATGATCGCTGAACAGATAATCAACCAGATAACTATAATATTCTTCACTCCATACGGCATTTTCACAATTTCCCTGAAAATCCGTCTGCTGATATTGCAATTTTTTCATAAAACAGATTTGTCCCCTCGTCACATTTCCTATTAAGGCTATGCCTTCCCAGCAAAAAATATGTTAATTTTTCATCTTGATTTTTTCTTTTGAAGTGATAACATATGCTTGAAAAAAATAATTCAGGTTTTTCCAACAGATATTTTGCGGGTAGCTACCATGGAACCTTACTCACATCAGTCGAATGACCTGCTGTCTGGAAGAGCTGATAAGATTGTTTGATTACAATAATTGTACCATAGGGGAAGATTATGACAGATACGAAGGACAAATGGAGGAAGAACAATGGTCACGGCAACTGTCAGCATTGATTCATTTAAAAAGATAGAAGAATTCGTACACATCATTAACAAATATAATGGCCGCTTTGAGTTGATATCCGGTTGTTCCTGTGTCAATGCGAAATCAGTCATGGGAATCTTTGCACTGGACATTTCTCATCCGCTGTGCCTTAATATATATAACGATGAGATCGCACCTTGTGTTGCAGACGACATCGAACCGTTTACCTTATAATCTTCCTGTTATAGTTTTATAACAGGATGTAATATAATAACAAGATTCCATACCATGACAGCAATTATGTTTTTTCCTTCTCTAACCCGCTGTCCTCTGAGAGAATCTTTACATAGAGTGTGCGCCGAAAGGCGCACACAAAACAGGACAGGAAATCCATTCCCTGCCCTTTTTTATTGCATTTCTTTATTACGTACATTGCAAAACCTTCCGACGAATGTACCAGTTTACATCCTTTCCTTTACCTTCTGTACAATCTCCCGGAGATTATCTGGCAATGATTTCCGGCTCTGGATATTCCACTCCAAAAGTATCCACCGTCACAGACTTCATCACCTGCTTTTTGTAAGGAGAATCACGAAATGTCTTCTCCGAGGCAATCTTATCTACCACATCCATGCCTTCGATAATCTTGCCAAACGCGGCATATTCGCCGTCCAGATGCGGAGCCGGTTTATGCATGATAAAGAACTGCGAGCCAGCGGAATCCGGCATCATGGAACGAGCCATGGAAAGCACGCCGGCATCATGTTTCAACGGATTAGGAAATCCATTGTGGCTGAACTCTCCTTTGATGCTGTAGCCGGGATTACCCATGCCATTTCCCTGCGGACATCCACCCTGAATCATAAACCCTTTAATGACCCGATGGAAAATCAGCCCATCATAAAACCCTTTGTTAATCAGAGAAATAAAGTTATTTACCGTGTTCGGGGCAATATCCGGGTACAGTTCCGCCTTCATCACATCTCCATTTTCCATAGTAATCGTTACGATTGGATTGCCCATAATTATCTTCCTTCCTTTCATTATAACCATCCATGCCTGTCATTTACAACTTTTGCCCTGCATGTTTTTTCTTTTCATAGTGATTATTATATGTTCTTTCACTGCGATAATGAAATATCATACCACAATTCTCCGTTTTCGCCAACAATCGTCATGACTTTTTTGTAATCTCTCGCTCGATTCGTAACTGTACACACCAGACTCTTTGGTCATTGCAATTTTTCGTGTTCTTATTTATAATCATAATAACATAGCAAAGATTCAAGGATGTCCCGATATTTTTACCGCGACGTTCGATGGTACATTTATGATGAATCATTTTTAATTCTATAGAGAATAATTCCTTTTAAGATTAAAGTTACAGCCGAATATTATTTGTTTACATCCCAGGAGGACATTATGAATAATAAAATACTATTTTTTGATATTGACGGTACATTGCTTGCGGGAGGAGTTCCCGGATATATCCCGGACAGCACGATCAAGGCCTTAGAACAAGCACAAAAAAACGGCCACGCCTTATTCATCAACAGCGGCCGCACCTATTCCTTCCTGCCGGAGTCCATCAAGGCTTTCCCCTTTGACGGCTATCTGTGCGGGTGTGGGACGGAAATCATTGTTCATGGAGAAACGATTTTTCACAACATCATACCGGAAAATATAAGGCGCGGACTCAGGGATATCCTTCGCAAAACCGGCATTCAGGCCGTCTATGAAGGGCATGACGCCTGCTTTTATGACAGCGGAATCGAACCGTTCCCTCCTATTATCATGCTGCAAAAAACCTATCTTGACAATCACTCTCCCGCAGATTCTTTGCGGACCTTTGATGATGAGGAACACAATTTCGATAAATTCGTCATCTACACATCCAAATCCAGTGATTTTGCGGCTTTCGAACGGGAAATCGGGGATTATTTTTTCTGTACGCGAGAGGAAAGACCGGTCACTTATAATTTTGGGGAGGTAACGCCTCGGCACTGTACCAAAGCGACCGGCATCGATCTTCTGGTGGAACATCTGGGCGGTTCTCTGGGCAACTGCTACATATTCGGCGACAGCACCAACGATCTGCCGATGTTTCGCCATGTAAAAAACAGCGTGGCCATGGGAAATTCCACGCCGGATATCCTGGAAATCGCTTCCTACGTGACAACACCGGTTGACCGAGACGGCATCTGGCTTGCCATGAAGCATTTTCAACTGATCTGATACGGCACACTAGACCGATCACGACAATACAAACAGGCTGCGTGATGTCAAATTACTGTCCATGAGCCTGCATGAACAGCAGCTTGTCAACTACGCAGCCTAAAAAACCATCTCCATATCCTATACTAAAACGATCCGGAAGTGAAATACTACACGAGAGACGATCAGGAAACGAAATACTGCGCGGAAAACGATCAGAAGTCAAAGCCTTCTATCGTCGCGAAATAATCCTCCGGCGTCTCCGCACGGCGAATCATTCTCGCGCTGCCGTCCTCCTGCAGAAGAATCTCTGCACTCTTCAGCTTGCCATTATAGTTATATCCCATGGCAAATCCATGCGCGCCGGTATCATGGATGACCAGAAGATCGTCAATGTCAATCTTTGGCAACTTGCGGTCAATGGCAAATTTATCATTATTTTCGCAAAGAGAGCCCACGACATCATACATATGGTCACAGGGCTCATTTTCTTTGCCCATGACCGTGATGTGATGATAGGCGCCGTACATAGCCGGACGCATGAGATTGCAGGCGCAGGCATCCACGCCGATGTATTCTTTATATGTATGCTTCTCGTGAATCGCTTTGACAACCAGATGTCCATTCGGTCCGAGCATGTAACGCCCCAGCTCCGTGAAAACCTTCACATCGCCCATACCGGCCGGAACAAGAATCTCCTCATATGCTTTGCGGACACCCTCGCCGATGGCAAAAATATCGTTCGGTTCCTTATCCGGTGTGTATGGAATACCGATTCCTCCGGAAAGATTAATAAAACGGATATCCACATCCAGATTCTCCTTCAGCTCCACTGCCAGATTAAACAAGATGACAGCCAGCACCGGATAGTATTCATTCGATACCGTATTGCTCGCCAGGAAAGAATGGATACCAAACTCTTTGACGCCTTCCCGTTTCAGCCGTTTGAACGCCTCAAAAATCTGCGGCTTCGTCATGCCGTACTTGGCGTCTCCCGGGTTGTCCATAATGTCCGTGCCCAGAGAAAAAATGCCACCTGGATTATAGCGGCAGCAGATTCGTTCCGGAATACCGCAAGCCTCTTTCAGGAAATCGATATGCGTGATGTCATCCAGATTGATGATGGCTCCCAGCTTTTGCGCCAGTATGAATTCCTCCGCCGGCGTCTCGTTAGAAGAAAACATGATGGACTCCCCATCAGCAAAACCACAGCGATCGCTCATCATCAATTCCGTCAGGGACGAACAGTCCGTGCCGCATCCTTCTTCCTTTAAAATCTTCAATATCGCCGGGGTCGGTGTGGCCTTTACCGCAAAATATTCTTTAAAACCCTTATTCCACGAAAAGGCCTTATAAAGATTGCGCGCTGTCTCCCGAATCCCCTTTTCATCGTATAAATGAAACGGTGTAGGATATTTCGCCACAATCTCATCCAATTGTTCTTTGGTTACAAAAGGTTTTTTCTCCATGTGATTCGTCCTCTCTATCTTTCTTTTATATCATACATATTTTACAAAATATAGTAAACGACTTTATGTCGTTTACGATCACGCCGATCGCAGGCTGCCTAAGCAGCCATTCCTTGTGCTATCGTGCGCATCATCTTTATAGTGAACGACAAATTATTTTTGTCGTTCACTATAATTATACAGTCATCAGAAATGGGAATCCTCTGACGTCCAAACCCTCGATTCATCCTATATAGTTCGCTAAATACCATATAGTTCGCTAAATACCATTCATGTCGTCATCTGAATCAGCCGAATCTCATTTGCCAGAGCGTCTTTCATGAGCTTTACCAGGTTTGGGTTCGACGAGTACAGACAGGTTGTGTGTGTTTCGTCCTGCAGTTCACCGGTGATGGCATAGGAAGAATCTGTAATCAGCCGGATAAAATTTCCTCCACGATTCGTAAAATGAATCAGCGCGCCTTCCAGTTCATATGGTCCTTCGGTAAGGATGACCACTTTATGCCCTTTTTGAATCTGTTCCTCTAACTCTTTTTGATACAGGCGCAGCATCGACCCCGGCACAAAAAGATACACCCTCTTTTCTGCCTCACGAAGCATATTTCGAAACTTATCTTCCACGTTGCGGCGTCCGCGAATCGTGATGTAATGCTCATTCTCGGGCATCTCTTTCGGAATCTTCTGTTCGAGAACATCTGCGGCTTCTCTCAGAAAATGCAATTTATTAGCACAAAACTCTTTTATCGGAACCGCCTGGTACCGCACCGACTGTTCCTCAAGAACACAGGCTGCACCCTTATCCACCAGTCCGGCCAGAGAACCGTAAGCATTAGACCTCGATATTCCTGTCCGCTTCGCCGCCTCATAACCGCTGAGTGCACCCTCTGTCAGCAGGAGAGAATACACTCTGGCCTCCTGTCTGGTCAGCCCGAAACAAGTCAGTAATTCAATGGTATCTGTTGTCGTACTGTCTCCCATCTGTCCGCCTCCTGTCTGCTGCCATATCATCTCGTTTTTTCGCTGCACTCTGTAGTTCCTTTCCATCACAAATAGAATATATCGGTCGTAGTACCATTCAGCACTACTATATAATAGCCGCTATATTTTGTCAATATGGCAATTGTATTATCTTCACCATTATCTTCATCTTATCTCCATATTATATTACGATCCAGTTATTTATCACGGGATGGTGGAGTCCAAAAACATATGGAAATGACAAAATCACATAAAGAGCTCATATCTGATAGACGAACGCACGGACGGAAACTTCTGAATCACAATAATCGTCCGTACAGTAGGATGAAATGCACGGACGGAAATATCTGAATCTCAATAATCGTCCGTACAGTTGGATGAAATATACGGACGGAAACTTCTGAATCTCAATAATCGTCCGTACAGTTGGATGAAATGTACGGACGGAAACTTCTGAATCTCAATAATCGTCCGTACAGTTGGATGAAATGTA
>JAJQDO010000287.1:0-19098 GCA_021202175.1 Clostridiales bacterium | reverse complement strand
TACGGACGGAAACTTCTGAATCTCAATAATCGTCCGTACAGTTGGATGAAATGTACGGACGGAAATATCATTCTCATTAAAAATAAAAAACTGCCGACAAGACATCCCTGTCGGCAGTAAAATAGGTTAAAAATAAATCTTATTCACGAATATAGGCACCTTTTTGTTCCCAGTGACCGACCCACTTGGCCTGACGGGTAGTGCCTTGCGGACGTTTGCCAGAGGCAACCTGAAGCGGATCGCCAACGGTATTTTTGTTATGAATCAAAATATCATCGACGGATTCATCCAATGTGGACTTCTGAACGACCTCTCCCATAGTGGCAAAAGAATATGCAAGGCCATGAACCTTATTGACGGCAAGTCTTGCCGCGGCAATCGCTGACTGTACCGCGCCGACCTTACCCTCAATCTTTACGACGATCATACCGTCATAACCAGAGTATTCATATCCAATTAAGCGCACATCCGCAGACTTTACCGCCGTATCTGCTACTTCAATGGCAGCGGCAAGCCCTTTCGCCTCGATGAGGCCGATACACTTCTTTGCCATATCGTCCGCTCCTGTCTGGAAAATCATAGGGAAACCTTACATAAAGAATTATGTAAAATCGTAACATTTTCACCGGATCCGGTCAATGCAAAACCTTTCCTTCCTAAGACATTTTTTTGCATTACTGTAAAGGTAGATTATTTTATATGTTACAGAAATGAAGATTCCTATAACACAAAAAACCGCCTGCCGGCGGCAGCCCCGTTTTGGGGCTGTCGCCATGACAAGCGGCGTAGCATAGGAATACAAGAATATTACTGAATGGCGATATAATTCGTCTGTTCTACCTGCTTTTTATCCTTCTTCGGAAAAGCCAGCTTCAAAATACCATCTTCGAATTTTGCGTGGATATCTTCTTCGGTTACATTTTCTCCGACATAGAAGCGCCGGCTCATGGAGCCGCTGTAGCGTTCTCTTCTGACATAAGTCCCATTTTCATCCTTGGTGTCATTATTCACATTTTTTACAGCCTGCACTGTCAGATATCCATCTTTCAGCTGAGCTTTCACATCCTCTTTGTGATATCCGGGCAGTTCAATATCTACTTCATAGCCCTGCTCTGTCTCTTTCACATCCGTTCTCATCATTCCCTGGGCATTATTATAAAATGTCTTATCTACTGTCGGGAAAGAAAAATCCATCCAATCATCAAATAAACTATCTCCAAAAACACTAGGCATCAACATAATCATTTCCTCCTTCTTATATCAAATCATATTCTGTTAGCACATGCTGATTCATTAAGCTGCACTGCCGCTTCCGAATCCTTTCCCTTTCTTGTACGCCCGGTCAAATTCTTTCAGCTTGCGCCTGGCTTCCGGACTGAGATTCGTCGGCACCTCTATCTCAACAACGGCATACTGGTCACCCCGCTTCTGCGGGTTTCCCGAGACGGCAACGCCCTTTCCTTTCAGACGAATCTTCGTCCCGGACTGCGTACCTGCCTTGATCGTACATAAAACTTTACCATCTATCGTTATAACGGGTACTTCTCCTCCGAAGACGGCAGCCACAAACGGTACGGATACCGTCGTATAAATATCTGCCCCTTCCCGGCGAAATCCCGGTTTTTCTTTTACCTTCACCTTTAAGATCAGGTCTCCCGCTTCACCGCCTCCGCTGCCGGGCATCCCCTTGCCTCGCAGGCGGATACTCTTGCCGGATTCTATCCCGGCCGGAATGTTCACTTCATAGGACTGCAAGGAACCATTGTTCTGATCTCTAAGGTGAATCACCTTTTTCCCGCCGAATGCGGCCTCCTCAAATGTCACTTCGATATCCGCATTCAGGTTCTCCCCTTTCCTGGAAAATGTATTTCCGCCAAAATGGTTTTCATAACTCGTATATTGATAACTGCGGCCGCCAGATCCATCGGAACGATCCTGATAACTGTAGTTCCCGAATCCTCCGAAACCATTCTGACCGCTGTTACTGTGAAATCCTCCAAAATCTGATCCCTGAAAAGCACTTCCAAACAAATCGTTGAACAGGTCATCCATATTCATGCTTCCGCCCTCGAAATGGTACTCCCGGAACCCGCCCATTCTTTGCCTGTTCATAGGCGCCGGATGCACTCTCATCAAAAGCGACATGCCCATAGCGATCATACAGCTTACGCTTCTCATCATCACTCAAAACTTCATAAGCCTCTGTAATCTCTTTAAATCGTTCCTCAGCTTCTTTATTGCCAGGATTCGTATCCGGATGACATTTCTTGGCCATCTTTCGATAGACCTTTTTTATGGTGGACGCATCGGCATTTTTGTTAATGCCGAGAACCTCATAATAATCTCTTTTCGATTTCAATATCATCACCTTCTTTGTACATCCTTCACATGGAATCTTTGACAATCAATGTAGTCTGCTGGATTCTTCAAGGCATAGACCTGATCCTCCGTCCGCTCTACATTTCTTCAATATTTTGTATACTCTTATTAAGGTCTCTGCAACATCACTGCATCCACTGCATCTTCTCAATGTCTTTGCTGTATCACTACGCGCTCCGTGACATCTCGATGCCTCTACATTATCCCTCGATTCTGATGAATTTATTCTCTTCTACCGCATGTTTCTCCATCTTAGGCACAAATATCTTCAGGATGCCATCCTTAAACTCTGCCTTGATATCTTCCTGTCTCACGACATCACCGACATAAAAGCTTCTGCTGCAGGAGCCGACGTACCGTTCTCTGCAAATGTAACGCCCCTTCTCCCCGTCCTTCTGCTCGCTCTCGGCCTTTCTCACGGCCTTGACGGTCAGATATCCTTTTTCCAGAGAAATCTGAATATCTTCTTTTTTATATCCGGGAAGATCAATCTCCAGATGATGGCCATCCTTACACTCTCTGATATCCGTTCTCATCATATGATTCACATCTCCGCTATACATTTTCTTTCCACCCCTTTTATCATTACCTGCAACGTCGTTAAAAAAGTCATCAAAAAAACTATCGCCAAATACATTTGTCATCAACATCGGTCATCGCTCCTCTCGTATCTCCTTACTATCGTAATCTACTACTGTAATCTGCTTCTGCTTTCGTGAACATGTGTTATCTTCGGATCGAACAAACAACTTTATGTTTCGGAAGATATCACGATTCGATTAGGAACTCTTTGGTTTATCTTTCGTTCCTTCTTTTTGTTCTATACGTAATATAACACCTATTGTTAGCCACGTCAAGAGGTGAGTGCTAACTTTTTGTGAAAAAAGTGTGAACATTTTTGGAGTGCGAAGCACAGAGAAATCTATAGTGCCATATTCCTGCCTGCCGCTATAAAACAAAAGGCAGTATCTGTTCCCTTTACAGCAAAAAAAGAAGCTGTCCAGCGACAGCCTCTTTTTTCGTTAAAGGAAACTTCCATCTCTATGGAAAGGTCATGAAAGAATATTCATCTGGAATATTGAATACTTTTGATAATGTAGCCATAGCTTGACTTCGCACTCTTTTTCACCTTCAAAATCGTCGTACCCGCTGAAGTGGATCCCTTCTCCCCATAAACGCTGTATTTATTTTTTATCTCTATCTGATAAACATTCTTTTTCAGCTGTGTAATCTTCTTAATCTTATATCCGGGGATACAATCACCAAAATCACCACCGCAGTACATATAGGCTTCCCGAACAAAGGTTTGATCGGCACTGCAAACCAGCAGATTATTGTTATCACTGCTACCGATTACTTTCGTGCTGGCCTGTTTTCCGAACAAATTTTTCGTCTCATTCTTGAGTTCCTTCGCCGTATATCCATAATCGTCCTTATAATAATAGCGGACAAAAGCTGCAATGGACAGCTTATTCTGATTATTCAGCTTCACGGTCGTCTGCGTATCAGACGCATTGGCACTGAGATTCATCGCCGTAGTATAGGCCGCGACCATTTTCGTGATTCGTTTCAGATTCTTATCCGTGCTCATCTTTTTCGTCACATTCACCGAAGCGGCATCAACCGGCATCGCTGCAACTGCAAAGCTCAAGGCAACAGCCATTACTAACCCTGTAATTGATGTCAATACTTTTTTCTTCATAAGAATCCCTCCTGTTCACAGCAATCTAGAGTATGCTGTCAAAAATATTTTCTGTAAGTAATAACTTTATATTATATTATAGAAGATTTTCCCTCAAATAACCATAACAGAAGTGTTATCTTTCGTTACGTCACAAATAACATTTATCACATTATTATGTACATATTGACACAAATAATTAACATTTCATTCAATATTTTATTCCAAATGCACAATTACCGAATAGAAAGTTTCCTATAAAATAAAAAGACAGACCACGGAAACATGATCTGTCTTCTTCATCATTACAAGGTACGTCAAATTTATATCGACGTCCTGTCTCGGAATATCTCCTAACTCTAATATCCTGGGATACTATGTCAAATCTTTTATTCCGACAGAGTAAAACCTGCAATCCTTGCAAGCTCGCGGATGGAATCTCTGGAAACCTTCTTTCCACGATACTCAATCAGATCCTCGCACTGTCCGGTGAAGATATCACTCGGATTATACTTCTTGATAATAATCTTATCTTCCTCTGTAAATATCTCCAATGGTTCCCTTTCCCCGATATCAAAGCTCTTTCTCAGCTCCATCGGTAATGTAATCCTCCCCAGTGAATCAAGCTTTCTGACAATTCCTGTACTCTGCATCGTAAATCTCCTCTCGTTCGTTATTTTAAATCACTTATTATATCGATGTAAGCATATCATCCATCCCGCCGGACAACCGCGCGGTCAATAATAACCCTTACTTTAATAGTATAACACAAATTTCAAAAAAGCCAACCAGAAATTAGAAATAATTTTAAGAACTACCAGAACCGTAAATAATTAATGAAATATCCGTATCATTACAAATAATATAGTTTTCCTATTTTTACCATATCTATTTGGAGATGATATCATCCTCTGATATCCTTGCTCGTTTGGGAAACGACTTCTTCACTGACCTCTCTCTTCATCCTGGTACCCCAAATATATTGATATATTATTATAACATATCTCTTGTTATCAATGAAAAATTAGAGTATAATAATTTTTGGCTATATTTGCCTGTACGCAAACATAACAGCTCGAACAACTGAACTAGAAAGGAAACATCATGCGTTATATTAATGAATTCAGAGAGGGAGATTCCATCTCTGATATTTATCTTTGCAAATCCAAAAATATTGCAAAAACAAAAGCGGGTAAAACTTATTATTCTTTAATCCTCCAGGATAAGACTGGAGTCATAGATACGAAAATATGGGAGCTGAACAATGGCATAGATAATTTCGAGCAGATGGATTATGTACGAATTGAAGGAAATGTCACGAGTTTCCAGGGTAATCTCCAGCTAAATGTGCGGCGCCTGCGCCGGGCGAAATCGGGTGAATTCGCGCCGCAGGATTATATCCCGTGCACAGCTCGGGATATTACCACCATGTATAAAGAACTGACCGGTTATATCAACCATGTACAGAACATATATCTGCGTCAGCTTCTCGTCGCATTTTTCGGTGATAAAGCCTTTGCGCAGAAGTTTAAGGAGCATTCTGCCGCCAAGCGGGTGCATCACGGATTTATGGGTGGTCTGCTGGAACACACATTAAATGTAACAAAAATGTGCGATTTCTATTGCACACAATATCCGGTGTTAAACCGCGATATTCTGATTACCCCTGCCATCGGCCATCACATAGGCAAGATCCACGACCTGTCCGATTTTCCGGAAAATGATTACACCGACGAGGGACAGCTTATCGGCCACATCGTCATGGGAACGATCATGATCGACGAAAAGATTAAAAAGATTCCCAACTTCCCGACAAAACTGGCCAATGAATTAAAGCATTGTATTCTGGCTCACCATGGGGAATTAGAATACGGTTCTCCAAAAAAGCCTGCCCTGATCGAGGCTCTGGCTCTGAATTTTGCTGACAACACCGATGCCAAAATGGAATCCTTCATCGAGGCTCTGGCTGAGGAGAATCACCAGAGCGGCGAATGGCGCGGCTATAATAAATTATTCGAAAGCAATATCCGAGGCACCAGTGCACCATCTGCTAAATAACAGTGGCAGACCTTTCTGTCCCTGCTTTATCGGATTGACATTCGCATTTTACTGTTTTTACAGATACTAATATGAAAGATTTTGATACCATCAGGAATCTTTTTTGCATCAACAGGAGCAAGTTATGGAATTAAAAAAAAATCAGGAGATTCTGCTGACAATCGAAGACTTCACAAAAGATGGGGAAGGCCTTGGCAAATACCAGGGCTTCCCCTTATTCGTTAAAGACACTGTCATCGGCGATCGGGTAAAAATCTCCATCACCAAGTTGAAAAAAAATTATGGCTACGGTCGACTACTGGCAATCCTGGAACCTTCGCCGGACCGGGTCGAGGCTCCCTGCCCGGTAGCGAGGCAATGCGGCGGATGTAAGATTCAGCAGCTTTCCTACGAACAGCAGAAGAAGTTTAAATGGCGTCAGGTGTCGAACTGCCTTCAGCGCATCGGCAGTTTTCCAGACATTGAAAAGAAAATGGAACCCATCTATGCGATGGATTCCCCCTGGCATTACCGTAATAAAGCCCAATACCCGGTCGGTCTGGACAAAAAGGGCCAGATTACAGCGGGATTTTATGCCGGCCACACCCACACCATCATCCCAAACACGGATTGTCTGATTCAGGCAAAAGTGAATAAGGACATTTTAGAAATCATACTGAATTACCTTCGAAAAAATAACATACAGCCCTACGATGAGAAGACCCACACAGGGCTGGTGCGTCACATCCTCACCCGCGTCGGCTTCGTCACGGGCGAAATCATGGTCTGTCTGGTCATAAACGGGAAAAAGGAACAGCTGAAACACATTTCCGCCCTCATTTCCCGGCTTTCGGCCATTCCTGGCATGACAAGTATCCTGATCAATACCAATACGGACAGGACGAACCGAATCCTTGGCAGCGCCTGCCGGACCCTGTGGGGCAAGCCATATATTGAAGATTATATTGGAGACATTCGCTATCAGATTGGGCCTCTCTCCTTTTTCCAGGTCAATCCAGTCCAGACCAAAGTACTTTACTCCAAGGCTCTGGAATACGCCGGCCTGACTGGAGAGGAAATCGTCTGGGATCTGTATTGCGGCATCGGCACCATCTCCCTCTTCCTCGCACAAAGGGCAAAACATGTCTATGGCGTGGAAATCGTCCCGGATGCGATCGCTGATGCCCGAAACAACGCTGCCATCAACGGCATGGATAATGTCACCTTCTATGTCGGCAAGGCTGAGGAAATCGTCCCTGCCGAGTACGCGCGGACAGGCATTCGCCCCGATGTCATCGTCGTTGACCCGCCACGAAAAGGCTGCGAAGCTTCCCTTCTCCACACCATGATCACGATGGCTCCACGGCGCATCGTCTACGTCAGCTGCGATCCCGGTACCCTGGCAAGAGACTGCCTGATCCTCTGTCAGGATAGATATACGATCGACAAGGTCGCTGTCGTGGACCAGTTCGCGCACAGCTGTCATTGCGAAGTTTGCGTAAAATTAGGAAGAATTAAAGAGGGAGAATACTAATGAAACGTCAAGAAAAGCTTGCATATATTGGGGAACGATTGGATCATTTATGCTCGTATGTAAAGTTTTGTGGAGATAATAATTTGCAAGATATAAATATAATTGCAGAGGGATTTCTTAGAGATCTTTTAAACATCATGTATGAGTATAATTGTGAAGATATGAATAAAAGAAAAAAGAATTTTCCGGGCATTGACTTAGGAAATGAGGCAAGAGGTATAGGGATACAAGTAACTTCGACTTGTAGCTCTAAAAAAGTGATAGATACATACAGGATAATATTTGACAAAAGGAATGCTGTAGCTGGAAAGTTGGTTGCAGATATGTTCAGTAATCGTGTAATTTTTGTATGTATTTCAATGGACAAAAAAATAAACTTCAAGAAAAAGACGCTGGAAAAGATAAATACTATTTCTCATGGAAGATTTAAGGAAGAAGATATAATAACGTTTAATGATTTGTTTTCTGATATAGAGGGCCTATTTGACAATGATAATGATCGCTTTATAAAAGTCTATAAGTGTATATCTGACAATATTGATACATTGCCATTGCCAGTGACTGATAAAATCGTTTTAGAAGAATTGTTACATTACTTTAATAGACCATCGTTTACTGTAGATTTTCAATATGAATGTTCATTGGAGGATTTTGAGGAGGCAATTACTGAAACAATTTCAAACATCAATATCGGAAGAAATGATCTTAAAATTGGACATACATTATCAGTAGAGGATTTGAATTCACGAGAATTAAAAGCGCGTTTTGGTAAGATAGTGGAAGGCCTGAATTTGATTCGCAACTTATATCTGGTTATGTTGTATAAAAAATATGGTTGTAAAGTGAATGTTGATATAGACCATGTGATTTATACTGATTGTGAAGTTGTTTTTTGCAGAGCGATGAATGATTCACGTGCTGTTATTTTATATGAATTAAAAAAAATAGCAGATAGTGAGAAAATAGATTTTGGCATCCTTCCGGACTATTATAAAGATTCGATTTGTTACTCTCCAATAATAAGAAATAATAAAGGAGATTTTTTGACAGTATTAAAGAATATTATTGAGATATATGGTGATGAACAGAAGTATAGATCATTATTCATATAAAATTTGTATAGATGGATATTGTTACTCTGAGTATTATATATTTCTCCGCAAGTTTTGGAAAAAAACTTAAATTATTGCTCAAGTGCTTCTGACTAGCGTTACGTCAAAAAATAAAAAAATTGACGTAGCGCTTGCTATTCGCGCAGAAGTATGTTACTATAAGTGTTGCGTCAAAAAATAAAAAAATTGACAAAACGCCTAAAGGAGGCGAGGCTTATGTGGACTAATCAGGCGTTAGGACATCTTTCAGATAAAAGAACCTATCGTCGTAAAGAATTGTTTCAAATTTTTTGTGCCGAAAAAGAAGATTTGAGCGAGAGCGCATTTCGATGGACACTGTACAATTTGCAGAAAGAACAGATGCTCTTCCGTGCGGACTACAATGCCTATGTAACAGTTCAGCGGGATGAGCTTCCTGTGTACAGACCGGTTTATTCTGACAGATGTATGGAAATCATAGAAAAACTAGAAGATAAATATCCGGAGCTTACTTTTGTCATTTTTGAAAGTGTTTTACTAAATGAGTTTTTAAATCATCAGATTGCTCAAAACACAGTATACGTTCAGGTGGAAAGGGATGTAAGTTCCTACATCTTTGATGAATTGCAGCAGGAGTATACCGGAAGTGTGCTCTACAAACCGAGAAAAAATGAATTTGAGAGATACTGGACGAGAGATTGTATTGTCGTTTTGGAGTTGGTCAGTCAGGCACCGATGTCAAAGGAGAAACCACATGAAATGACCTCAGAGAAGTTGCTGGTGGATATTGTGGCGGATAAAAGTATTGCGGCAACATTTAGCCCCTCGGAGGTTCCTTTTATATACGCGAATATGATAGAGAGCTATCAGGTGGAACGTAGAAGACTGAATCGATATGCGGGTCGCAGGGGGAAGGTGGAACTGGTTAAGAGATACGCAGGAGGGAAATTATAAGATGCTTTCAAAAACTATGTATACATCAGAGTATATCAGTGACCTGTATAAGAAAACAGGGAATGATCCCACGCTACTTGAGAGAGTGGTTTACGCGTTTGGTCTCCTGGAAGCAATTAGTCGGGTAGGACTTCCGTTTTGTTTTAAAGGCGGAACCGCTCTCATGTTGCTGCTCGATCGTCCAAGGAGATTGAGTACCGATATTGACATTATCGTGGAGCCGGAAACGGATATCGATGATTATATCCGCAGGGCAGGAGAAATATTTCCGTTTCTGGATGTGGAGGAACATATCCGTGTTGGCAAGAATGATATTGAGAAGAGGCATTTCAAATTTAAGTATCGTTCACCAAGGAGCGAGCGGGACGTTACCATTCTGCTGGATGTTCTTTTTGAAAAGATACAGTACAAAACGTGCATTATAAAGCCGATAAAAAATGAACTGCTTTTAACAGAGGGTGAAGATCTTTCCGTCAGTATTCCGAATGTTAATGGCATCCTTGGAGATAAGCTAACGGCGTTTGCACCACATACAACAGGAATTCCGTTTGGAGTGGATAAGGAACTGGAGGTAATCAAGCAGCTTTATGATTGCGCATCGCTTTTTGATGAAGTGACAGATTTTGCGGAGGTTTGTGAATCTTACCATCAGATTGTCTATTCGGAGATGGCGTACAGAGGACTTCCCATTTCAGCAGAAGATGTTTTGAAAGATACCATTAATGGATGCCTTTGCATCGCCAGCAGGGGAATTCCCAATGGAACAGATTATACATATTTCAAGGATGGCATTTCCAGAATCAGGAACCACATTATTGGGAGCCGATTTGGTGGAGATGTCGCCGGGGCATATGCTGGCAGAGTGATGTATCTTGCGGCAACTATGCTGACCGGACAAGAAACTCTGATTAAAATTGATAATCCAGGGGAATACACAGGACAGAAGCTTAAAATGGAAAAACCAAAAAGATTTTCTTATATGCGAATCGTAGACCCAGTCTCCTATGGGTATCTTATTGAGGCAGCCAGACTCTTGCAGGGAACCGAGTTTGTCTCGTGAATCCTGCTAAGAGACATGTGGATATGATAACGCCAACACCCATGTCTGAAAATGGCCTAATAACGCCTCGATATGTTTGCGTACACTACCGGAGCATACCTGACATCAATAAGGGGATAACCGCTTGCAGGGCAGCTATCCCCTTTTTACCATCTGAAATTATTCTTAGTGAAAATAATTAGGATATATCACAGAAGCGCCCAAATAGACCACATTATTTCACTTTCATCGTTTTCTTCCATCCGGTCTTTGTAGAGAATAATTTCTTATACGCTTTCTTTTTACTGGTCGGCACCTTGATCACAGCCTTCTTATAGATACCGGTAATCGCCTTATTCCCCACGGATTTCAATTTCTTTGATTTGATCGTGATGGTCTTTAATTTCTTGCAATTATAAAAAGCTTTCTTGCCAATCGTCGTCACTTTAGCCGGGATGGTGATCTTCGACAGCTTCGTACAATTTGCAAAGGCATTATTTCCGATAGAGATTACATTTTTTCCGATTGTCACACTCTGCAGTTTCACGCAACCGCTGAACGCACTGTTACCTATGGCGGTAACATTCTTACCAATCGTCACCGTCTTCAACTTCTTACATCCGCTAAAGGCCTTGTTGGCAATCGCTGTTACCTTGTAAGTGATGCCATCCACTGTGATGGTCGCCGGAACGGTGACAGAAGTGACGGTCGAAGCTGCTTTTTTCAGAGAAACTGTGCCGCCAGATGTGGCAGATTTCGTGACCTGATATTGTATTTTATTGTATGTAAGCGTTGTTCCGGCTGCCGGGGCACCGGTCGCCGGGATAGCCTCTGTTTTCGTCACGCCACATTCTGTACATGTATAGGTTTTCACGCCGGGCGTTGTCGTTGTCGCTGGGGTTGTTACCTCTCCCGAGTTCCATGTGTGACCGGTCGCCGGAATTCCCACGGTCTGATCATCTTCATAAGATTCGTTCTCAAAAGTACAGGTCGCCGTGTAAATAATCTGCCCTTCTGTCGTACAAGTCACCTCTATGATAGTTTTGCCATCCACTCCGCAATCAACTGTCTGTGTATCGTCCTCTTCCACACAGGTGAAGGTGGCTACGCAGCTACTGTAATCATTTGACCAGTTAAAGGTCGGACTCCCATAAGAGTGTCCCGTTGCCTCTTCCGTTATTATTATCTGTTCGTCGCTGTAGCGCTTCCCTTCAAAGGAACAGCTTGCCGTATAAATAATCTGCCCATCCGTTGTGCAGGTTACTTCCATCGTCGTTGTACTCACCGTGCAATCGACAGTCTGCGTGTCATCCCCTTCTGTGCATGTAAAAGACGCTGTACAGGTGCTATAATCTTCTACCCAGCTGAATGTAGGACTACCATAATAATGAACTGGATAATCCTCATCACTCATCGGATAAGCTGCATTAAATTCATCGGTATCATATTCCTCATCCCGAGTATGATTGGTAAAATTATCCTCACAGCGCAGGAAATAATTATAAATTCCATTACTCGCATAATAGCTGGCATCCCAGGTGGTATCCGCATTATAATAATAATCTCCCAGCTTTACGATATTCCATCCATGGGCTTCACTCTTCCCCGTGCCAGAGATAAAACGCACATCGATATCACATTCCAATAGCATCCGATAGTACAATACAGCATAGCCCTGGCAAACTGCGGTTCCGTCAACAAGTGCGCCATAGGCAGTATACTGCAACATATCGTCATCGTGATCTGTATTATCATAAGTCACATTAGTGCATATGTAATCATAGATAGCCTTGATTATCTCATAATCTCCGGCAGAATCCAGATTCATGCTTTCCAATACTTTATCCACTGTTTCCGTGACAACCTCTTCCTGTTCAGCCGTCGTGTAGTATGTCATCGTGCAAGTGATATTCATATAACAAATGGTCTCCGCTTCATCTGCAAAACGAGTTATCGTCAAATGATATCCACCATATTGCCATCTTAGATAATCCCCTTCATCGGCAACACCAGTATGAGCGACACCTTCTGTCATAATCTCTTTCGCAATGCTCACGATCTCATCCACATCCGAAGTCGAAACACCTTCTGCCTGATACCCAATCTCAATCGTCTCTTCCCGATTCTTCATACAAGCCCGAACATATGCAGCTGCTTCATCCATATCATCATAGTATTCATCAACTTCCGCCGTCATGATTCCATCATTCTGCGCATTCTGCGTCTGGTTCAGGTCCTCCTCTGAAATGATATCGGCATACGCAGGATTAATGTAAGTCTCGGTGATTTCGCCTTCCTCCGTAGTGACAGAATCTACTGCTGCAAAAACATTCACGGACGTCACCGGCACCGTGGCAAAAATTGACATAATCAATGCCACAGCTGATACTATAGTCATTTTTAAGAAAAACATATTCCATCGTTTCAAATCATTTTTCATCACACTTCTCCTCATTCATTCTGGAATAACCATCCTGTTTTACCATATGTTACTCTACTTAACCCTCCTTGACCGACATACTTTCAAACCAATTCTTAGCAATTCTTAACCATTTGATTCCTTTTACAATGCCCTTTATGGTGCCCTCACAGCACATCCACGACCACCAGCTCCGGCGGATTACCGATTCTCGGTATCCACGTCGTATTGGAAAGGCCCCGGCTGATAACCAGTCGATTATCATGTACTCCGCTGGTCAGTCTGGGAAACATCCCCTGTCCCGGTGCAAACACACCATGACCAAAGAATCGCCACTGCCCTCCGTGAGCATGGCCGGAGAGGACGATGTCCGCACTGGTAGCTTTGACATACAACGGATAATATTCCGGTTGATGGCAAAGCAGGATTTTAAATCCCTGCAGCCGATTAAATTCGTCCAACCACCGAAGATTGGGAACCTGCTCGCTATCTCTTCCTTTTCGATTCGCACACCTCGTCTCACCGTTCTCCTCGTCAAGCGGCACATGAACCGCTGCCGATGATAAACCGCCAATGTTGATGCCCTTCCACTGCAGAGCAGCGTCATCAAGGAGAACTGCGCCAGTACGCACAATCGGCATGATATCCACAAAGCCGTTCTCTCCG
Organism: Clostridiales bacterium; assembly: GCA_021202175.1. GTDB lineage: Bacteria > Bacillota > Clostridia > Lachnospirales > Lachnospiraceae > Anaerobutyricum. The sequence continues at coordinate 5,298 of JAJQDO010000287.1, read as the reverse complement.
GTGAATCGTTCATGATTTCCCAACGAATAAAATGTCGGTGCGACCGCCGCTGCCGCCATAAGGAAGCCCAACGCATTCTCCTGCTCGGACGGTTCCGTCACCTCACTGCATCCGCCTCTCATCAGATCCCCGGGGACGGCAATCATATCAGGACGGACTTTTTTGATCAGAGAAATCACCTCTTCATAAGGCCTGTCATGTAAATCGGCTGCCAGAGCAATCCGCAGTCTTTTGAACTGTCCTCCTGATACCTTTTTTATATTTTTTTGCAACCTATATCTGGTAACAACCACGCAAACGCCTCCATAACAATTTCGTAAAGTCACTCTCACAAAAAGTCTCAACAAAACCAACACGAACACGCATGGGACCATGTTAATTTAAAAGGTCAACAACACCATGTGTTCATAGATTACCATAATGGTATTCTCCAATCAAGCATCAAGTTAATATGAGATGAAGAAAATCTGCAGTTGAAATCCGCAGAAACCGAACATGTTGACGACATACAAAAACAATAACGAAATCACGAAATCCATCCGCAAAAAGATACAGACCGAATCCCCAGAAAAAGGAATCCGGTCTGTACCATAAATATAATATATACTAATGCTATTTCGCAAGTCCACATATAATATCGATGCAGGTCTCATGACCGAGGACACTACTGTTTAATGTCATCGTATAATTCTTCATATCTCCCCAGGTTCGATCTGTACAATATCTATAGTTAATACTTCTGCGCTTATCCATATCTTTCATTCGTTTCTGAGCTTCCTTCGGTGAAATATTATACAAGGTCTGCAATCTCTCAGATTTCACATCCTCCTCTCCATGGACAAACACATGAAGTGCATCAGGAAAGTCTCTTAAAATATAATCTGCGCAACGACCGATAATCACACAGGACTCTTTCTGCGCTATATCACGGATGATACGCGTCTGTGCCACAAAAATCTGATCCGCTACCGAACTCCCCATGGTGTCTCTGCCGAGCAAGGCATAGGAGAAAATGCTCTTCCCTGAGGAGTATTCGCTTTTTTCTTCGATATATTCTTCAGAAAATCCCGTTTCTTCCGCGATCTTTCCGATGATCTCCACGTCATAATAAGGAATATTCAGACGTTTCGCCACCTGTTCTCCGATAAAATGCCCACCGCTGCCATACTCTCTGCTAATCGTAATCACCTTTTTACCCATATAATCTCCTCCTGACTGTCCTGCTAACCTGAATAACTTTGATATTTTGCCATAAAAAAAGCGTAAATCCAAATCCGGACTTACGCTTTCCTTGCTACTCGACTACTTTATAATATCAAAAAATACACAAAAAAGTCAACAGAAAATTTTGAAATTTGTGCAGATTTTTCAGACTATTTAGGTGTCATTCCTCCATATTTTTTCACAAATACCTGCTCTACAGATCAGCGTATAACTCCTCACAATATACCCCGTCTTGAATCAGTTTCCGGAAGCTGTCTACCACCACTGGCTTGTCTTCCTTAAATGTAACGCCAAACCATTTGTCTGTCGTCTCCAGAACCTTTACCGTGGTCTTTCCTTCCTGCAGCAGTCCGCCAACAATCGTTGGCAGCAGATATTCTGCCTTCATCGGATCCATGGGAACCGCATCCTTAAAGAAAGCGACAAATCCCCGTTCCAACACATCCAAAAACCAAGGATTGCTCCCCTCTTTTGCCGAGAATCCCCAGAAATTCATGGATACGTAACTCTCCATATCGAGCTTCACACCATCTGCTTCCGCGCCAACCTGTCCACTTTCTGAATCTACCGTCTTGATGATGTTACCCGTTTCTATGACATTAATAATATGTGTATGTCCATCCGCCACCTTGCAAATACCCCGGGTCACACCACCATGATCCGACAAGGTGTTCTTCAAGATAAAACCAGCCATGGCAATGGCATGTTCCGCATGATCAAGCACCAGCCAGTCATGCATCTCCCGGAATGCCTCCTTGCCATAATAATCATCCGCATTAATCACACAAAAGCCTTCGCGTATGTATTCCTTCGCTGTAAGAACAGCCTGTCCGGTCCCCCAGGGTTTCGTCCTTTCTGCTGGCACCTCTCCCGGCACATCGTGCATATCCTGAAAACATAAGATTACTTCCACCTTCCGCTTGGAACAAACTTCTTCCACTCGGTTACCGACTCTTTCCCGGAAATCCTTCTCGATATCCTTACGAATTACGATGATAATCTTATCAAATCCTGCTTCAATCGCATCATGAATCGAATAATCCATGATAATCTCATCATGCAGTCCCACAGGCTCCAACTGTTTGATTCCTTCTCCAAAGCGGCTCCCAAGCCCCGCTGCCATAATCAAAAGAGTTGTCTGTTTCATAAATCGTTTTCCCTCCGTTACGTATTCCTTCCTTTATATTTTAAATCTTTCGTAGACATCTTCCTGCAAATCATCATCCGATTCACCATCTTCATACCTACCTACATAACCTTATACCATATTCAGAGAAAGATTGCAACTAAATTATGTTATAAAAAATGTAAATTTTTCATTACTTTTTCACTTGTTATGCCATAAACCCTCCCACATGAATATCCTTCCACCTATAATCTCCTGCGCCAGTTTTATTACATCCATATCGAAATCTCCTTTTGATAAACTATTCTTTACATCACAATTCATCAAAGATATCGCAGATCTCCGTTGATTGTCAGCTTATATTTCATGGCAAGTTGACAAATATGGCAATTTCAATATTGCTTCGTAATCATGTTCCTGTCCTCAATACCGTAGGTCTCCATGAATGTCACCAGATCTTTGTCACTGCGGATGAACATGACTTCCTCCACCTTACCGGTATGAACATCCTTAAACCCGGCCACCTGCTCTCCGTTGCAGATGCTGCACTTTAAGATGGGCTTTTGATTTTCTCTGTCATAAGACTTTTTCTCTGTCTGTTTTGCTTTTTTGTGAAATGAAAACATAATATCCCTCCTCTTATTATCCTTTATTTCTTACATTATCTATACTGAAGCCCTTACATTCAAGTTCAATATTTTTATTTGCGCACTCTCTTCCTTATTTTGTCCAGCATCTGATCAAAAATCTCTACAACCAGTTTCTCCCTGACAATCAGTAGAAAACACCCATAGATGCCAAAAAACAGACAGGCTGTGATCAACAATGTTACAAAGTTTCCAAGTCCAAATCGGACGATCCAGTAAGAACAGGCCGTCCCCAGCAGCACGCCAGCGATAATCTTCCAATAAGAGACAGAACGAAACGCAGGCAGAACATCCTGTCGCAATGCCACAAACTGAACGATCAAGACCGCGCCTTCCGCGGCCAGCGTTCCTATTGCCGCTCCCGATGACGCGAATCGCGGTATCAGCATGATATTTAAAATAAGATCCACAATAGCCCCGGCAATCTCGGAATAAAGAACGATGCGTTCTCTGCCAAGAGGAACAAGAATCTGAATCCCAAGAATGTTGGTAATTCCAATCAGAAGCAATGTAGGCATGATGATCTTCATCGGCATAATGGAACCGGTATAAGCGGAGCCTGAGAGAAAGAAAATACCTTGTCTGGCATATAAAATGAAATAAACCATCATGGGCACAGCGATTAAAAAAACAAAATTCAACGCCTTTTTTGTAATGCGCTTAAATTCATCCATCTGATTTTGTTCCACATAATAGGAAGCGCGCGGCAGCAAAACGGTACCCAGAGAAGTCACGATGCTCACCAGAATCGTCTTAATCTTTACTGCCGCATTATAATAGCCAACATCCTCATCCGTTTTCATAAAACCGAGCATCACTGTATCCAGATGCGTATAAACTGTCGTAGCGCAGGACATGGCAAAAAACACGCTGATCGGTTTAAAATGCCGTTTAAAATGGTAATTTCCCACAGGTTTCATATCAATATACTTATGTACATTGATAAAGTTAAATACATTCGAAGCGGATGCCGCCAGTATGGAAATGCCCCCGTAAATCACATAGTCCTCTTCTTCATGGATCAACAAAAACATGGCAACCAGGGCAACGAATTTAAAAATAATCGACCGAATGGTGATGTACGTATATTGCTCCAATGCCTTATACAGCCACTCCATGCCAATCGCCGTCAGGATAATCGTAAAACTGACAACCACATACAGCGTCCGATCTTCCTGCAATCTGGGTACGAACAGCAGCGCCAGCACCAGGACTCCATAAGAGATGACGTCCATCACCAGATTGATTGCCAGCAGCTCGTGGGCCGTCCTGGTCAGCTCCTCCCTGTCGTCCCTGACCTTGGCACAGGCACGGATCCCATAAGTCGGAATTCCCAGCTGCGCAAACATCGAAAAGTAGGAGATCAATGATGTAGCGAAAGACACCTTTCCTGTTCCTGTGGGGAGCAGAATCCTCGACACATATGGAAATGTGATCAGTGGGAAAATAAACGAGGACATTGTGAGAATGGCATTCATTATAAAATTAACTTTCAACGAACCCTGTCGTTTCATAAGGAACATCGCCTTTCCAAGCTTTTCTTTGCAGCCCGAATCTGCTCTTTTTTACAAAAATGTTTTTGACGCCAGGATATTGCTTTTGACATTACAGTATTCCGACCTTGGCACTTTATTTTTGACTCTCCTTCGCCCCGGCAGCGGAATCTTGTTTTTGACGTCACCCGGTATGTTTAAAACCCTCATATAGGAACACAGGCACAAAACAAAGGGATTGAATCCGAATTCCAGCAATCTTGGCTCGATCAAAGAATAGACCGCTACCATACTCAGTGCCAGACATAAATATATATTATTTTTTCGGCAGGCCTGATATACAGCCAACGTATAGCCGATGACGGCGAACAAAAGAACCAGCAGGCCATAATCCAGCAAAATCTTCATGTAACTGCAATCTACGTAATTATAGGCGCCTTCCAGTTCCTGCTTGACAAAACCCAATCCGCCGTTCCCAATCCATTCTATCTGTTGGCCAAAAAGGTGGATCCCATAATTCTCAATTCCCTGGTGTCCATAATTCAGCCGATCATGAAATATAATATTCATAATCCAATAAATTCCTTTTCCGGTATAAAAATAACATCCCAAAAAACTGAATATAGAACATACCGGAAAAGCGATAACAGATAAAAACTTCATGCTTTTTTGGAATCGTCTGCTTTTTAAAAAATATTTCATTACAAAAAAAAGCCAGATATCCCATAAACAATAGAGCAAAAGCTGCTCTGGAATCGGTGAATTTGTTGATTACATAATTTAAATATTCCATTAAGTTAAACTATTG
>JAJQDO010000343.1 GCA_021202175.1 Clostridiales bacterium | reverse complement strand
ACTTATGAACGCCATTCGCGGCAGGGGTGCGTTCCGCAGATTCAAAGACGGCATCTATTATCACGGCATCGAGCAGCAGTGGTATGACTACCAAGCTGATGCCTATAAGCAGATTGCTGTTCGCTGGTGCCGGGACGAAGGGTTGGAGTATGAGGAATAACACGGAGAACTGATTATGAGAAACCACGATGAAGAAATACAGCAAAAAATAAGCTTTGAGGGCAGAATTGTTTTTGTCCAGGTGAGAAGCACCGTGTGGAGGTACCTTCTCGATAATCGGACACATAGGGAAATCGGATACAATCTTTTCTTGAAAGGAACTGTAGAAGGTGATAATACGAAAGATGAGGCCAGTCCTCAAGAGGATCATGGTTTCTCTGTTGCCATATCTGAAAAGCAACAGGAAAAGCTCCGCTTTCACATCGGAGACTTGATAAAAGGAACTGCATGGACAAAGAAATATCCGAAGTGGGAATATGCAGATTACTACAGGGCTGGTGCCTTGAAGAAAATACAGCTAGCAGATTCTGTGCCTGAACAGCCGCCACCGTGGCTGTCTGAAGTGCCAGATTTGGAGACGTATGCGTGGCGCGGAGCAAGAATGCTTGATGGAAGATGCTATAAAGGGAAATGCTTTCCGTGTAAGTGGGCGGCAATGGCGAATGTGACGATTGAGTATAATTTTGGCGTGAGCCAGAAGTTCCGCTTCGAGAGTTACTGCTATGGTCCGAAGAACTGCAAATTCTACAGAATGGGAAAACCTCGATCCGTCACATACAAAGGCATGGGTACACTTTATGATGAGGGATGGCTGGACGAAATCTGCACGGAGAACCGTGGACATGATGAATGATATGGATATGGATATCCTGCCGACAGGCATGGACTATGCATAACTTCCAGAATGTTACGTTATCTTTATCTGTGATTTCGACCCGATTGGATCGGCTCTGTATCGTTATACCTTCCAGATGACTTGTAAAGAGAATGGTGAGATTTTACAGGATGGCAGCCAGACGATCTTGCTCAGTACAAAGGGTGAAAATTCGGAGAATGTTCCAGAGGAACTGGTTGCTTTTCAGGAATATGTCGCACATCCGGGAGCATCTTCGCCGGATGATTATACGAGATTACTGGATGATAAGATTGTAGCGATTAAACGGAACTGGGTTTGGGAGGCCAGGTATATGCTTTTTGAAGAGATGATGAGAGACGAGAGAGAAGAGGGACGCAAAGAAGGACTAGAGGAATTTAAAAATTCTATTCTATCTCTGCTGCAGGACTTCGGTGAAGTCCCGGAAGATATACAGCTTCTGATTATGAATGAAGATGAGGGAAGTAATTTGAAAGAGTTGAATCGAATGGCTGCAAGGGCAGAATCTCTGGATGATTTTCGAAGTAGACTTGAGAAATGGAATGATAAATAATGGCCAAATGCATAATATTGTATAATTCTTAAGGAAAGCATACAGTGGTTACATTTCGGCAAGGCCTGCAAAGTGGACATTCGGATAAGTTATAGCATAGCGAATGACATAAAGCTGTTTACTATAAAATACATTTAGATGAGGTGAGAAGTGTCACGATGAATGAAAACTTAAATGTTTGAAAGAGAAATTTTGGTTGACTACAGGGAAATATGCCATTATACTGCGTTTTAGCCATTATAACCATAGTAAGGTTTGTAAAAATATTAAAAGGAGCGTAAAAAATGCCAGAGATAAGTTTATTTTATGGTATTCGAATAACTATGTATTGGAATGAACATAACCCACCGCATTTTCATGCCGAATATGCAGGAAACAAGGCGATTATACTGATTGAAGATGGTACGGTCAGCGAAGGTTATCTGCCGAAAAGACAATTAAAATTTGTTTTGGCATGGTGTGAAATTCATAAGGATGAGCTGATGCAAAACTGGGAACTTTCTAAAGATAATAAGCCATTGAACCGGATTAATCCTTTAATCTGATGAGGGGAAAACATATGAAAGATAGTAAGTTGGATTTTACGAGATTTTTTCCAGAAGTATATCAAGCTGTAGCAGGAGAGGATTATACTGTATATGCTTATTTGAATGATGGCAGTATGCGAATGCTGGATATGAAGCCGTTTATCGAAAAAGGAGGCGTGTTCGAAGTCCTGAAAAATGAGACTGTTTTTCGTGAGAGACTGACGGTGATAAACTATACGGTTGCCTGGGATATGAAAGGAAATCGCGATGAATATGAATGTATTGATATTGATCCCTTTATTATGTTGGACTGTCCGGTGGTAGATGATATCCCGCAAGGGTGAGATGAATTGCTTTGGGGTTAAAAATTGCACAGTAGATTTGAGAAAATGATATCCAGACAATTAGCCTGAATTCCCAGGGACAAATTATAACTGCAGCTATTTTTAATCACTTGTTGCAGTCCCCTGATTGCCTGAAGATGCAATAAATACGCGGTTTTCAAGCATTTTATTGTTGCATCACGCCAATGTTTATATCCAAAACAAGACAGACCGGATATATGATAGCCGGGATGAATTATTTATGACGCTGTGGAACCAGAAGTGTTCCCTGCGTCAGTCAAAAATCACGACAAGCGAACCGCAGCGTGAGGCCAATGAGTTCTACAGGTTTTTCGATATCGAGTGCCCTCTTTACTATGACCGGTCTGGTGAGAAGACGACACCAAGGTACGAGCTGCCGCGGATCAACAAGGCTGATTAGGCAGTGTAGTTATAACTTATACCCGGGAATTCAGGATTAGTGAAGCACAAAAGATTTGGTCAGCGTGAGACCATCTCCTGTGATAGGAAATACACAGAATAGCCCGAGGTTTTTTACATTTATTGAGTAATAAACCATGACTTATGGAGTAGGTATAATGGTGATATAATAATGAAATTACTTAAAAGAAATACTCCAGAAAAATCGAACAGAGCGGAATATTTGCAACAGGCAGAACAAGCAACGGATATTGTGCAGTCAGGTGTTGAAAATGGTAATTTTTTAGATATGAATCGTAAATTACAAAAATTGACACAAGAAGAAAATTCCAAAGAAAGATTTATATTTGATTATCCACCAATTTTTCTTGCTGTTATCACTTTAATTATATGTATTTCCTTTACAATTGGATATATATTATCTTTTAATAGGATTTGGGACAATGATTTATTCTGACAAATATGTAATAGATGCAGTTATATGTATGATTGCTTCAATATTGTTTATTACATTAAATATCCTGATTATTTCAAAAACATTATCGTATATGAAGTTTTGCAAACGATATGATATTTATATAAATATTATGAAATATCATGCTCTTGAACTTATTGAGGATTTGGTTGTGTTCTCAAAACAAACGAAAGACGTTGTTGTTCGTGACTTGATGAGGGCTGTAAAACAAAAATATATTCCACAGGGTCATTTTAGCAGTAGTAATGTTTTTTTATGGTTACAGATGAGATTTATGATAGATATTTGCTAAAGCCTGCTGTTTATGATCGATATTATAGAAAGCAACTTGAAGAAAGAAAAAGAATGGCGGAACGATCTGAAGAAATAAATGATTTTTTAGATTCCGGACAAAGATATATCGATAAAATTCATGAAGCGACTATCTTGTAAAGCTGGGCTTGGCTCTGCCAGATCCGGAGACTCTGAAGCAAAAGCGTGGCCCAGGCCGTCCGCGGAAGAATCCACCGCCTGAGGATGCCGCATCAAAACCGAAACGGGGAAGGGGAAGGCCTAAAAAAATCCAGAAGCAGCGGCGGAACCAACGGAAAAGCGCAAACGGGGCGGCCGAAAAAGGACCCTGTATCACCGGAACCAGACCAACCTGAGGTCAAACGCAAACGGGGCCGGCCACCAAAAAATCAGACTACATCCGGTCCAAAAGGCGAAGATACAGATCAGTGACTATAGAGGCCGTTAGGCCTCTATAGTACCAAAAACTAAAAAACTTTTATTTAATACATAGTGATCAGGAAGTGAAGTTGAAGCTTCAAAAAACAGAAGAATTATTCAGAGACTATCAGATGGTTCTCTATCAGTTTGCTTTTTCTTCTTTCCTTGAAATTATGTTGTTGGGTAATTTTGACGAGCAATATCTGAAAAATATTGCGAGCAGAATAGAGGAGCTGGCATTTCAATATCGAGAGATGTATACAGAATGTTATAATCGGATTGAAAATATTTCCAATTCTTCTGTTCAGACTGTACTGACAGGTGGAGTTGCCGGTATCAGTAAGGGTGCCGGAAGGGTTATTTCGAAAATCCCAGTCATTAGCAAGGGCCCGGTTGATGAGGCACTTGTATCAGCAGGACATAAGCTCGAGGACAGGAATACTACCAAGACAGATAAAGTAATGCGGCGCCTGATAGATACTTCTACAAACTGTACGACTCCTTTCGTGCAGAGCATTGAGGCAATTAACAGGATTTATAATGAGCCGATGGATATGCTGTTTGACAGGGAGAATATTTATCTTGTGGCCGCTTGAGTTGAGTTGCATTTAGCAATCAAGAATATTTATCAACAATCCCCATGTCCTATCTTCAGGACACACAATACGGTATTATAAAATGCATAGCAAAATGTATGGCATGGAAAAGAAAGAAGGTTACAGCGTATGAGTCAGATAACATTGATCCATGGATCTTGCGCAGATCAGAGCGTGGATGTCATTGTAAACGCAGCGAATAGAAATCTCCGGGCGGGAGGAGGAATCTGCGGTGTGATATTCAGAAAGGCAGGATATGCGGACCTGACTGCCGAATGTGTTAAATATAAACTGCCCCTGAACGATGGGGATGCGGTGCTCACTTCCGCCGGAAGGATGAGAAATGCGAAAGCAATTATTCATGCGGTAGGACCCAATTTTGGGATTACGCCGAATGCCTTTAAGGAGTTGTACGGGGCATATTATAATTCCCTGAAGGTGATGATGGAAAATGGTTATCATAGCATTTCCTTTCCTCTGATCAGTTCGAGTATATTTGGTGGGAATCTGGAAAATCCTGTTGGGGAATCGACAAAACAGTGCTGTCGGGCTTATCAGAGATTTATAGCGGATTATCCGGACTATACTATAAATGTATTACTCTGTGCATTTACTGCTGATGAAATGCAGAGAGCGCAGATCGCATTTGATGAATACAATGGATAGATCTGTGATTCGTAGTTTCATACCTGTGCCGCATGAATCATCCTATGGGTGAGGTGAGACTATAATGTATTCATAAATGTGGACACTCACGATCTGGCCTTCTCTGGATTTAGATGCTGGTAACATTGGTTTGCTTAGTGAGGTGTCCATAAAAGGAGGCACTACACTAATTTATGTGTCCACTGTTATGGGTACAGTATGTTCGTGGAATCGAATGCTCACTTTTTGCGTATATGTATATCATTTGCTATTTTATGCATATCAGCTGCGTGCTGATTGTGTGGTATTGTGTATCAATGATTGAGAAGGGGAATAATGGATTTTATAATAAAGACAAAAGAAGATTTGATTGATGCCGTTCGGGAGATTGGCTTCCTGCCCCCTGTTCCGGAATTCCATTCCGGGCTTCTCTGTGGAAGAGCACGCGGTACCTTCCGCATGGTTTTCCGATGAGCCTGGTGTGTGGGAATGGAAAGGCCCCGTCATTCAGGAGGCGGGCTGCGCTTATGGGAAGTTCTTTGAACGGAAGGCGGCGTTCATCAGCGCAAAATGGTTTCCGGATTTTGCTAATTACCGCAGAGACGGCTATGACTTTGATGCCCGCTACGATGACGGCCTGGCTTCTTACAAGGATAAAAAGCTTTTCGACCTGCTGGACGAACATGCGCCGGTGCTTTCGAAAACGTTGAAGCGCGAGGGCAATTACAGGAAAGGCGGGTTGACAGGATTTGACACATCCATGAATCGCTTGCAGGCGCAAGGTTACGTGATTATCAGCAACTTTGTTTACATGAAGAATCGTTATGGAAAAGAATATGGCTGGGGTGTGGCAGAATATTCCACGCCGGAGTTATTCTTCGGAGAGACATTCACTTCTGCGGTATATCGGAGAGAACCCGAAGAATCTTACCAGCGGATGCTGGAGTATTTTCACGAGATTCTTCCTGACGTACCGGATAAAACGCTGCGGAAATTTTTGTGAGGAGATTAGTGAAGCACAAAAGATTTGGTCAGCGTGAGACCATCTCCTGTGATGGGAAATATACAGAATAGCCCGAGGTTTTTTACATTTATGGAGTAATAAACCATGAATTATGGAGTGATGAAACATGGCATCAAAAAAGAAAGAAATGAAAAAGACAGATGAATTATACCAGCTTTTACTCAGCAAAGGATATCCTAAAGAGTTTTGTGCTGAAATCGCCTATACAAACATGAACACGGATTACACGGCTACCCGGATGTTGGGGTATCTCTATCGGGTCAGTGATCCCCGTCTGGAAGAATTGGTGGATGAGATGCTGGCGATTCTCAGTGACAGAGATGCTATCATAAAGAAAAAAGAAATGGAACATGCACAAGCTGCCATTAATGAGATTTACAGGAATGGATTATAGGTTTGTAAAAGATATGTACCACGTAAAAAATATTTACTTTGGTCGGATAATCTATTGTTGTTCTATCCATGATTTTACTAATCCTTTCTGCGATGGCCGGCGTTTATCCTTTGAATTTGAGTAATAAATTAAAAATTTTGGAATTAATTTCTAAAATTTACATAGACATACTGCTTTTATTGTGATAAGATAAAAAAGTCAACAGCAAAAATATTTGAAAAAAGGAGTCTAACTTATGGAAGTAGAAACTACCTTATCGAAGAATATTTCCAATGCTGATGATAAAGCGATGTATGACGCAGCTTGCAAACGACTGCTCTCCAATAAGATCATTCTCGCCTGGATTTTGAAAGAATGTGTGGAGGAGTACCAGATGTATGATGTGGATGAAATCGCGGGAAAATACATAGAAGGAGAACCGCAAGTTGCGGAAGTCGCAGTCCATCCCGATGAAAAAGCAGAACATGGACCAGAGCGAATCCGTGGATTGCAGGTAGAAGATAGCAGTATAAATGAAGGAACAGTCACTTTTGATATCCGGTTTTATGCCTTGCTTCCTTCGGAAGATGAATGGATCCGGATTATCCTGAACCTGGAGATGCAGAATGATTTCTATCCGGGGTATCCTATCATCAAACGGGGCATATACTATTGTGGGAGGATGCTTTCCTCACAGTACGAGACGGAATTTACGAATTCTCACTATGAGAAGATAAAGAAAGTGGTCAGCATCTGGATCTGTTCGAATCCACCAGAGAAATATGAAAACACGATCAATGTATATTCTCTGAAAGAAAAGAATCTGATCGGAACCAGGCAGGAGAAAACAGAGAACTACGATTTGCTTACGGTCGTGATGATTTATCTGGGAGATGAAAACAAGGAAGAAAGCACAGGCATCTTAAGATTCTTGAAAGTATTGCTTTCTTCCGAGTTGGATGCGGAAGAGAAGAAACAGATTTTACAGGATGACTATTCTATAGCCATGACAAAGAAAATAGAAAGCGAGGTGTCAGAAATGTGTAATCTAAGCAAAGGCGTGGAAGAACGAGGCATTTCCAAAGGAATCACGATAGGAAGAACAGAGGGAATTACAATAGGCAGGACAGAAGGCAGGACACAGGCGATGGTGGAATGCATCAGAATATTGATGGATAGAGAAGAATGTACTGCAGAAGTGGCGATGGATATCCTCAAGATTTCTGATGAAGAAAAAGATGCTTGTCTGGAAAAGATGGGATTATTGGTGTCGCAGTATTAAAGCATAATGAGCTATTTACGGAAAATATATAATTTTAAGAAAGAGAGCCAGCGACTCAGATAGGTTGCTGGCTCCCTTGTATTTTTGGTCAACCACCGGATTCCCCTTAACTTCCAGTATTTTTTACGCCTAAAAAGAAAATAATCCTGTTTAAACCT
>JAJQDO010000300.1 GCA_021202175.1 Clostridiales bacterium | reverse complement strand
ATATATGCTTATTGTCGGCGCGAAAGAAGCACAGGCTGGCCTCGTGGCAGGCCGCAGCCGTTCCGAGGGCGATAAAGGGCAGAGCAAATTGGAAGATTTTACAGCGGCCATCAAAGAAGAAAGCGCGACGCGGGCGAGGTAAGCAAAAATGTGAAAAACAGACAAACACCCAGATAAATTCCAGACAAACTCGACAAACACTCGACAAACTTCATGAAAAAAATGATTGACTTCGATTCTGGCATATGGTACTATAATCTCTGTGTGCCGCACAGTTAGGTTATCAAGTTTTTAAGAACACCAAAACTGGCGAGTAATGATTTAGGAGGTGCCATATGTACGCAATTATTGCAACAGGTGGTAAACAGTATAAAGTAAGTGAAGGCGACGTGATCAGAGTGGAAAAGCTTGGCGTCGAAGCTGGTTCTTCTTTCGCGCCGACAATAAGCATATATGGCGTCTTCGCCAGCTGTGCTTCCCGAATCTTATAACCAATCTTCTCCGCGCGCGTATCTACATTCGCGCGAATGCCTTCGGCACAAAGGGATTCTTTGACCTTTTCCGCATAATCCATAAATTTATCGGAAATCGGAAGAACACGCACCTGTTCCGGCGAAAGCCATGTCGGGAACGCACCGGCAAAATGTTCAATCAGAATACCGATAAAACGTTCAATGGATCCAAAAGCCACACGATGAATCATGATCGGACGATGCTTCTCTCCATCGGCACCGATATATTCACAATTGAAGCGCTGCGGCAGCTGGAAATCGAGCTGAATCGTACCGCACTGCCAGGTTCTGCCGATGGAATCTTCCAGATGGAAGTCGATCTTCGGTCCATAAAACGCGCCGTCACCTTCATTGACCACATAGTCAAGACCCAGTTCATCGAGTGCGCCACGAAGGCCGTCCGTCGCCATCTCCCAGTCCTCATCACTGCCCATGGAATTCTCCGGCCGCGTGGAAAGCTCTACATGATATTTGAAGCCAAACAGCTGATACACTTCATCAATCAGGTTCACAACCCCTTTGATCTCACTGCGAATCTGGTCCGGGGTCATGAAAATGTGCGCATCATCCTGTGTGAAACAACGCACACGCATCAGGCCATGCAGCTGACCGGACTTTTCATGACGGTGCACAAGGCCCAGCTCACCCATACGTAATGGCAAATCACGATAAGAGCGCGGTTCCGACTTATATACAAGAACACCGCCCGGACAGTTCATCGGTTTAATCGCATAATCCTCATCATCAATCACCGTCGTGTACATATTTTCTTTATAATGATCCCAATGTCCGGAAGTCTCCCACAGCTGGCGATTCAAAATAATCGGCGTGGAAATCTCCACATACCCCGCCTTTGTGTGGATTTCTCTCCAGTAATCCAGCAAAGTATTTTTCAAAATCATGCCATTCGGCAGGAAGAACGGGAATCCCGGTCCCTCATCCGCCATAAAAAAGAGACCAAGCGGTTTGCCTAGCTTACTATGATCGCGTTTATTCGCTTCTTCCATACGGGTCAGATAGGCATCCAGATCGGCCTTCTTCGGGAAGGAAGTCCCGTAAATTCTGGTCAGCATTTTATTCTTCTCGCTGCCTCTCCAGTACGCGCCGGCGATACTGGTCAGCTTAAAAGCCTTCACCGGTTTGGTGGTCATCAAATGCGGTCCCGCGCAAAGATCCACAAACTCGCCCTGCTGATAAAAACTGATCTCGGCGTCCTCGGGGAGGTCCTCGATCAGCTGCACCTTATATGGCTCTTCTTTTTCCTCAAAATAGGCGATGGCCTCACTCCTTGGCTTCGTAAAACGCACGATAGGCAAGTTCTCCTTCACGATCTTTTTCATCTCCGCCTCAATCTTTTCCAGATCCTCGGAAGTGATCGGATTCTCACTGTCAATATCGTAATAAAAACCATCCGCGATAGAAGGCCCAATCGCCAGCTTCACATCCGGATACAGCCTTTTGATCGCCTGCGCCATAATATGAGATGTCGTATGGCGAAATGCACCGGCACCTTCCGCGCTGTCAAACGTCAAGATGTTCAGAGTACTGTCAGCATCCACCACTGTACGCAGATCAGCCTCTTCCCCATTCAACTCAGCAACCGTTGCCACACGCGCCAATCCCTGGCTGATATCCTTTGCGATATCAATAATCGCCATCGGCTGCGCATACTCTTTTGTTGATCCATCTTTTAATGTAATAATCATTTTCTTTCCTCCTTGTTCCTTTGTTATCAAATGAAAAAACATTGACGCCCACCACAATAAACATCTTTAAATCCATATTTTTAAAGTCTAGAACACTTTAGGGAGGGTGAACAAAGGTTTCTATAATATAAAATTAAAATAATAAACGCCCCTGACAGCCTAACCAGCCGTCAGGGGCGATCATATATAAACCACGGTTCCACCCTGTTTTCTTACTCATATGACGATAACGGAGTCACCGGACCGGATTAAGGCCACTCAGAGTTGGTCTTCAGATGTTTCCACATAAGGACTTCCCAGCTGCTGCCCTCTCTCTGCCGTGTCGTAAGACACATGTTTTCACATCCTACTCTTCTCATCAACGTGTTATTTTGTATATTTATCTTTTTCGATACGCAGAAATGATTTATTGCATGTATCAGATAAAGTATAGCATTTACAAATATTTTGTCAATACTTGTTTTTTAATTCATGATGACACTTTCCTGCACAGGAGCAAAGATGACATGGAGCAGGAATATAAACGCGGCATCAAGCAGGGGAATTAAAAAAGGATCGACATGACTTCTTCCACCCAGGAAGCAGTCGTCGATCCTTTCCTATATTTATTTATACTGGAGACTTGTCCACCGGTTCTTTTCCGTGAATATTTATGGCCTGCTCCAATTTACTATGAACTTCTTTTGTATAGTCTGATATTTCCGGATTATCCATATCTCTGGGATAACCGAATGGCACTTCCAGGTTATAAATGATATTCGCATTTGGCGCTGCGGAAAAGATGCAGATTTTCTGCCCGAGATAAACAGCTTCCTGCAAATCATGGGTCACAAATAATATGGTCTTTCCTGTTTTCTTCCAGATATCAATCAGTTCGTCCTGTAAGGTTCTTCTCGTCTGGGCGTCCAACGCGCCAAACGGCTCGTCCATGATGAGGATTTCCGGATTGCTGGCTATGCTACGAGCTATCTGCACACGCTGTCGCATACCACCGGATAATTCGGAAGGATATTTTTTCTCATGACCTGCCAATCCTACCAATTCTATGGCGTCTTTTGCAATCTGGCGGCGTTTTTTCTTGTCTATATGCTGAACTCGAAGTCCATACTCCACATTTTTTTCTACGGTCAGCCACGGAAATATAGCTGACTCCGCGCTCTGGAATACGACGCCTCTTTCCGGTCCCGGTTTTCCGATTTCTTTTCCATCCAAAAGTACTTTTCCTTCGGTAGCACCCAGGAAACCAGCTATGATATTTAAGAGCGTTGATTTTCCGCAGCCACTGGCTCCCAGGAAAATAATAAATTCTCCTTCTTCCACATCAAGATTGACATTTTTTAAAACATATCCCTCTTCCTCACTGTCAGGAAAAATGGAGGATGGATTAATATTTTTTGAAAAGAAAAGTCCTTTTTTCTCTTCCTCATACTGCTCCGTCAGGTTTTCCACCTTCACTTTTGCATGTTTCTTTGTCTCTTCATATTGTTTTGCCACATGATCCACCCGTACTTTCGGCACGGTTTCACCTCCTGCGGCATACCCTGTTTTATTTCCCATATATGTTTCCTTTCCCATAAATGTTCTTTTTTGATTTTATTTTATGCAATCCGTTACTAAAATTTTTTTCGAAAATTTTTCCTTTATAATAGACTCAAATCATAATAGTGGATACTTGTATTAATTCAGTACCATCACTATGGACACCTCATCTTTTTTGCTCTCTGATTTTTGACACTGTTTGCTAACCATTACTATCCTCGAATGACTATCCCATTATCTATTTTCCAAAATCCATGCAGTTACACTATTCCGCTTATTGGTTCACCACCCCATAATGCCGGAACAGTCGATTGCCAAGAACACGCAGAAGCTTGTCCGCCAGGAATCCAATCAGTCCAAGCACTACAATACCGGTAAAAATCCAGTCTGTGCGGTAATAAAGCCTGGAAGTGTAAATCAGATATCCAATACCAGCATCTGCCGCAAGCATTTCCGCACTGACAATGGAAATAATGGCGCTGCTAAGCCCCAGCCGGATACCGGTAAAAATATAGGGCACTGTCGCCGGCACGGTAACTGTAAAAAATGTCTGCATCCAGGAAGCGCCAAGAGATTCTGCCGCCTGATATTTTACTGGGTCAACAGCCGCAACGCCCGCAATTGTATTGATTACTGTCGGAAAAATCGTCGCAGAAGTGATGAGAACCAGTTTTGATGCCTCACCCACGCCAAACCACATCAAAAACAGGGTCAGGAAGCCGATAGCTGGCACGAATCGAAAGAAATTAATGAAAGGCTCCACCAACCAGCGAACTGTTTTAAATTGTCCGATCAGCAGTCCAACGGGAACGGCGATAATAACGCCCCTTCCCCATCCAAGGACAATCCGCTGAAGGCTGATGGCGATGTCCTCAATCAATACGCCGTTATTCGCGATTTCCATAAATCCTTCCAACGTTGCCTCCGGACTTGGCAGGAAATCAGGCGAACTGAAAAGCGACGCGATTTTCCAAATGATGATTAACAATATCCATGTCACAATGCCGCTTCGGGCGAGCAATTTTATTCCGTTATTTACTCTGTTCATATTATCCTCCATATATATGGTGTTTTTTATTTCTGAGCCGTTTTTTCTAATGATACCTTTGTATGCATTAGTCTACTTTAAAAAATGCTTCCAATTCTTCATCCCAGGAAGCGATATGTCCATCTACGAAAACAGAAACTTTTTCCAGTTTCCCTTCAAACGCGAAAGGCGACTCGTAATCCTGCGGGATGACAGGTGTATTTTTATTGGCTCCGATTGTCGTGATGTAATCTACCTGACCGTTGACAAAAGGAATGTTTACTTCCCCTGTTTTTTCGTCATTAAGGAATAATTCCGCATGGGCAGATCCATCTTTATTTACTTTTAACCTGTATTCCGCGGCAAAGCTTCCCAGTGGCAGTTCTTTTGCGGATACCACCTGGTAATACTCTCCCAACCCAGAGCTATAGACATACTTCAAGCGATTATTTAGAATATAGAAGCTGAATCCGCCATGGTAATTTCCGTGGGAGAAAATGACGCCCTGCTGGCTTGTGTCCTTCCTTGTAATCTCTGCCCGGATAATATGGGAACGACGGCTCAAATCCGAATCGATGGCCCGTATCAGATCGACAGGCTCCAAAATATTTTCGTAAGTGTCGAACCGTTCTTTTCGGATGATGAACTCCCGCTGTTTTCTCTTTGCCTCCGGTGTGCTGTAAGCAGCGCCAGGAATCATTGTGAACACTCCGGCTTTTGCAGCTTCTACAAGCCATGTTTCTTCTAACTCCTTTAACTTTTCTGGATACTGTTTTGCCACATTTCTACTCTCGGAATAGTCTTCTTCCACATGATAAAGTTCCCAGACATCCTTATCATAATCTCCATCAGAACCGTTCCGGGAATGATTCACGATGGCCTTCCAACCATCCTTGTATATCGCCCGGTTTCCAAGCATTTCATAATATTGAATATGCTTCCTGTCTGGTGCATTTCCATCTTCCAAAGTATATTTCAGGCTAATCCCCTGGAATGGCCTTTGATGGTTTCCTTTGATATATTCCGGCTTCTTTTCGCCAATGATGTCCAGCATAGTCGGCGTGAGATCAGAAACATGATGGTACTGGCCGCGGATGCTGCCGGGATCGCTAATCAGTTTTGGATAGCGGATAATCAGGGCATCCTTCACCCCTCCCGAATAGGTAAACATTTTATACCATGGGAATGGAGTATTTCCTGCATGCGCCCATCCCATCGGATAGTGATTAAATGCTTTTGGAGACCCGATGTCATCGAGCCGTGATAAAACGTATTCCGCTTCTGCTTCCGGGTCTTTCTCCCCATTGGAAAGCTGACTGAAATTATTTAATGTCCCCTCACTGCCGCCCTCTGCACTGGCACCATTATCTGAAAGAAATACAACGACAGAATTGTCCAGCTCAAGCATATCCTCCAGAAAAACAATCACCCTTCCAATCTGCGCATCGGTATGCTCCAGCATCCCGGCATAGGCTTCCATATAGCGGACGGATGTCTTTTTTTGTTTTTCCGACAGAGAATCCCACGGTTTTACCAGTTCATTTCTTTCAGTCAAAACCGCTTCGGGAGGAATGATTCCCAATTCTTTCTGCCTGTCATACCATTTTTGCCGGATAATGTCCCATCCCTCATCAAATTTTCCTTTATATTTGTCGATATATTCCTTTGGCGCATGGTGTGGCGTATGCATAGCTCCATAGGCCAGATATACAAAAAACGGCTTTTCCGGATATACCGTATGTTGATGGAAAATATACCGGATGGCATTATCTGTAATATCTTCCGAAAAATGATATCCTTCTTCCGGCGTCTTCGGTGGCTCCACATGGGTATTATCCCTTACCAGCCTTGGATGGAACTGATCCATCTGTGCATGTAAGAAACCATAATATCGATCAAACCCTTTTCCAAGCGGCCAGTTATCAAAAGGTCCCGCTTCCGTGGTTTCGGAAACGTCCGTCAGATGCCATTTTCCCAATGCATATGTACCATAGTCATATTCTTTCAAAATCTCTGCCAGCGTCGCGCAGTCTTTATGCAAATGGCCGATTCCATTGTCATGCCCGGTCATATATTCCACGATTCCACAGATTCCCGCCGTGTGATGATTCATACCTGTCAGCAGTGACGCCCTGGTGGCAGAACAAATCGCTGTTGTATGGAAATTATTGTATCTTAAACCCTCCGCAGCTAGCCGGTCAATGTTTGGCGTATGGATGGACGAACCATAGCACCCCAGCTGAGCAAATCCCATATCGTCAAGGGCGATGTAAAGTATATTTGGTTTCTTTCCCATTGTTTATCCTTCCTTCTAACTATTGGCTCATTTACGTAATGATCGTATTGTATCGTATTACGTCAATATATAGTTTCCATCATACGGTCGCGTTCTTACTTCTAATTTCATAAGTATTCCTGCAATTTACCTGATGATCTCATCTGTCCACAAGATGGAACTGCGCATACTGTGACATTTCCACAACATAAGATTCTATCCTTGCTAACTGATCATAGCAGTTTGTCTCAATCAGTTCCTTAACGATATCCAACCGTTTCTGTACCAGCGCCACCACAAATTCGGAAGGACCTTTTACATAGTATTCTTCCTCGTTTGTATCGTTTCCTTTCACTTTATTGACGTTAATCTTTTCACCATTCGCCTCTTTACGTTCATCATAAATGAGTAGAGTTCCCGCATACAGATGAAGTATAAAAGATTCTGTAATTTCATCATCTTCTGTAATTTGCAGGCGGAACCTGAAATCTTCATCGGCTGCCTTTTCCCCGCCTATGGCAATACCCAGATAGCCAAGAACCAGCCTGGTGGACGCCTGATTTAAAATATTGTTTTGCAGGTTTTCATCGGAGGCTCCCGGCTTCTTTTTCGCGGTTTCAGGAACTCCCTGACGAAGTTCTTCCGCCCCGACCAGGTATGCATTCCGCCATATGGAAGATTCCGCCTGATATCCCAATTGCTCCAAGGCATCGGCACAAAGATATCTGGCTTCTTTATTTTCCGGTTCGGCATAGACCACGTAATTTGCCGCCGTAGCAGCCCACTGATAATTTCCTGCCTCGAAATCCCTCTTTGCTTTTTCGAGCACCGCTTCCGCCGATCCGACATATTCTATAAATTTCCTGGCCGTTTCCACCTCTGTCAGCGGATGGAGATTTACCGGGTTTCCGTTATAATATCCAAGCTACCGCTGATATACTGCTTACGCA
>JAJQDO010000318.1 GCA_021202175.1 Clostridiales bacterium | reverse complement strand
TTTATATTTTTCATAAATACATTTCAAAATACTACAAATTTTTTTTAATAGTATCCCAAAGAAAACAATTTTTTACGTCTATTCTCGAGATTTTCGTTAAAAATATAACCATAGGACTGGCTTTGCGTTGTCGCTTTCGGTTTGCTATCGTTCCTTGTATACTCTCATGAAAAATTACTGTGCAATAATATCATATTCCGCCTCTGTTCCATCTTCTCCGGAAGATATGATTTCCACCACAACTTTGTGCGGGAGACAGACAATAGTCTCTCCCACATTGCTGATGCTCCTGTGATCCACACAGATCTTATCCGGGCAATCCGCTTCCGTCATATCCGCCTGACCATCACTGATCACCAAGGTATTGTTGCCGCCGACGCCATCAATATCGACCGTCCTGTCCTGATACAGAGAATACGTCCCGACAACCTCTCCGTCCACGGTAATCTGTACCGTCTCTCCTGCCTGCCTTCCCATAAAAAACCACAGTCCGCAGACAAGCGCGATCACGAGAAAAATCAATAACAGCAGAATATCGTTTTTACGTATCCGATTAATTGAATCCGATCCATTTCTGTGCAATCTTGTATCCTCCCATGGTCACTTTTTTGCTGAGCTTTCCGTGGGAGCTGGAAAACTTGCCCAGGACCGTGTGCCGTAATATCTCATAACCCTCTGGAGATCTGTCATGCAGATATTTCCAGACGTCATCTTTCTTCGCCATCGCTTCTTCTGTATTGATTTTCATCAGAAGAATAGACGTGATCATCGTGATCGTTCCCAGATAATGCTGCATATAATTCTCCAGCTGCGGGGACGCGAAATGATTCTCATGCTTTGCATAAATATCAATCATAATCTTGTTGACACGAATCTGCTGATCAATGCGGGACATCATCACTTTTTCATTAACCGATTGGTCTTCCCGTCCAATAAAATATCTATAGAAATCGATATCCAGACAATACATTTTCTTCACATAAGGAAACGGCCAATAGACGAAAATATTATCCACATAAAAAGTATGTTTGGGTAATTCAAAAGAACAATCTCTAAGCAGTTCTGTGCGATAAATGACAGAATGCATCAAAATGTTCTGGCTGGCTCCGAAATGTCCTGTATCTTTCCAGCCAAAATAGCGATTCTCGGGAAGAATCGAATGATATTGGATGACCTTTTTATGTTTTGCTCCCTGTTTCTCATAGACATAATTCGATATCAACATGTCCAAAGGTTCTTCCTCTTTCACCGCCTCGCGCAGAAAATCTAATATCTTTTTGTAGGCATCCAGATCAACCCAGTCATCACTGTCTACCACCTTATAAAAAAATCCTGTGGCATGTCGGAGTCCGGCATTTACCGCCTCTCCATGTCCTCCGTTGGGCTGATGAACCGCACGCACGATCGTTGGATATTTTTTCTGATATTCATCCGCGATCTGCGGCGTGGAGTCTTTCGAACCGTCATCCACTATGATAATCTCTACTTCTTCTCCGCCAGGCAGCAGACTCTCTATACAGTTGCTCATATAATCCTGGGAATTGTAGCTTGGAATCGCTACCGTTAGCAATTTCATAACTTACCTCCTTATGCTGTTACAGTAACGTTTTCTCTTCCGTTAAAAAGAAAGCTGACACAAAACGATGATTCACTGGATGTCACATCCCGCAAATGAATATTTGCAACAGCCCTGATACTATCATTATCATATATGATATCGCACTATGCGCGATAAATGATATCCTCCCGTCCTGGTCCGTTGGAGACCATGGTGATCGGATACCCAATCTGTTTCTCAACAAATTCTATATAATTACGGCAATTCTCCGGAAGCTCTTCATAATTCCGGATGCCACGGATATCACATTTCCATCCCGGCAAGACTTTTAAAACCGGTTTCGCCTTCTCCAGCTGAGAGGTAACCGGAAACTCTGTGGTGATCTCCCCGTCGATCTCATAGCCGACACATACCGGAATCTCATCGAGATAACCCAGAACATCGACAACAGTGAATGCCACATCCGTCGTTCCCTGCAAGCGGCAGCCATATTTTGAAGCGACACAGTCGAACCAGCCCATTCGTCTCGGTCTTCCCGTTGTAGCGCCAAATTCACCGCCATCTCCACCTCGAACCCGCAGTTCCTGTGCTTCTTCGCCAAAAATCTCACTGACAAAGGCTCCTGCTCCTACAGCGCTGCTATAAGCCTTGCAGACCGTAACCACCTTTTCTATGGCATAAGGCGGGATGCCAGCGCCGATCGCTCCATAAGCAGCTAATGTAGAAGATGATGTAACCATCGGATATATGCCGTGATCCGGATCCTTCAGAGTTCCAAGCTGTCCTTCCAGGAGAATATTCTTTCCCTCTTTCAGTGCCTGATCCAGATACAAAGAAACATTACATACATAAGGCGCGACCATCTCCTTATAGTCCATCAATGTCTGATATAATTCTCCCTCATCAAGCAATGGTTTATGATACAGATGTTCTAAAAGAACATTCTTCTGTGTCACGACGCGATGTATCTTCTCGCGGATGGCGTCCTCTTCCATAAATAACTCACTGACCTGAAAACCAATCTTCGCATATTTATCGTAATAAAAAGGAGAGATACCGTCCTTCGACGAGCCAAAATATTTCCCTGCGAGACGCTACTCCTAGTATTGATAAAACAAAACGTGATACGGCATCACCATCTGGGCTCTGTCAGAGACCAGAATCTTCGGCATCGGAACACCTTTATCCACGATATCCTTCAGTTCATCAAACAGAACCGGGATATTTAACGCCACGCCATTCCCGATGATGCTTGTGGTGTGATCGTAAAACACACCGGATGGCAGAGTGTGCAGGGCAAATTTGCCGTAATTATTTATGATTGTATGGCCTGCATTGGCACCACCCTGAAACCGGATGACGATGTCCGAATCCTGTGCAAGCATATCGGTGATCTTACCTTTACCCTCGTCTCCCCAATTGGCACCTACAATTGCTTTTACCATGCGTCCATTCCTCCCAGTTATCTAAAAACTTATCTAAAAACGTATTTTTCATTATCCTGCGGCATATAGCCGCAAACATTGACATTATATCTCACTTTTATACATAAGTAAAGGAACAACTTTCTTACAGTTGCATCTTTTTGTTTTCTTCTGATTTAATCAGGCCAGCCCGTTTTGCGTAGCGGACGATAACATATCCTTTAGGAAATCCCCGAAGCTCATCCTCTGATACCCCGCCGAGTTTGATATCCGCTATAAAGAATACGATAACGCCAAACACGATGGCTGCCATCAGACAGATGAGAACCAGCAGCCGAAACGGCAACAGGCCTCCCAACAGCGTATAGAGAATCAAATAAATCCCTTCATAAAATACATAGCAGAACACGCCCATGATCAGCGCGGAGATCGCAGGCATCACAAACGTTCCCCGAATCTCCTGTCGATATCCCAGATATTTTCTGACGCTATAGCTGTTAAACAGGCACATGAGTAATGAGTAGGCGATGGTAGCGAAAACCAGCGCCGTCAGGTCCAATCCCGTAAAATACAGGAGACTTGTCAGCAAAATAACATGGATCACCAGAGACATTGCCGCATTTCGAAGGGGGATGTTCACCTTTCCAATTCCCTGCAATACCCCGTTGGTTATCGTGGACAGGCTGTAAAAGACAATGCTGATGCAGCCGATGTGCAGGAGCCGTACCGCCAGATCGATGGTCGCTTTCTGCGGGAACAGTACCTGCATGACCGGATAAGCCAGCACACTTAGGCCCACGGCACAGGGGATACTGATCATCATCGTAAACTTGATGGACAAGGCCACCTGTTTATTACATGCTTCATAGTCCTCCGTGGTGTAAGTGCCGGATACTGCCGGTATCATGGCCGTCGACATGGCATTGGCCAG
Source organism: Clostridiales bacterium (assembly GCA_021202175.1). Classification (GTDB taxonomy): domain Bacteria; phylum Bacillota; class Clostridia; order Lachnospirales; family Lachnospiraceae; genus Anaerobutyricum. The sequence continues at coordinate 4,145 of JAJQDO010000318.1, read as the reverse complement.
GGCCACGGGGACATTGATCAGCACCCAATACTTCCCAGAGAATACGCCATACAGGGTGGCGGCCGTCTCCGAAACCATACCTTTAAAATCCATCGCGTCCATAAATATGGTCTGATCGATGGTCGTGCTGATATTATAGACAAAGGTACTTAGTATCACCGGAGTGACCATGAAAATGATAATCTTGAAGATATCCTTATAGGAGCTGTCCACCCCGGATTCATCTTTCGCCGCGCGACTGAGAAAATATTTCTGATTCTGCCGATAGATAAGCAGCATAAAAACAAGTCCCGCAGCTACTCCCGCCACGGTACCTGCCGCGCTTCCCATAGCGCCAAAGACCGGAACGGCTGATGCATCTTCCCCCGCAAACACAGAGACAAACATCAGCGCGCCACCGATGCTGACGATGGCATTCATGATCTGCTCTACAATCTGGGAGACCGACGTCGGCATCATGGACGAATGTGCCTGAAAGTATCCCCGGAGCACGCCGAGAAATCCAGAAAGAAAGATGGCCGGCGCGAGAACGCGCAGCGTCGGTATCGCCTTTGCCTGACTGGACGGAACTAAGATCGGCGCGCAGATAAAAGTAAACAGACAGGCGATTCCGCCAACGACCAGAACATATAGCAACGCACAGCGAAATATCTTGTGCGCCTCTCTATACTGTTTCAATGCCAGTTTCCCGGACACGATCTTGGAAACAGCCATGGGAATACTGTAAGAGGAAATCAGCAATACCATCGAATACAGATTATACGCCAGACTGTAATATCCATTTCCCTCATCACCGATGATGCTGGTTACAGGGCTTCTGTATAATACACCGATGATTCTTACCACAATCCCCGCAACCATCAGCATGGTCGCCTGTGTGATTATATTTTGTTCATTCGTATCTTTACTTCCCATCGTATAACCTCTTTCAGCGTCATCATGAGAAATCACTATACATTAATCTCTGCCTTCATCCCGAGAACGTCCTGATTGGCGTCGAGTACCGGCTGTACATAATCCCGGATAAACTCTTCGGTCTGCTGTGGAGCCCGTCCGACAAAATTCCGCGGTTCCATTATGGCTTTGAGCTGATCTAAGTTCATGCCAAAGGACGGGTCAGCCGCGATTCTTTCCAAAAGGTCATTCTCTTTGCCTTCTTCCTTCACCACGCGACCGGCTGCCATGGAATGCTGACGAATCTTCTCGTGAAGCTCCTGTCTGTCGCCGCCGGCTTTCACGGCATCCATCATGATATTTTCCGTCGCCATGAAAGGCAGTTCTTTCATCAGGTGAGATTCGATCACTTTCGGGTAAACGACCAGGCCGTCTACCACATTCAGGTACAAATCGAGAATGCCGTCAATCGCCAGGAATCCTTCCGGAACGGAAAGACGCTTGTTGGCGGAATCATCGAGTGTTCTCTCAAACCACTGGGTCGATGCTACCAGCGCCGGATTCATCGTATCCGCCATCACATAATCCGCCAGGGAAGCGATACGCTCACTGCGCATCGGGTTTCTCTTATAGGCCATGGCCGAGGAACCGATCTGGTTTTTCTCAAATGGCTCTTCCACTTCTTTCAGATGCTGCAGAAGGCGGATGTCATTGGAAAACTTATGGGCAGACTGTGCGATGCCGCCAAGGACATTGAGCACCCGGCTATCTACCTTTCTGGAATAGGTCTGCCCCGAAACCGGATAGCAAGCGTCAAATCCCATCTTCTTTGCAATCTTCTGATCGATCTTACGCACGGTCTCCTGGTCGCCGTTAAACAGTTCCAGAAAGCTGGCCTGAGTTCCGGTGGTGCCTTTCGATCCAAGCAGCTTCATCGTGCTGATGACATACTCCAGGTCTTCCAGATCAAGCATCAGGTCATTCAGCCATAAGGTAGCTCTCTTTCCCACGGTTGTCGGCTGCGCCGGCTGAAAATGGGTAAAGGCCAGCGTCGGCAGATCCTTATATTTCATCGCGAAGCCGGATAACTCACTGATGACATTGAGGAGCTTCGTCCGCACCAGCTTCAGAGCCTCCGTCATGATAATAATATCGGTGTTATCTCCCACATAGCAGGACGTCGCGCCCAGATGGATGATACCCTTCGCGTTCGGGCACTGCTCACCATAAGCATATACATGGGACATAACATCGTGTCTGACTTCTTTTTCTCTTGCCTTGGCCACATCATAATTGATATCTTCCGCATGCGCCTTCAGTTCCTCAATCTGTTCTTTCGTCACACTGGCAAGCCCCAGCTCATATTCGGTCTCCGCCAAAGCGATCCAGAGTTTTCTCCAGGTCTTGAATTTTTTATCCGGTGAAAAAATATACTGCATTTCCTTGCTGGCATAGCGCTCGGAAAGCGGGCTTTGATATTTATCGTACATTATTTTCCTCCTGTATATTATAGTATATATATTTACCCCTGTTCTCCACGAATGTCGTGATCGGGCGGGTCGATCGGATAATCTCCGCTGAAACAGGCATTGCAATAGGGCAGCCCTTCACACAGTTCAGCCAGACGGTCCATCCGCAGATAAGCCAGAGAGTCCGCGTCGATAATCTCCCGAATCTCCTCAACGGTCCGGCCGGAAGCGACCAGCTGGTCTTCCGTCGGAATATCCGTCCCAAAGTAGCAGGGATGTAAAAACGGCGGGGAGCTGATCCTCACATGGACCTCCTTCGCTCCGGCTTCCTTCAGCATGCGGACGATCCGGCCGCAGGTCGTCCCCCGCACGATAGAATCATCAATCATGATAATGCGCTTATCCTTCACATTATCCCTCAGCACATTGAGCTTCACCTGAACGCTGCTCTCCCGCATACTCTGCTTCGGCTTGATAAAGGTGCGCCCTACATAAGAATTCTTAATAAATGCCGTCCCGTACGGTATCCCGGATTCCATGGCATAGCCCATGGCTGCCGGATTACCCGATTCCGGGACGCTGACCACCAAATCCGCCTCCACCGGAGAATCCTGTGCCAGAAAACGTCCGGCACGAATCCGGCTGGCATTCACTCCCACACCATCAATGATACTGTCCGGTCTGGAAAAGTAAATGTATTCAAAAATGCATCTGGCCTGTTTTGCCGGATCAGCAAAGACCATATCTCTGTAAGACGAGATACCGTCTTTGGTGATGGTAACCAGCTCACCCGGCTCCACATCCCGTACGAATTCAGCGCCTAACGTATCGAGCGCGCAGGTTTCCGAAGCCAGAAGATAGACATGGTCTCTCTTCCCGATACAGAGCGGACGGAATCCGAAAGGATCTCTCGCGCCGATCAGTTTTCTCGGGCTCATGACAATCAGTGAATACGCGCCTTTTAATTTTTTCATCGCCTTAAGGACCGCTTCTTCCGCTGTCCTGGAACTGATACGTTCTTTCGCGATGTGATAGGCGATCACTTCGGAATCGATGGTCGTCTGAAAAATAGCGCCTGTCTTCTCCAGTTCTTCCCGCAGCTCCAGGGCATTGACCAGATTACCGTTATGCGCCAGAGCAAGCGTACCTTTATAATAATTTAACACCAGAGGCTGTGCATTTGCCTGTTTGCTGGAACCTGCAGTTGAATAACGGACATGTCCTACTCCGATATTCCCCTTTAATTTTTCAAGATTTTCATCACGGAAGACCTCGTTCACCAATCCCATGCCTTTATGAACCTGAATATTCTTCTTCGGGCCATTGGTGTCCGAGACCGCGATGCCGCAGCTTTCCTGTCCTCTGTGCTGCAAGGAAAATAAACCATAATACACGGTAGAGGCCACATCACCTCCGTCTAAGTCATATACGTCCATGACGCCGCATTCTTCATGCAGTCCGTTTTCTGTCCCGCAGATATCTTTACAGTCAAATGCCATATATTTATCCTCCTGTTATCTATCCAAAATTATCCATCAAGAATGACTCGGCGTTCCTGTTGCAGTGCACGGCCAGCATCCGCTGACACATTACATATCCGCACGTTTGCAATCCGCCAGAGACTATACCAACGACAATTTAGCACAAAAAAAGTCATAAAACAAGAGCCTTTTCATTATTCATACGAAATGTTACTGTGCACGTTACTATTCACGGGATATTGATGGGTGAATGTTATCATCTCATTTCTTCTGTACGGACTTTTTTTGTAATTTTTCTGTT
>JAJQDO010000047.1 GCA_021202175.1 Clostridiales bacterium | reverse complement strand
AATAAAAACATCTGGCATTACAGTCAGTTGTTGTCATTATCATATAAAAAGAAAGCCCTTCCTGTGGAGACATCAGCGCCGCCAGATCACGTACCTCCAACGCCAGCTTTTTATCATCGTGCGTCATCGGGACAAGAAACCAGTTTTCATATAAATATTGATATATTTTTTTGCCGGCTGTTTTCAAACAGCCGACCTGCAGGAGCCGGTTGTCCGTCAAACACGTATATTCATCTCCCGTCAGTAAAAGAAGCTCCTTTGTCATGACATTGTAAAGAAGCGTCCCCTCCTCCACGGGAACCGGGATTAAATAGTGCAAAAAGCGCAGCGGATGCTCCCCTTTCCATTCCTGTGAGCCGACGCATTTCCGAATTGCGTTGGCCGGTTTTATCACTTCCATATCGCCCTCACACCTCTTTTCCCTAAAAATGTACTCCTGATGACTGCCAGCCACAGCCCTGTTTTTTAAAATCCCCCACAACCATTTACGCGGCTGCGGGGGATCCATCTGCTTTCATTTCAGTGCGGCATAAAACCGCGCCGCTGTTCTGCTGCCTGCAACGGGATTAAGGAACAATCGGGAACGTCACATTCTCTTCCTCAAGGGAATCATATTCCTCCTGCAGTGCGTCTTCATCGACATCCGAATCATCCCAGTCAACTTCTTCCTCTCCCATCATCATAGATTCCCCTGTTGTGTCAGCCTGATCGGATCCAGTCGTCTCATCCTGCTCGATAGCACTCTCATCGTCAACTGTCGCAGCGGCATCTTCTTCACTCTCATGCGATGAAATCGATGCATCCACTTCGCCGACATCAGACTCCTGAGCAGAACTAAGATCTGACGTTTTCCCGCTGCCAGAGGTAACGCCGTAAAAGATTCCTCCGGCAGCGACTATTGCCACAAACAGCAGGAGAACCACTTTAATTGCCTGCCTGCTTTGCTTTGTATCCTTCATAGCTTCACTCAATCATTATGATTAGCTGTCCCAGTCACCAGTCAACTTCTTCTTCCCCTGCCTTGGCTGTGCATTCAATTGTGCTGCCAGTCGTCATCACATCCCGTTCATCCAGCATGATTACCTCAAACTCCGGCTCTTCGAATTTTTTTCTCACGACTCTTCGCCTCCTTCTTAGCTTTCACTGTCGAAGCTCTTGTAATAAAGATACAATGCCTGAAACAGACTTGTTTTGTATTCACTGCTGTTGTTCTTTATTACCGTCCTAGCGTATGATAATGCGCTGGTTGTAAAGCTATAGGTGCCAGTATTGTCAGAATTCGTCAATGTCACAGTCAGCGTGTCTCCCAGCTGTGTAGCATCCAATTCCACCAGAACATAATATCCATTCGTCGAACAACTATAAGCAGCATTATCAGTTCCAGCAACCGTTACCGTAAGATCCTCCACAGATCCGGAAAATTTCAGCATTAAGACAAAATTAGCTTTACATTCCAGGTCATAGCTTTTCAGAGAAATCAAGTCTCCTGTGTTGGTTACAAGAGTATTCTTATAGCTGCTTAAATCATCAACAGTCACAGAGGAAATTTCAGTCGATGTGTCATCGCAATTCTTGTTCGCCAAATCTTCTGTATTATAATCAAAGTAAATCTGAGCCCTGGCGCCGTAGTTTAACAATGCCGTAAGGATATCCTCCTGCTGAGTATCCAGGCTACCACTTTCAAACAACACATCCGCATAATCTCTCACGCTTGCTGTCGTGGTTACCGTGTAGCTGATGTCGTCAGTATTGGTCACTTCCAGTATGACATCGTAATCATCCGCCATGGCGTAGGAAATGACATCCTGCGTAAACTCATAGCAGTCTATGTCTCCAACCATTTCTGTATCAAGATCGCTGAAATCAGTGTAGGTTGTACTGCCGATGGTCGCACTTGTCAGACCGCTCTCATCTACGTAAATCAGAATCGTGGTCACACCGTCCAGTGCAATCGACTTGCCAACAATCACATCCGAAACATAATACTGATAATCGGCATCTTCATTTTCGCCAACTTCATAGTCGCCAGTGTAGTCAGACGGATCAGCGGTAAAGTAACCGCCAGTGATGGTAAGTGTACTGTTTGTCGTTACATCTCCGTCTATGTAACCACCACTGATTGTGGTCGTGCCGCCGTATGCGTTTACAGCATTTCCGGATTCAATTGTAATCGTTCCCGATTCAATCACAAGTGTACCGCCCATATTACGAACAATACCTGTGATGCTGCTGGAACTGCTTTCACTGATTGAGCCGGTAATTGTGCCGGATCCGTCCTCACTGCTGTCAACGATAGTCAGAGATCCGGAAACCACTCCAACGACATAACTGTCTGCATCATCGTCAGAAATCTCGTGTCCATTCAAGTCCAGTGTTAAAGACCTGCTGTCATTCAGCTTTATTCCGCTCTCGGAATCGTCATTCATAACAACGGTATCGCCGTCCTGTGCGGCACTGAAAGCAGCGCTCAGTGTTGTATGGCTGCTCCTGATTACAGTTTCTTCGTTTTCCTCACATTCAACCGTAAAGCTGCCTTTTCCGACAGTGTACCATTCTGTATCATCAACAGTTTCTGTCGTTACCACATAGCCGATCGGAATGTAATTCTTCAATCTGTTATTGTTGGTCTCTGATACAGTATAGTACCCTCCGGTTACAGTTATATCGTTATCCGATTTTCTGAATGCATTGTCTGAACTGAACCAGCCATCTGTAATGATGAGGGATGCACCGCTGGCAACATCATACACAATGCTTCCGCTTTCATCGGAAGTGAATGTACCGCCATTCACAGTAATAACACCGCTGTCGATATGGAAGATGTAGTAGCCGCTGAAGGTGCCGTCATTGATTTCAATGGAAGCATCATCGCCACCGCAGCGAACCAGATAACCCACACTATCTCCCGTATATGTAAATATACCGCCGTTGATTACAATGGTACCAGCTGTACTGTAGACAGCAGCCGTCGTGCTTGTAGTCGTGATTGTTCCATCGGTGCCGCTGTCATTAATGGTAACAGATGCGCCAGATGACTGAAGCAAAACAGCAGTATTGCTTCCGCTATTCAACGTATGACCATTCAAATCAAGAGTAAAGGTAACATCCGTTGTAACCTTAATCTTTTCGCCCGTGATGTCAGCCACAAGATAAATCGTTCCACCGGTATACTTCTTAACCGTTGTGTAGGCACTCGAAAGCGAAGAATAAGAACCAACATAAGCCAAAGATGCATCCAGAACAACCGCCACATCATTCAAAGCATAAGTATAAGAAACAACAACATTTCCGCTGTCGGTTGCCACGACTGTGTAAGTTGTAGTGTTTCCCTCATCATCCGTTGTGGACTCAGCAAGATACTCCGAAACGTCGGTGCTGTAAGTGCCGCCGGTGACGACTACAGATACATTCTCGGTATCGGCGTCTTCCACCGTCACCGTTCCGTTATAAGTACCGCCGGTCATAGTAATGGTAACGGTCTTTGTCAAATCGGTGTTGTTCGGATTCGATTCATAAACCGCACTCTCTCCGCTCAGTGTTCCGCTGTTGATGGTCACACTGATAACATCATTGTCATAGGGTGCAATTGCCACCGCTGCGCCACTTGTCGTGGAACCGCTGTTATTTCCCTCAGAATCCGTCGGTGTACCGGTAGCCGTGATTGTCAGGGGTGCAGTGTCATCCGCATCATCATCAATCACAACCGTACCGCTGCGCACCTCGATACCGGTGTCGCCGGTAATATCACCGCCGTAGACATACATAGTACCTTCCTGCTGCGGATGGTAGATGGCCTGGGCGTTATTGCTGGTAATGGTGCCACCATAGATGTAAATCAGATCATAGCCCTGACCAGTCGAGCCGTTGCCGCAAATGGTAAAATAAGTCTCAGCAGTGATGGTGCCGTCATAGACATTCAGCTTGCTTTCGCAGCCTTCAGTGGAATTCTTACCATATACTCCAATACCATAGGAGGTGCCAGTGATGGTGCCGCTGTAGATTGTCATCTCAGCGGATGCCGTAGCGCTGGAAGAAGTGCTGACTTCAGCAGCTTCATATTCGCCGGTAATCGTGGGGCCGTCTTCGGAACCCTTGGTGCCGATTGTGACCTTACCACCCGAAACTGCCAAAACAGCACAAGTTGTTGCCGTTATCGTTCCACCAATAATTTCAGTCGTACCGATTGAATAAACGCCATAATTGCCGGTGATGGTGCCGCTGCTAATCGCAACTGTTCCGCCTTGCACATTCACCGCATAGGTTGTAGAACTGCTGCCAATCACTCCGTTGGTAATTGTAGTGGCACCACCAGACACGTAAACGCCAGAGTGGGAACCTGTGATTGTACCTCCGCTGATGTTCACATTAAGCGAACTGGCGTCCATAATGCCAATCTGGGTGCCAGAAACAGTGCCGCCGCTGACGTTCAACGTACCGGACGTTCCGCAGATTGCCCGATAGGCAGAGACAGTACCGCCGGAAACAGTTACAGTACCTCCGTAGACATAAACGCCATAATTGCCAGATGTGGGGGCAATCGTGCCACTCTCAATCGTGAGCGTACCGCTAGCGTAAACTCCGCCTTCGATTGTGTTGCTACCCGGATTGCTATCCTTGATAGTCAGCGTGGCACCGGATTCAACCACGATAAGATAATCATATGTATTATTTGTACCGTGGGTGATGGAGTACCCGCTCAGATCGATAGTAACAGTCTCACCGTTCTTAACGGTGTACTGCCCCGTCAGAGCGACATCGTCGGTCAGTGTAATCACGCCGCTGTCATATGCATCCGGGAGCGTGTCAGTTTCCTCCGTAGCAGCCACCGCAATGCCAGCGTTCAGGTTTTCCTGCTGGTCAGATGCAGCCGCCTCCAAGGCATCAGCTCCCGAATCATCGGCTTCCGCATCTTCGGCAACCGCCTCAGGTTCAGGAGCAGTTATCTGCGAAGTTGAACTTTCTCCACTTGCTTCTGTTCCGGATGATGTGTCCATGGCATAAACCGGCGTCACGATCAACGACATCACCATCGCCAGTGACACAAACAAGCTCAACAGACTTTTTGACTTTAACTTAGTCATTTTTTCTATTCCTCCGTTTCATATTTTTTGAGTCTTCACTCAAACTATAGCGTTCAGAATCATTATTCCATATTGGTCTTTAGTTCCGTCGCCAAAAAAGCACTAAATATTCAATATCAGCATCACCCCTCAATCTTTTAACCACTGTTTGTCTCATATCATTTCGAGAAACTTTGCAATAAGCTTAGCCATCTCGGGATGATTAACACTTATGAGTTTAAGCTCTTATCCGGAGCCGCTCACTCTCACTCTATGAGCCAGCAGTGATTTGGTCGGCCAGTCTTTGACAACAGGAACCAACATAAAACCGCCGATGCAATAAACCAACTGGCTTTCCCGTATATTGTTTGTCACAAAATTAAATTAGGTTGTAAATGACAAAACAAAAAAAACTATCATCTCTGTCAAATCCCGCCTGACGTAGACATCACGTCAAGTTTTGAAAACACTGCACTAACAGATACTGCAGAAACGTCTACCTTTCTGACGAAAATTCTTTCCGCATCAGCCAGTCAAATTTTCTGAATTTTCTTACAGCAGATTCTTGTATTTCACTGTATCGTGTGTTAAAATTATAAACGATTGGATGAGTACTGAAGGATATGCAACATTACAGAAAGGTAGACGTTCCTGATGATCTACGTGACTTCGCAAGCACAAGCACAACTGTACATACAGAAAATAATAGTATGCATCACAATGATCATGACAGTAAAAATCCCCTGCAACCAGCCTCGAGCGGCTACAGGGGATAAATAATTCTTCACCAGGTAAAAATGTTCTACATATCGGTTACTGTGATGTACTGTACCATCCGAAACGCTGTTTGTGTCAGATGTACTTCCGTTATTAATCCAGTCAAACGTGAACACATCTTCTTCATAACAATGTCAGACTGATTTGTTTTTCAAGGCAATTATCTTATATCCCAAACTCACGCAATAACTCTTCCTGATAAGGCCTGTCTTTTGCCGCCCGGGTGATATCATCAATCCGCCCCAGTTCAGACAATTTTAAAGTTAAAGAGTTTATCCTGTCTCGACCTTCTTCCCGTCCTTCTTCACGACCTTTTTCCCATCCTTCTTCAATCAACATCTGTCCTAATCTCGTCATCGCAACTCCCTTCCGCACATCTTCCATATCCATCCTATCCAAAAACTTATCTGCCATTGTGTAGATCACCGCCTCCAGCTTATCCATGCAGTCCTGATCATCAAAGTCATCTCTGACTCGACGTAAAATATCCAGAGATTCAAGAATCCGGTCTTTCCGTTCCATCTCTCCGCCCATCAGCGGAATGAGCGCCAACGGAACTAAATCTTCCTTTATCAACGGTTCCCCGGTCGCCATCTTCTTCCGAAGTTTCACAATCTCCCGGCCTGCGTCCTTTCCCTGCATGATAATGGGGCAAATCCGGTATGTATTGACACCCTCCTTTTCGGAGCAAGGCCAGATTATTCTTCGATTTTTTTGCAGGTGACCTGTCTTCACGGAACGTGTCATCCAGTACATGGTGCAGTTTATTCTCTACTGCCCAGTGGGTTCTTTTAACAGCAAGGATTTCCTCCGCACTTAATTTCAGGTCTGACAGCAGCCCGACGGTCTGGATGTCGCTGCGCTCACTTTCCCCGCTTCTCGGCCTCGGCTTCCGCCGGGACCCCTCTTTCAAAAATGTCTCCGCATCCGGAGTGATATCATTCCCTTCTGCATCCCGTTCCAACGGGATCCTTATCTGTTTTAGCAGCCCGACTGTCTCCAGGTATTCCCATTCCTCCTGTGCTTTGGTCAGGATGGATGTTGTCGCATTTGTTACACAGCACCGCCGGTATTCATGACGGTCACGGTTTTTTTCGAATTTTTGACATTCATCATAACTCGCCATTATTTCCGGATGGCGTATCTTTACCTGTCCCCCATCTTTTTCCTGTGCCGCATAGTCTTCCATTGCTTCACCCATATATTTCCTGATCTCATCATAAGCCTGTGGCTGGTTCCTTTTCACTACAAACACAAAATGGCCGCCCTGTTCCCGTATCTTTAGCATGATGTCCGTCTGTGTGCCAATCGAATCCGTCGTGATTATGCTCTTATAAAGATTAAACAGTTTCAACAGTTCCGGGATCGCCGCAATCTCATTCGTTTTTTCCATGATTGGTATCTGGGACAGGATCAGGCCGGTCCCGGCATCCACGGCATTTAACAGCATCGGTGCCCTGGTGCCCTTCACTTTTTCAGCCGATCCGCACAATGCTTTTCCGTCAATTGCGACATGCCGTCCCTTTGTGGGGACGATTTCACCTATCCATTCCATGAAAATATACAGGAACATCTCTTCATCTATTCCGGACAGCAGCCTGCTCACGGTAGACGGGGATGCGATCCCGTATCTCAGCCGCATGTCTTTCCGGAGTTCTTCCAGATGGTTCCTGCACCAGCGCAGGCTGCGCCGTATCGTCGTCCTGCCTGCGAGGAAACCAGGTATCACGCAGGCAAGAACCTCCGCCAGGTCATGATGCGTTTCGCGCCCGCATCTTGGATCCGGCACCATTTTCAGGAACTCCAGCAATGGCTTTATGCGGTAAACCTGCTCAACAGTACAATTCGTCACCAATCCCCAGGCGTTCCAGAAGTTTTTTCTGGGCCTCGCTGATCTTAGAAACAACTTTCTCTTTCCCAAGATACACCAAGTAGATGCTTTTTAATTCTTCTAGTTCCTCCAGCCCTACATGATATTTTTTGTAAATCCTGCGGCTGAGCATTCCCATCTGCGAACCAAACTGATAATGGAATTCGTCCTCGCTTCTGACCTTCCGCTCTTTCCGGAGATATGTTTCCGGTGACCGCTTAGAAATAAGGATGGACAGAACATCCTCCCAGTCCTCCCCCAGCGGGGCTTTCCATTCATCCGGGCAAAGAATCTCGACTGTTTTTGAAAACTTTCCTTGACACTGTCCAGAATCAATTCGGGCAGGGCTACTTCTGGTGCGTAGA
>JAJQDO010000353.1 GCA_021202175.1 Clostridiales bacterium | reverse complement strand
ATATAATATCATCGATTTTCTTAACAAATCGAAAACTATAGATTTATTGTAACTAAATTTTTATATTAATATTTTTTTCATTTTTTATATCCAATCAATTATCCGCGAATTTATTTGAACATTACAACCGGCTTAAAATTTGTGTTTTTAAACATTCTAATGTTCCAGCTAATTATATTAACAATAATTCGTACTTTTTTAGATATTTCCCCCTACTCTTTCGTTGCGATTTTCCAGAAAATTCTGTATAATGATAAGCGCAACTTGCCCTTATAAAACGGCACGTGAGAGAGTGAAGCACAAAGAAACCCTGCTTATCGCCTTTACTCCATCAAAATATATTATCAAGTAACAGGAGGTTAACCATGAGCACAAAATTAGACATGGCAAAAAAAAGAAAGCGCCTCTCAGGAATCCTTCTCCATCCTACATCTCTTCCCGGAGATTACGGTATAGGTGACCTTGGACCGGAGGCTTATCGTTTTGTGGATTTTTTAAGTGAATCCCACCAACACATCTGGCAGACTTTGCCCCTCGGACCGAGCGGCAATCATAACAGCCCTTATCAATGTTATTCTTCCTTCGCCGGACAACCTCTTCTGATCAGCCCGGAGCTATTGAAAAAAGATGGCTTTTTATCTGAAGATGATCTGATGGATGTACCGAATTTTCCCGAAGATCATGTTGACTACACTCAGGTGAAAGAATATAAGGGCAAACTTTTCCAAAAAGCCTTTGAGAATTTTTATGAAAAGATTGCCAATGCTGCGGATGTCCGCGATTGGATAAATATCCAGGAAACGTCCACAGAAGATATGTTTTCCGATGCAGGAAAAATCGTTCCGGATAAAAAAGACCCGGAAGCGCCGGAAGCCACTGCCGACACGAAACAGGGCAGCCCGGATTCAGCTGATTTAATAGCAGAATTTTTGCAGTTCATTCAGGGGACCGAATGGCTTCCGGATTATGCCATGTTCATGGCCATCAAAAAAAGTAAAGACGGAATGCATTGGCTGGATTGGGAGAAAAAATACAGAAAACCGACCAAATCCCAGAAAGCAGTCATCGCCAGGGAGCTGGAGAGGGAAATCATTTACGAAGAGTTTTTACAGTGGCTCTTCTTTCGTCAATGGAGCGCTTTAAAAGAATACGCCAACGAGCATGATATCCTGCTGATCGGCGACATGCCCATCTTCGTTTCCGGGGACAGTGCCGACGTCTGGTCCCAGCCGAAATTATTCCAGTTAGATAAGGACGGCTTCCCTACTGTCGTTGCCGGAGTGCCGCCGGATTATTTCAGTGCCACTGGCCAGCTTTGGGGTAATCCTCTCTATGACTGGAAGTATCACAAGAAAACAGATTTCGCATGGTGGATGAAGCGAATCGAGACACAGCTCTCTTTAAGCGACATCGTCCGTATCGACCATTTCCGGGGTCTGGAAAGCTACTGGGAGATTCCTGCCGATGCGGAAACCGCCCTGGAAGGCAAATGGGTCGAGGGACCGGGGGACGCATTTTTCGAACAGATTGAAAAAGAATTTGGCACAGACCTGCCAATCATCGCCGAAGATCTGGGCATTATCACGGATGAAGTTCGTGCCTTACGGGATCGTTACGAACTTCCAGGCATGAAAATCCTGCAGTTTGCTTTTGAGGATGACGACAGCAGTTACCTTCCCTACAACCAGCCGTATAACTGCATTTGCTACACCGGCACCCACGATAATGATACGAGCACCGGCTGGTATGAACACGCCCCGGAGTACGCCAGAGATAAAGTGCGCCGTTATATGAACACAGATGGTTCCCAGATCAGCTGGGATTTCATCCGCACATGTTTCGGCTCTCCTGCAAGAATCGCCATCGTGCCGGTACAAGATCTGCTCTGCCAGGGTAGTGAATTCCGTATGAACGTCCCCGGCGTAGCCGACGGGAACTGGAGCTATCGCCTGGAGAAGCATATGCTCACTTCCGATATCGCGACGAGACTTCGCGATGTCACACACCTTTACGGCAGATAAAGGAGGCTGTTATGAATTTACGGGCATTTTGTATTGTATCCTATATCTTAGGATTTCTTATCAAATCGACCCCGGAACGAAGTCATTTGCGTGACCTTGCCAAGACTGACCCTGCAGAATCTTTCCGCATCTCCCACGGCGAGGTAAAAAGAATATTACGGACCGCGCTGAATATTGCCGGCGCGACAGTGGACGTGTCCGGTTTGGAAAATATCCCGGAAGAGCCCTGTCTTTATGTAGGGAATCACTGCAGTTATTTTGACATTCTGGTTGCGGAGACGACCATCCCCAGCGGCGTAGGCTTTGTCGCCAAAGATGGGTTAAAAAAGATTCCTCTGCTTTCCGCCTGGATGGAACTGATTCGCTGTCTTTTCCTGAACAGAGATAATGTAAAAGAAGGTCTGAAGACGATTCTCGAAGGATCAGAATACATCAAAGAAGGTTTCCCCATGTGTATTTTCCCGGAGGGCACCCGCAGCAAAAACGGACAGATGGGAGAGTTTAAAGGAGGCAGCCTTAAAATGGCACAGAAGGCGAACGCTCTAATCGTTCCGATGGCCATCTCCGGTACCGCCGCTCTGTTTGAGAATAATGAAGGGCTGCGGGTCATGCCGGGACATGTGAAGGTCTCTTATGGAACACCTTTTCGAATATCCGAGCTCTCGAAAGAGGAGAAAAGAAATGTCACAGAATATACAAAGGCTTTGATTCAGAAAATGTTAGACGAACAGAAGGAACTTACCTTATCAGCGTAGTTCATTTTACATTGTTGTTTATTTTTTCTTTGCAATATAAAAGAAAAATGGTACAATGCTTTGTAAGAGAAATTAACACAACTTAGGAGGATGGAACATGAATCCATGGATTATCACGGCTATCATATTAGTCATCATCATTGCCGCCCTCGCATTCCTTTACTATAGGGGAAATAAAATGCAAAAAGAGCAGGCGGAACAGAGAGAGAAATTAGAGCAGGCCGCTCAGCAAACCACCATGCTGGTCATCGATAAGAAGAGAATGCCCTTGCAGGATGCCGGTCTGCCACAGATTGTCATTGACCAGACGCCAAAGCGGGCAAGGCGGGCAAAGGTTCCGGTAGTTAAAGCCAAAGTAGGACCGCGAGTGATGACCCTGATCGCCGACGAAGACATTTTTGATGAGATTCCGGTAAAAGCGCAGATCAAAGCTATGGTCAGCGGAATTTACATCACTGGTATCAAGAATTACCGTAAGACCCCCGTCGCGGCGCCGGAAAAGAAGGGCTTTATGGCAAGAGTCAGAAGAACGCTCCACAAAGCGCAGAACGAACTCGATGAGACCAAAAAGCAGGAAGAAAAAGAGAAAGCCAAAAAAGCCGCTAAGAATAAGAAAAAGAAATAGTCACGGCAGCAACTTGCAAAACCGCTAAAAGGCCACTGTACAGGCATTGTCCATGTCAATACTCGTACAGTGGCCTTTATCGCTTTCTATCCGTCAAATCGAACCATAGCCAGATCGATCAGTTTGCTCACCAATGCTTTTTTATCAATCCCCCTCGCTTCCCACAGCATCAGATACATGCTGATGGATGTAAATCCCGGGAGAGTATTGATCTCGTTAAATACCACTTCGTTAGATTTCTCCTCCAGGAAAAAGTCCACACGGGAAAGGCCATATCCATCCAATGCCTTAAATATAGCAACCGCGTTCTTCCGAATCTCTTCTTCCTTGCCTTCCGGCAATACGGGACCGACAACGGTCTTGGAATCGGCATTGTTATACTTCGCCTCGTAGCTGTAGAACTCATCCGCCGCGAGAACTTCTCCCACGCCAGAAGCTTCCGCCTGCGCTCCGCCCAGCACGGCACACTCCAGCTCCCGCCCGATGATCGTCTCTTCTACCAGGATCTTGCTGTCATGCTTGGCCGCCAGCGTCAGCGCCTGAATCAGGCTCTCCCTGTCCGTCGCCTTGCTGACTCCCTGGGAAGAACCGGCTTTCGACGGCTTCACAAAAACAGGATACGGAATTTCATTTTCCACTCTTTCTACAACACGGTCCATGTCATCGAGCTGATACCGGTATACCCCCACAAACTTCGCTTGCCGGATCCCGATCGAATCCACGATAATCTTCGTATAGAACTTATCCATGGAACAGGCGGATGCCAGGACGCCGCACCCCACATAAGGTATCTGCGCCAGTTCCAAAAGACCCTGCAGCGTTCCATCCTCTCCGTTCATGCCATGAAGTACCGGGAAAACCACATCAATATCCAGCGCATCCACACGCTCTCCCCGTATCAGGCACAGTTCCTTTCTCCCTGTATCCGGGGAGATATAAGCGCGGGTATGCCCGTGAACCCAGGAGCCATCCCTGACGTGCTCCAGCGAATTGATCAGCTTCCACTGCCCATCCTTGGTAATGCCGATCATGATCACGTTATAAATCTTCGTATCAATGTTCTCGATCACCGTCCGCGCAGATACGAGCGATACCTCATGTTCGGAAGACCTCCCGCCCATGATCACAACTATATTTTTTACTCCCATTTTTCTCATTCCTTTCAGCAGAAATCCCATGCCGGCTGCGAATCATCTTTTCTTCCTTTCGCCTCCGCAATCGAATACCACATCGTTTTTGCATTACTATAACACATTCCGGTCATTTTGAACACTTTATAAAATTATTAATTTTAACCGAAAACGACCTCGTATTACAATTGGGGCATAACCCGACATCTGCTGTCAGGTTACGCCCCAAACACATTTTGACCTGTCAAATTATCCTGGAAAACCATCCGCAATCATCTGAAACATCTTCGGATCATCAGCATCTTAGGGAGCCCCAGATTCTCCTCCAGCCAACCATTCCAGAATCTTAAATCGGAAACGGACTTTCCCACAGGATATCACATTTCTCTCACTTTCCGATATGCTCTCTTCCATGTCTGTCTCTCCTTTATCAGAAAGCCCAGATTGACCTTCCGTATTATAACATAATTCCGGATAGATGGCACACCACCAATTATGACCCTCAGCAGCACCGATATCTACCCGCAAAGCTCTGTACTCTCCGGCAGGGAAAACCACACCCCCATATATACGAAGAGGGAACCTCTCCTTTGTCATAGATACCTTCACCTCGTTTTCGCTTCCCTTTTCCCGGAGAACACAGGCAGCAACACCGGCGACTTCTTTCAGACGGCCGGCAATCTCCATCTCCAATGCTTCCGCACTTTCCGCCTGATCCGCCGCAACCTTTATATCATCTAATACCGCGTCCCGCACTATAAGCTTTAATTCCTGGTCGAACGCAGAATCAGACGCCGCCCTCACATGGAATCGCAGCGTCGTATCATAAATCGCATAGTTTTCTTCCATATAAATCTGATAGAGCAGCCCAAAGGTCAGCACAAGCACCAGCATACTCCCGACCAGGCGAATCGCGTATGCCGCCATCTGCTCTGACGTCAACCGCCTGACCATTTGCGTAAACCAGGGTTTCCTGCTCCTCCACATTTCCTGTATTCCATTTTTTATTTGTCCTTTCATACAGGAAGGATAGCCGAAATAATCTTTTCTTATACATAACAAACATTACAAATCGGGAGTTTCGATTTCGACAAAGCCAAACTTTTCATAAATATGCAGTCTGGATTTCCGTTTGCTCGAATTTCAATATTTTTCCAAAAATAACAATTGAAAACAAATCAAATCTGTGTTATGGTATCCGTAAGAAACATCTGAGATATATTATGGTATCATGAAAAGGTGGTGGTCACATTGGGAGCATATGCTGACAATGAATCTGCTGCTAATGATAAAAGACCTGTAAAAAAGGTCAATACACCGTATGATGATGTATTCCGTACCATGACAAATAATTGCAAGCCGCTCTTGATTCCTCTTATCAATGAGATTTTCGGAGAAAATTACACAGGAGAGGAGGAGATTTCCCCTTCTCCCAACGAGCATTTCCTGAATAAGCAGGATGGCATTGAGGATAAGCGAATCACAGACAGCTGTTTTACCATCACAGGCGCGGATAGTAAAAAGTACTTAATGGAATGTCAATCCCACCCCGACAGCAGCATGCTCAACCGAATTTTTGAGTATGACACACAGATTGCCCTGGATGAAGGGGAAGTCGCGCAGGATACATTAAAAGTCACGATTCCGTATACAGCTATCCTCTATCTCCGGGCGAATCAATCCACACCTGACAGACTGTATATCGAAATTACATCTCCTAAAGGGGTACTCTCATTCGATGTTCAGATTATAAAAATCACGGACTACAGTCTGGATAACATTTTTAAGAAGAATCTATTGTTTTTGATTCCATTTTATATCTTTCATTATGGGACCAAAAAGCAACTGGACGAACTGGAACACAATCCGGAAAAACTGCAAATGTTAAAGGATGAACTCTCCACGATTGTAGAGCGGCTCGATGCTTTGACCGAACAAAAAATATTAGATATGTTTTACTACAAGACGATTTTAGATATGTCCACCAAGGTCATCGAAAATCTTGCAGCTGGATATGATAACATTCTGGAAGGAGTGAGAGGCATTATGGGAGGAACGATACTTGAATATGAAGCGGGAACCATTTACGGCGAAGGAGTTGTTGCCGGCTACCGCACTGGGAAAGCGGATGGCTTCCATGATGGCGAGGTTGCCGGTTTCCGTGACGGCGAAGCTGCTGGAAAGGCCGCTGGTTTTCGCGATGGCGAGTTTAATGCGAAGCTTGAAAGCATCAAGGAGCTGATGAAGAACTTAAAACTCACGGCAGAACAGGCTATGCAGGCCATTGGTATTCCCTCTGCGGAGCAAGCCATGTACCTGAAGAAATTGTAATTATTCGTTACCATTCACGTACTCCGCAAACAGTAACAATTATTCAAATACATTTATAGCGGTTATTCTTATATCCATATTGAAAAAGCAAATAAGAGCGCCACTTCAACTTTATGAAGTATCGCTCTTATGATGTTATGATTCATTGCAAAAAAAGATTCTTTATTTACGTCATAATCAGTACCGTTTCGGACAACATGTATTGATATAGTCTTCATACTCCGGGGATTCTTCCCGGAGTTTTTTCACATTTTTCCGGATACTATCCGCGACAACATCCATCTCTTCCATAGTATTTTGCTGTCCGATAGTGAACCGTACCGTCCCACGAGCTGCTTCATCCGGGATTCCCAGAGCCTTTAGCACATGGGAAGGGGCTAAGGAACTAGAAGCGCAGGTAGAACCAGCCGAGGCGCAGATACCGTCCATATCCAGCAAAACAAGGAGCGAGGCGCCTTCGATAAATTGAAAGCTGATGTTACAATTTCCTGACAGCCGTTGTTTTCTCGCTCCGTTCAGGCGACTGAAAGGCACCTCGGTCAGAATACGCCTGATCAGATGGTCCCGCATAGCCACGATATGCCTTTCTCTTTCTTCCATCCCCTTATGTGCCAGTTCCGCTGCTTTTTCCAGGCCGACGATACCCGCTACATTTTCTGTTCCGGCCCTTTTTCCATTTTCCTGCTGGCCTCCGTCCAAAAGAGGCGGCAGATCCATCTCCTCCGTGACTTCATCAGCGACTTTCCCGGCGACATAGAGGAAACCGACTCCCTTCGGGCCATTCAGTTTATGAGCGCTGACACTCAACAGGTCAATGCCGGCGTCTTTTACTCGAATCGGCAGATGTCCGTACGCCTGCACTGCATCCGTATGGAATAAAACATGATGCTCACGCGCTATCCTTCCGATTGCTTCCACTGGCTCAATGGTGCCAATCTCATTATTGGCATACATGACGGATATCAGCGCCGTGTCGGGTCGGATCGCATTTTCCAGTTCCGCAGGAGAAATCATCCCCATCTCATCCACTCCCAGACAGGTGACTTCATAACCTTCCTTTTCCAGAGATTTGCAGGAATTTAGCACTGCGTGATGTTCAATCCTGGTGGTGATCAAATGCTTTTTTCCCTTTCTCCTGCCGGCCGCCATGGCTGATTTTAACGCCCAGTTATCCGACTCAGTCCCTCCGGATGTAAAATAGATATCTTACGGACAG
>JAJQDO010000069.1 GCA_021202175.1 Clostridiales bacterium | reverse complement strand
TTTTTGGAAGTTTCAAAATAGGCGGGGCTAAAAATCGGTATTTTCCGATAGCCCCGTCCTCCTCATCTTCTACGGAAGATACTTCCGACTCTGCCGAAACCGTAACAGAAGCTTCCGCGGAAGCGGAAACAGAGGCATCGGATTCGGATACCACAGAGCTGGAACCTCTGGTCGTGGGAGCCGTTGTCACTCCTCATGCCGAAATCCTCGAATATATCCGGGATGATCTTGCGGAGGCCGGCTATGACCTTCAGATCGTCGAGTATAATGATTATGTGCTGCCGAATACAGCATTGGAAGATGGAGAGCTGGATGCGAATTACTTCCAGCATCAGCCGTATTTGACAGATTTTAATGAAGAAAACGGAACCCATATCGTAGGAGTGGCCAATATCCATTTTGAGCCGATGGCAATCTATGCAGGTAAGACGGCCAGCCTTGATGAACTTCAAGATGGTGCCATCGTAGCAGTTCCAAACGACACGACAAATGAGGCAAGAGCTCTTCTGCTTCTGGAAGCGAACGGCCTGATTACACTGGATGAAGATGACGGATTGCAGGCGACCGTTCTGGATATTGTTGAGAACCCGCTGAATCTGGAGATTGAAGAACTGGAAGCAGCGCAGGTGCCAAGAGCAATCGAAGACGTGGATATCGCCGTGATCAACGGAAATTATGCCATTGAGGCAGGACTGACGGAAAACATTGCAGTAGAAGCATCTGATTCCGAAGCAGCGGAAACCTATGCAAATATCATCGCGGTACGGGAAGGCGATGAAGACACGGAAAAGACACAGGCACTGGTAAATGCAATGCTCACGGATAAGGTAAGAGATTTTATCAATGATAATTATTCCGGAGCTGTCCTTCCGGTATTCTAGGAATCTGGCAAAGAGGCCTGTAAATTTGTAAAAGATCAGATTGGAAATCTGTTATAAAATCTAATCAACAGTATACAGGTAAATCCACGAAACTGCAAATTGGAGGTTATTACATATTGTCTATATAATGCCGGGAAATTATTAAGGAATGGTCATTAAGGGAGGTTAGCAATGAGTACAGAACAATTTGACTATAGTATAGAGGGGCTGAAGAAATCGCCCGTAGCAGTGCTGGGCGGAGGCACTGTCGCAAAAACCGTTGCGGCGGATTGCAAGCTGGGAGGGAATCAGGTACATCTGTGTGATATTGAACCATTTGCGGAGAAGTCCATCGCCGGACTGGAAAAGACCGGGATTACTCTTACCGGCAATCCTAAAAATAAATACGGCTTCCGAAGGTTTGGAAAAGCTCATTTTGATCTGATCACAACGGATGTGGCAGAATGTGTAAAAGGATGCCGGCTTGTCATTGTGGCGGTGCCATCGATAGCCCATGAGGCGTTTTTTGAGAAATTGATTCCGAACCTGGAGGATGGCATGATCATCCACATTATTCCGGATAATTACGGCTCTTTAAAGCTTCGTAAGAAAATGAGAGAACTGGGGTCTGCGAAAAAGGTAATTATCGGCGGCTGGTCCAGTGCCCCTTATGGAACCCGCGTAGAGACAGAGGGAGGCGTCATGACCTCGGATTGCTGGCTTGTATACCGCGCCATCACTCTTCGGGGTGCATCGCTGCCAACGACAGATCAGAAAGTATTTCTGGAAAGTTCCAAAGCACTCGGCTGCTTTGACTCCATCACAGAAGGCGATGGATATTCTTCCGGAAATACGGTGTTGGATATTGGCTTCAGCAATGTGAATCCGGTGTTGCACTGCCCTGGCACGCTGCTCGGTGTCGGCGTTATGGAAAACTGGGGAAGAATTTTTGGTGGAAATGATAAATATACCTATTCTATCTACAGCCATGCATACTGTGAATCGATTGCCGAGGTGCAGTACGCATTTTATCAGGAAGAGGTTGCCCTGGCGGATAAAATCGGTGTTGGGATTCAGTATTTTCCCAAAAAGAATTTCCTTTCCAGGACGAGTATCCTCGGACCGGAGTATATGGGAGATGACTGTATCGTTCCCTTTGATGAACAATGGCCGACCGGTTTCGGCACAGGCCCTTTCACGATTCAGAATCGCTACATTACGGAGGATGTTCTGGTGGGCTGCCATATATATCATGAACTCGGGAAGAAATATGGCGTGCCGACGCCGGTCATTGACAGTATGATCACGTTGGCTTCCGTCATGACAGGACAGGATTACTATAAAACAGGAATCACCCTTGATGACCTGGGAATTGGTCATCTGGATCCAGAGCAGCTTCTTCAATACTTAAATGAGGGAATCATCGGATGAGCTGGAAGGGAAGATTAGAGACGGAGAATGACTTATACAGATATCATGAGACGCCGGCCCGGTATACGGCCGGATTCGCGATCGGAATCATTGCCGTAGAGCTGATTTATCCGAAATTGCCCGGCAATGTAGCCAATGCGACGACCTATCCTTTCCCGGTACTCTATAAAAAGGTCGTTTTCGACATTGAGAGACTTTTCGAAGGAGATCCGGCTTTGAAGGACGTGATTATTGAAGCGGCAAAAGATCTGGAGAAGGAAGGTGTCCGCGCCATAATCGGAGCCTGCGGCTACTTTGGACATTTTCAGAAAGATGTCGCAGATGCGGTAAATGTGCCGGTATTTCTGTCCAGCCTTTGCCAGCTTCCACTGATTAAGACGGCAATTTCAACGAGAAAAAAGGTTGCTGTGTTTGCGGCCAGCGGCGATAATATTAATGAAGAAATCCTTCGGAAGGCAGGCACGGATACAGACCGTGTGCTCGTTGAAAATATCGGCACTCTTCCGGCATTTCATGGAATACGCTACGGAGAAACCGGTTTTAATAACAAGCGTCTGCAGGAAGAGATTTGCAATGCAGCCGAAAATCTGCTGGTTCGCGAGCCGGATGTTGGGGCGATTTTACTGGAATGCAGTGATCTGCCGCCTTATGCCAGGGCCATACAGGATATCACCGGACTCCCGGTATTTGATTTCAATACGATGATCGATATGGTTTATCATGCAGTGGTGCAGAAAACATATTATGGATATTTTTAAAAGGAAGATTCTGCCATTACTGTTCACGTACCCCGTGACAGTAACCATGCTAGATTGAGATGACTGGATATATAGATGCTTGTTTGATACATGCTGACAGAGTGTATTAGAATACATGAGGAACTTTACCGAACTGTCAGAAAGGAAGTCATTATATATGAAACGATTAAGCACACGAACAGACAGCTTTACGGATTCCGTGATTCGGAGGATGACGAGAATCTCGAATCAATATGGAGCCATCAATCTGTCTCAGGGATTTCCGGACTTTGATCCGCCAAAAGAGATCACAGACAGACTGAGCGAGGTGGCCTTTCAGGGTCCCCATCAGTATGCGCTGACATGGGGAGCACAGAACTTCCGGGAAGCACTGGCCAGGAAACAGGAACACTTTTCCGGGATGCATATAGATCCTGATGAGGAAATTGTGGTGACATGTGGAAGCACGGAAGCGATGATGGCATCCATGATGACTGTCTGTAATCCGGGGGATAACGTCGTTATTATTTCTCCCTATTATGAAACTTACGGCGCGGATATGCTTCTGTCCGGCGCCGAACCGATTTCTGTACCTCTGAATCCGCCTGCGTTTGATTTCGATGCAAATGTGTTGGAAGACGCCGTAAAGCAACCGGGCGTGAAAGCTCTGATTCTTTGTAATCCATCCAACCCCTGCGGAAAAGTATTTACTCGGGAAGAATTACAGATCATCGCAGATCTGGCTGTCAGGTATGATATATATGTGGTAACGGACGAAGTGTACGAGCATATTCTGTACGCTCCCCATAAACATACTTATATTGCGACACTGCCGGGAATGCGGGAACGAACAATCATGTGTAATTCCCTGTCGAAGACCTACTCTGTTACCGGATGGCGGCTGGGGTATGTCATTGCTTCCCCGGAAATCACGGACAGAGTGAAAAAGGTTCATGATTTTCTGACAGTCGGGGCAGCGGCCCCCTTGATGGAGGCGGCGACAGTGGGACTTCATTTTGATGACAGTTATTATCTGGGCTTGCAGCAGCACTATACCCATATGAAAGATTTATTTATCCGGGGTCTCAGGGATATCGGACTGACATTTACGGAACCTCAGGGTGCCTATTATGTTCTTGTCGACATTGGTGAATTTGGATATGAGGATGATCTGGAATTCTGTGTCAGGCTCGCTGAAAAGGTCGGCGTCGGAGCAGTTCCCGGATCCAGCTTCTTTAAAGAAGACATAAATCATCTGATTCGATTCCATTTTGCGAAAAATGATGAGACGTTGACAGCTGCTCTTGACAGGCTGGCAGACATCCGGCAGAAAATGAAGTAACACATAAAATCATTTGACATAGAAAAAATTGTAATAGAATTAAACACGTAATTTATATTTTAATTTTAGAATCTGTATAAGATTAACAATACCTTGGATAAGGAAAAGTGCCCAGGGAGAATTGTAATTTTATGAATTATGTAAAGGCAGATGATTCAATAATCTTTGGGTGTTTGTATGATGCAGGTTCGTGTAACTCGTCAATTACTCATGGACTACAGTTCAGATGATGGCAGGTTCGAATTGTTGATGCAGGCCGATGTGTCGATACTGTCTGTCATGAGAATAGACAAGAAAAGGAGAAAATATGAAGAGATTCAAAAAAGTGATTTCTGTTCTTCTCTGTGGCGCGTTGGCGTTGAGTTTGTGTGCCTGTGGCAGCAGCTCTGATTCAGAATCGAGTACTGGCTCCGCTTCCAGTTCAAGCTCCGGTTCCAAGAGCGTGACCATTATGAGTGAGAACGATCTGATGTCCTTAGACAGCGGCATCGCAACAGACGGTACATCCTTTGAGGTTGTTTCCGCATTTACCGATGGTCTTTATGGCTATGCGGCAGATGGCACATTAGAGTTAGCGCTTGCTGAGAGCATTGATATTTCTGATGATGCTTTGACCTATACTTTTACTTTGAGAGAAGCTACATGGTCAAACGGAGTGGCTATCACAGCGGATGATTTCGTGTATGCGTGGAAACGTGTTATCACGGAGAGCAGTGAGTACGCCTTCCTGTTAGGTGAGCAGGGTGCAAATATCGTCGGCGCTGAGGACGCTTATACAGGCGGTGGAAGCGTGGATGATATGGGCGTTACAGCAGTGGATGAGAAAACTCTGGTCGTTGAATTGGCTTCCCCTTGCGGATTCTTCGATAAACTGCTTGCGTTCCCGACATTCTTCCCAATCAATGAAGAGTTCTGTGAGGAACAGGGCGACCAATATGCGACAAGCACGGATGCCGTATTATCCTGTGGCGCATTTATCCTTGATACCTGGGAACTGGGAACAAAAGTTGTCCTGACAAAAAATGAAGATTATTGGGATGCTGATACGGTCCAGATTGATGAGCTGACGATTAACTTATCGCAGGAACAGTCCGCAGCCGCATTACAGTTTGACAGCGGCGAGCTGGATTACTGTATCATCAGCTCTTCACTGGTAGATACTTATTCCAGCACGGATGAGTATAGCACGATCAATAACGGTTTCTTGTGGTATCTGTTTGTTAATTTTGAGAATGAATACCTGCAGAATGAAAATATCCGTAAGGGCTTATCTGCAGCCATCGACCGTGTTGACCTTTGCGATAACATTTTGAAAGATGGTTCTACTCCAGCGGTAGGATTTGTGCCGACAGAGCTCAGCACGAACTCAGACGGTACTGATTTCGCAGAATCCTGTGGTGATCTTCTGGCAGCCTATGAGATCGATTACGATATTGATAAGGCACAGGAATACATTAATGCAGGTCTTGCCGAGCTTGGTGTGGACAGCATCGACATTTCCATGGTATATGGTACGGATGAAGGAGTTGACACGACAGCGACCTATCTGCAGCAGGCTTTCAGTAATCTGGAAGGAATTAATTTCTCTCTAGTAGCGACCGAGAAACAGTCCAGAATCAATGTATATCTGAAGAATGGCGATTTTGATATCTGCCTGACTCGCTGGGGACCGGACTATTCTGATCCGACAACTTATCTGAACAGTATGGAGAAATCCCAGTGGACGAGTAATAACTACGGACACTATTATAACGAAGAGTATGATGCTTTGATGGAAAGTGCGAGAAGTGAGACAGATGCGGAGGCTCGTGAAGTTATCTTGGAAGAGGCTAATGGATTATTAATGGAAGATGTTGCGATCATCCCGATTTTCCAGCAGGGCCAGGCTATTCTGACAAGCAGCAGTATTTCTGGTCTTCTGCACAATGCAGCCGGAACACCTTATATCTATAAATATTTAACGAAAAATTAAGTTGTAGAATAATAACAGCAATGGGGCAAGCAGGCGATTCCCTGCCTGCCCTATCGTGTTTTATCGTAAATTACTTATAAAAGGGACAAAAATATGGATAAAGTTATTTTTTAGAGCTACAAACAAACCAATTGATATGATAGGATTTAACTGCTATAATAGAATCCACAGCAAATCTGTCGCTGTGTCAGGTTATGCACAGCACATTTCAGAAGATCAAATGTATAATTCAGGTGAGTTATACACGTATATTATTATAGTAAACGACAAATTATTTTTGTCGCTCACTATAAAACAAGATTGATATCAGGAACTATATCAGGAAATTGGATATATGGTAACAAGGTGAATGATTATGACATTGCAGCAGTTAAAATATGCGGTCAAGATCGCAGAAGAAAAATCTATGAATAAGGCGGCTGAGGTTCTGTATGTGTCGCAGCCGGCTTTATCGAGTACAATCCGGGATCTGGAAGAAGAGATTCAGATTGTATTATTTTCCAGGATGACCCGGGGAATCAACATTACACCGGACGGAGAAGAATTTCTCAGATATGCGAGACAGATGGTCGAGCTGGAAAGAGTGATGAAAGACCATTTCCTGGAAAATAAAGTGACCAGGCAAAGATTCAGCGTGTCCACCCAGCATTATAGCTTCGTGGTGGAAGCATTTATTGAACTTGCCAAAAAATACGATATGGATGAATTTGAATTTGCCGTTCATGAGACGAAAACGGGGGAAGTCATTGAAAATGTCAGGACCGGTTATAGTGAGATTGGGATTTTATATCTGGATGATTTTAATGAAAAAGCGCTGCGGAAAGTGTTCTCAGAAAATGATGTGACATATATGCCGCTTTTTTCTTGTGGAATTTCCGTTTATCTGGCGAAATCCCATCCGCTGGCAGGGAAGGATCAGATTGTTTTTGAAGAGTTAGCCCCTTACCCGTGCCTCTCTTTTGAACAGGGAGAGAAAAATTCCTTTTATTTTGCAGAAGAAGTGTTGAGTACCAGGGAATATCGTCAGATCATTAAGGCCAATGACCGGGCTACCATGCTGAACCTCATGTCCGGACTCAACGGATATACGCTGTGTTCTGGCATCATATGTGAGAGCCTGAATGGGGAAAAATATACGGCGATACCATTGGTGACCAGGGAACGGATGGAGATAGGCTATATCAGCAGGAAAAACATGCCGCTCAGCCGGATGGGAAAGCGTTACCTGGATATCCTGAAAAAATATGGGAATCCTGCCTGAAAAATCAGGGGGATTTACAGACAGATCGTGGCTTCTTACGGAATCAGAAAAGGAGTAAACCCGCGGGTGGGTTTACTCCTTTTCTGACGATTTCTTTTCATAATATTTATGTACTTCTTCTCCAGCTGCGATGCTATCCATTTCATAGCCGAGCAGTTCTTCGTTGATCATGCGGATCGTCATTTCTTCTTCGCTCATATCTTCCATGTCGTCCATCTCATCGTCATTCATCATTTCATAAAATAATTCCATTCCATCCATGGTTCGTCCTTCTTTCTTAAATAAATATATGTCTGTTTAGCAGATATTGTTTGTCATATGCCTTTCAGTGGTCGTGAAATATATTATATACCCTTTTCTGTTTTTTTGTATATAAATTTGAAAAAAGTTGGCCGCAATGCCATTGGCTTTGTTACTATCCATGGGATAGGGGATAACCTATGAGCAGATGGAAAGAATAAAATCACAGAATCAGTCCGTACAAAAAGGAAAGACGTAC
>JAJQDO010000255.1 GCA_021202175.1 Clostridiales bacterium | reverse complement strand
TCCAAAAAAGTAATAGATAAAGAATAGAAAGGCTGAGTAATGACAAATAATAGAAAAGATGAATAATATATATCAAAATTATGAAATGGACTTATTTATAAAACTGCGATACAATGACCTCGTAAAATGTATTGAAAGAAACAGGTAACAGCGTATGGTAAAAGGTTGTTACTTTATAAAAGTTTTAATGTGAAGCTGTAAATGAGCATACAGGAGGAAGATACTATGGCTTTTCAGACAACGAAGCGCATGGAGGCGCTGCCTTTTTCCGGAATTCGTGCCGTGATGGAAAAAGCGACAAAAATGCAGCAGGCCGGAGAAAATATCATACATATGGAAATCGGGGGTCCGGATTTTGATACGCCTGAGAAGCTCAAACAGGCAGCAAACGAATCCCTGAAAGCGGGGCATGTATTTTATACATCGAATTATGGCACACCCCAGCTGCGGGAAGCAGTCACCGTTTATGAGAGAGAAAAAAATGGAAATGAATATGTCCGTCCGAGGTACTGATCACGGTGGGCGTCGGTGAAGCGACTTTTGCGGCGATGGACGCTTTCCTGGAGGAAGGCGATGAGGTTTTGGTTCCGAACCCGGTATGGCTGAATTATATTCGTGTGCCGACTTCTTTAGGAGCAAAGCCGATCGATTATCATCTGACGGAGAAGAATAATTATCAGATTGATTTTGAAGAGTTGGAAGGCAAGATTACCGATCGCACGAAAATGATCGTCATCGTTGACCCGAGCAATCCGACGGGCGGCGTTTTTTCCAGAGAGACACTCGAACATCTGGCGGAAATTGCCATAAAGTACGACCTGATCGTTCTTTCTGATGAGATTTACGAACAGTTAACCTACGATGGAGAAAAGCATGTCAGCATCGCCTCTCTTCCGGGCATGAAGGAACGCACCATCAAGCTCTCCGGCTTTTCGAAAGCGTATTCGATGACCGGATGGCGTCTGGGATATATGTGCGCGCCGAAAGAAGTGATCAGCGCCTGTGTGTGCGTGCATCAGTATACAGTGACCTGTGCCTCCTCCTTTGTGCAGGATGCCGGTGTGACCGCGCTCTATGACTGCGACGATGATGTGGAAGCGATGCGCCAGGAATATCAGGAACGCAAGAATTACGTGGTGAAGGCGTTGAACGCTATTGAAGGTGTGACGACCAATGACCCGAAGGGTGCTTTTTATATTTTTGTGAACATCAAGAGCTTCGGTAAAACCTCTTATGAGATGGCCGAATATCTGCTGGAAGAAGCGAAAGTGGCTCTGGTACCGGGTTCCGCCTTTGACAGCGAAGGCGAGGGCTATCTGCGCATTTCCTACGCGACAGGGATGGATGAACTGAAAGAAGCCTGCGAGAGGATGAAAAACGCATTGGATGCGTTGAGAAAGGAATAATGCCATGCTTGTCTGACCTGAAAAGGCAGACAGATTGTGCTGAGAAGTTTTAAAGACAATAATGACGATGGGGGCATAACTTGAATCATGGAAGAGTATTGTTGGAGTCGAAAGAAATCATGGATTGTTTTGGTTTTGATGTTACTTTTTTTATCGGGTGCAGTGTTAATAGTAGTAGCTGGAATGGGGGAAACCAAATGGGGAAGCGCGGCAAAGATTCACCTGGGACTGGATCTTTCCGGCGGTGTCAGTATTACTTATCAGGTTGTTGATGGAACCAGCCCGACTACGGAGGAGATGGAGGACGCTGTCTACAAGCTGCAGCAGAGAGTTTATGCATACAGTACGGAAGCCCAGGTGGTTCAGGAGGGTACGGATCGTATCAACATTCAGATTCCCGGAGTAATGGATACCGAGGAGATCTTGACAGATCTTGGGAAACCAGGCACGCTCGAATTTGTGACGGAAGATGGCGAAACCGTCATGGAAGGCGCTCAGGTGACGGGCGCTGAGGCTGGAATGGGGACGGATGACAGTGGGAATCTTACCTATTCTGTGGTTCTCACTCTTTCCGATGAGGGAGCGAAGGCTATCGCCCAGGCGACAGCGGAGCATCAGAATGAAAGTATCCGGATCCTCTATAATGGGGAAGAACTTACAACGGCGGTGATTACCAAACAGATTACCGATGGGGAATGTGCCATTCTTGGACTGGGAACGATGGCAGAGGCGGAGCGGCTTGCTTCCAGCATTCGTATCGGCAGCCTGCAAATAGAACTGGAGGAACTCAGTTCTACCGTAGTCAGCCCGCAACTGGGTACCAGGGCGATTCAAACCAGTGTGCAGGCAGCCTTTGTCGGACTGGCCCTCGTTATCTTTCTGATGATGTATACTTATCGTCTGCCCGGCATCGTGGCAGGATTTGCCCTTGTCTTCTATACTTGTCTTGACCTGATCGCGTTAAGTATGACCGGAGTGACGCTCACTCTTCCCGGAATCGCCGGAATCATCCTTTCCATCGGGATGGCTGTCGATGCAAATGTAGTGATTTATATGCGAATCCGGGAAGAAATCACTATGGGTCTTTCCGTAAAGGATGCTATTTTGTCCGGTTACAAACTGGCACTGGGCGCCATCCTGGATGGAAATATAACGACTCTGATGGCAGGATGCATTTTATATTACGTGGGTTCGGGGCCGATTCACGGTTTTGCGGTCACCCTGATGTCCGGCATCGTGTTGTCGATGTTCACGGCGCTCGTGATTACGCGGATTTTGATTCGTGCCCTGTACAGTCTGGGTTTTCAGCAGGAAAAATGGTATGGGCGGCTGCATGATCGAAAGCTGGTTCGTTTTACCAAAGGAAAGAAATGGATTGTGCCGGTTACGATAGTCGTTATTTTGTCCGGCCCGTTGACGATGGCTGCCCATGCGCAGACAGGCCAGAATATTCTTAATTTTTCCATGGATTTTACTGGCGGCACGCAGATGACCCTTTATCTGAATCAGGACATCACGCAGGAGGAGCTGGAGGAAGTTTTGAAGCCCGTCTACGCGGAGGTGGCAGGAGAAGAGAACATTCAGGTCAGTCTGGAAGAGTCAGTGGATGCGGAAAGCAATGTGGCGACGGTGCGCACAGCGATGCTTACAAGTCGACAATGTTCCCAGCTTTCCGATGAGCTGGCAGAGCTTGGGCTGGCAGAGGCGGAAAACATCGAATTCGATACCGTGTCAGCGACCATCACCAATGAGACCCGTGCGATGTCCATTCTGGCGGTGATGCTGGCATTGATCGCGATGCTGGTGTATCTTCATTTTCGATTCCGGGACGGTTGTTTTGCCGTGAGCGCCATTTTGGCTCTGGTTCATGATGTTTTGGTAGTATTAGCCTGTTATGCGGTATTCCGCATTCCGGTAGGCAGTTCCTTCATCGCCTGTATGCTGACGATTGTTGGTTATTCCATCAATGCGACAATCGTCGTATTTGACCGTATCCGGGAGAACCAGAAGGATGGTCTCACCCGGCAGGAGTATGTGGATGTCAGCATATCACAGACCATGTCACGAAATATTTATACTTCGCTGACGACGATTGTGATGGTGCTGGTGCTTTATGTGCATGGTGTGGAGAGCATCCGGGAATTTGCCCTCCCCATTATCGTGGGAATCATTGCCGGCACCTGGTCTTCCATATGTCTGACGGGAAACCTGTGGAATCAGCTGACGACCTTAGAGGAGGAAATGGATCTTTTCTATGATCATTTTCTGGACAGGATTGGAATCGGAAAATATTTTGACGAATGAATGCATTTACCCTATAATGTTGATAAATAGATGCAACATTGAATATAAGGGAAAAAGGTCATAAATAGATCGCTTGATACGCATGGATGACTTATCCTGGCTTTTGTTGCTTCAATTACTTTGTCAAGCCGCTATCTGTGCCATCAATGTAAAGAATGGCAGAATGGGAGATTTGCATGAATTTATCGGAGATAGAAACCTTTTTGATGATTGTTCAAACCAGAAACATCACCAAGACAGCAGAAAACCTTTTTCTGTCCCAGCCAACCGTCAGTCATCGCCTGAAATCGCTCGAAGAGGAGCTGGGTATGCAGCTGATCAGCCGGAATAAAGGGTATAAATTGATTGAACTCACACCCCAGGGAGAGGAATTTGTTCCTCTGGCACAACGATGGGTCGGTATCTGGAAAGAGACGCAGCTGCTGCAGGAGGGTAAGGAACGGCACTATCTCTCCATCGGCTGCACAGATACACTCAGCAATACGATCATGGCTCCCTTTTATCAGAGACTGCTGCAAGAAGACCAAAATCTGGATCTGCGAATCAAAACCCATCAGTCCGAAGAGATTTACGGGCTTTTGGAACGCCATGAGATTGATCTCGGTTTTGTATATCATCATTTACATTTTAAAAATACGAATATGGAGCCGATTTTGTCCGAGAAAATGTATATCGTCCAGGCGGGGAATGTGGAGACGAAAAAGTCGAAGATATTTTTGAAAGAACTTGACTCGGAAAAAGAGTTGTTTTTTTCCTGGGAGACGAATTATCAGATCTGGCACGATCAATACGTGGAATCCTCGAAAAGACCGCATATCCAAATTGATTCTTTCGGGTTGATTCTCAGTTTGCTGCCGATGGAAGGAGCGTGGATGATCATGCCGGCTTCGGTAATCAAAATGTTGACCAAATATATGCCCGTTCAGGTTTCGGAAATCGCTGATGAAAAGAAACCACAGCCCCGCCTGACCTACATCGTGCGGCATAAAACGCCGAATCAGATGACGAGGAAAGCGGTGGAACAGTTTGAAGAAAGACTGGATGTCTATCTGAAGGAAATGCATGCGGATATTTACCTGCGGTAATGCGGTGGAAATGCAGTAAAGAGTGTTAAAAATTCCGTTTTTAATTGCATCCCTTCCGACAGTGTTAAAGGGAGAATGCAAAGGATTGTCAGTTGAACAAATCTATATAACAGAGATATGTGTAGTTGAACAAATACATATAATCGAGCAATACATGTAAATAAAATATGGTACAAGGAGATATGATTATGAAGATAGTGATTTTGGATGGCTATACGGAAAACCCTGGAGATTTAAGCTGGGCGCCCTTAGAGGCGTTAGGAGAAGTTACGGTATATGACAGGACATCTTATGTAGATGCCCCGATTATAGCGGAACGGCTTGGGGACGCGGAAATTGCCGTGATTAATAAGACGCCGATTACAAAAGCGACCATCGATGTCTGCCCAAACTTAAAACTGATTGCTGTTCTGGCCACAGGATATAATGTGGTAGATTATAATTACGCGAAAGAAAAGGGCATTCCGGTTGTGAATGTTCCGACGTATGGCACGCAGATCGTTGGCCAGTATGCGGTAGGATTGCTGCTGGAAATCTGCTCCCATTATGGACATCACGCACAGACAGTCGCAGAAGGCAAATGGCAGAATAACGTGGACTGGTGCTATTGGGATTATCCGATGATTGAACTTTATGGAAAGACAGCCGGTATCATCGGGCTCGGCCGTATCGGCTGCGCGACGGCAAAGATTTTAAACTCCATGGATATGAAGGTGCTTGCCTATGATGCTTATGAGAGCGAGGCGGGAAAGAAGCTGGCGGAATATGTTGATCTGGACACTTTGCTGGCACAGTCTGATGTCATCTTCCTGCATTGTCCGCTGTTCCCGTCCACAGAAGGTATCATCAATAAGGAAACCATCGCCAGGATGAAGGATGGCGTCATCCTGATCAACAACAGCCGTGGACAGTTGGTGGTGGAACAGGATCTGGCTGATGCGTTGAATTCCGGCAAGGTGTATGCCGCAGGACTGGACGTCGTTTCCACCGAGCCGATTCAGGCGGACAATCCACTGCTTGGCGCAAAGAACTGCTTCATCACCCCGCACATTTCCTGGGCTGCACAGGCATCTCGCCAGAGAATCATGGATATTACCGCCAATAATATCAAGGCATTTTTGGATGGTAATCCAGTAAATGTGGTAAATAAATAATGGCATGATTGCCACTATCATACCTTTTGCCATTTATACCATGAGATGTTGGGGTCAGATAAAAACTGCTTTTTGCCTTTTAAATCATAAGATGTTATGGTTCAGATAAAAAGCAGCCATTTCACCATGGCATCATCTAAATATGTAGATAAGAGCTGTAACTGATATATCGATTTTTATTAAGAGGAGAATGAAAATGGGATACAGCATAGATTTAAACAGCGATGTGGGAGAGGGATTTGGCGTTTATAAAATGGGCGGAGACGAGGAAATCATCAAATACGTTACCGCTGCGAACGTGGCCTGTGGCTTTCATGCCGGAGACCCGATGGTGATGGCAAAAACCGTACATATGGCGAAAGAACACGGTGTTGTCGTCGGCGCGCATCCGGGCTATGCGGACCGAATGGGATTTGGCCGCCGTAAAATGGTCCTTTCTTTTGATGAATTAAAAAATGATATCAAGTATCAGTTGGGAGCATTGAATGCCTTTGTGACCGCGGAAGGAATGAAATTACATCATATGTGCCCGCATGGTGCCATCAATCAGTATGATGAGCAGACCTGCCATGCCATCTGCGAGGCAGTGTATGATGTGGATCCTTCCATCATCATTTATAACATTGCAGGAGCATTACTGGGAAAGGTGGCGCAGGAGACGGGATTGCGAAACGCGCATGAGATTTTTGCGGACCGCGCTTACATGGATGACATGTCCCTGGTGCCAAGAAGTCAGGAAGGCTCTATGATCACTGACGAAGATTATGCCATCGAGCGGTGCATCCGCATGGTGAAGGAAGGGACGGTTGTGGCGCGAAGCGGAAAAGTTCTGGAGATTCAGGGCGATACTCTCTGTGTTCATGGAGACGGCCCCAAAGCGATCGCCTTTGTAAAGCAGATCAGCGATGCGTTCCGCCAGGAAGGGATTGAGATCAAGACGCTGGAGTGATGGCGACCCTTTCAGATGCTTTTGTACTTTATATATAAGATGAAACAAGGGACAAAAGGCCATAAATCGTATGTTTACATTCACATTTATGATTTTAGCGATCTTTAATCTCATACTTGTGCCGCTTAAATCATAAGATGTATAAAATCATAAGATGCATAAAATAATAAAGAAGGCAGTGACTCATTTCCGTCGCCGCCTTCTTTGTTTTTATTTTATTTAGGGGAATCACCTGATTTGTAAATTAAGTCTGCGTATCCTGTTAGTGTTTCATTTACCTCTCTGTGTGAGAATCGCAAAAGGATGATAAAATGATGATACGATGATTTAGTCTGGTTCTTCTGTCAAATTTAAGGTCTCTACGATTTTGTTAAAACCGGACAGATCGTAAGTCGTTCCCTCGTGATTGAGGATCCGCTTCAACAATACTTCTTCCTTCTGCTCTCTGGCCAGAGTGATATCATAGACTTCCTGGGCCCGCTCTTTTGGAATCACAACTACGTCATCATTGTCGGCAAAGATCAGATCCCCGGGGCGAACTGTTACGCCACACATCACGATCGGGTGATTGATTTTGCCCGGAAAAGCCTTCGTTGTTCCCACGACATTGATCGCCTGAGAAAATACCGGAAAGTTCAGCTCTTTCATGAGCATGGTGTCACGAACCGCGCCGTCTGTGATCAT
Organism: Clostridiales bacterium; assembly: GCA_021202175.1. Classification (GTDB taxonomy): domain Bacteria; phylum Bacillota; class Clostridia; order Lachnospirales; family Lachnospiraceae; genus Anaerobutyricum. The sequence continues at coordinate 659 of JAJQDO010000255.1, read as the reverse complement.
GCCGACACAACCTTTTGACTGCGCAGAAGCACTCATCATGCCGCCCCACATGCCGCCGGTACGGGTGTCACCGGAATAAGCGATCATCAGTACATCGCCTGGTTTGAGCATGTCGATGGCTTTATGGATAATCACGTTATCGCCTGGCCTTGCTTCTACTGTCATGGCAACGCCACAGATACGGGAACCCGGCCATACCGGATGAATCTTTCCACCCATCGCGCCCGTTCTGCCCATGCTCTCATGAATCGACGCACTCTCCTCAAACTGAGAATATTTTTCTACAAGTTCCGGAGAAACCTTTTCATAGTGTTTTATAATATCAAACATGTTCCTTTCCTCCATTTCGTTCGTTTTGTCATGTTTTACATCTATTTTTACTGGTAACATAGCACAAAATGAAAGATATGAAAAATGAATTAATTTGCTTTATAAAATAGAAAAACGTTATGATTCACTATTCATGTTTACACGCCATTTTTCGATTTTCAGGATGTCTGGGCAGACCGATTTCTCATTTTTGATATTTTGGTCTGATTTTTTTCTTTTTCCGGGCAGACTGATTTCTCATTTTTGGCATTTTGGCCTGTTTTCTTCCTCCAAACAGATCCAATTTCTCAATTTAACTGTTTTAGCTCGTTCATTTTTTTTCAGTTACG
>JAJQDO010000095.1 GCA_021202175.1 Clostridiales bacterium | reverse complement strand
GGGCTATATTTATGCCCAAAATTAGAGGTATGCCAATGGAAACAGCTAAATATTTAGGGTATTCGGACGGCCTGAGGGGGGGGCAGCGCTTCCTTTGGATCACTGCCTCCCCTGTTTGGAACTGTCTATTTTACGGCAGCATCTTCTGTTAGAAATCATAAGATCTGGCATCTAAATAAATCTCATCCCTGTTTAACTCTTGCAGAATGGCCGCCCGACGACTGCCGATCAACAAAGATTTATTGTACTTAAAGTAGCGTTCACACCCATTTTCTGTGATAAAGGCTGAGATATCCGGGTCCATCGTCAGCTCTGTGACGAAAATAACCATTTCCTGTCCCTCTCCGAAAGCATCTTCCATGAAGGTAAAGCTGTTTTCTAAGGCAGTGGAGGCCAGGGTGATGTCCTTAGAACGTTGTTCACACAGTTGGTCAAACCCGGTTTTCACACTGGAAAAAGCTTCCTTTGGCATAGCGGAAGAATCAGGTGTCCATTTTTGCAGCAGTTCGACGATGTCTAAATAGCGAGCTTTATCTTCTGTTGAGATTAAGCCGGTTTTTTCCGCTTTTGTGAATGTGTCCTCTCGTGCTTGCATCATTTCTTTCCAGATGCCACAGGCAGAGTGCATGCCAGAATCGCCATGGGAGGAAGAATTCACGCAGTCTGGAGAAGAATGAGTCTTTATGTTTTGCTCGCATACATTGGCATTGGATTCGGGAAGCGTTTTCAAAGTCTGGCGATATTTTTTCAGAATATCATAGCATTCTGTCGTCAGGTGGTCTTTTGCCATAGCAGTGGCGATATAAGTATGCAGGCCGCTGACCAGGAGTTCCACGCAGCTTAATCGTTCGTCAAAAGAAGCGCGGAATAATCGCTCAAATATACCGGATTTTACTTCGCCGGTAAGAATGCGGCTGATATCGTAATCATCCTGATATTTCTGGTAAAGATCATAATAGGCGGCGACATCCTTTGCCACATCTTCATGTTGCAGAAACTGATGGATGACGTCTTCGTCTACTGGTATGGATAACTTTTCATAAGAATAGATCAGACAGCTTAAGTCTTCCCATCCTCTGGCAGTGACAAACTGCATGCCGTCCACGTCGTTTTCTGTGCGATAGAAGTTTTGCGGGCGCAGTTCCAGATAACTTAAGATAAACGGGTGGAGATGGCGGGCTCTGGCATAGCTGCGGAAAACTTCAAGATCGGCTTCGATATTGATTTTGCGGACCCGGTCTAAGGTGACGAAGTCGAAATCGCGGACGCTTTTGTTGTATTCCGGTGGATTGCCTGCTGCTGTGATGATCCATCCTTTGGGAACTTCCTGATTACCGAAGGTCTTACATTGTAGAAATTGCAACATGGTAGGTGCCAGGGTCTCAGAAACACAATTGATCTCATCAATAAATAGGATACCTTCTTTCTTTCCGGTTTCTTCCATATAATGATAGATACTGTAAATGATCTCACTCATGGTGTATTCTGTGACAGAGCGAGAAACACCATCAAATGTTTCTTCTTTGATATAGGGGAGGCCGATGGCACTTTGACGGGTGTGATGAGTGATTGTATAAGCTACGAGACCAATATCGCACTCTTTCGCAATCTGTTGCATGATCTGTGTTTTTCCGATGCCAGGAGGTCCCATGAGAAGAATGGGACGTTGCCGAAGGTCTGGAATCATATATTCCCCATGGCTATCTTTATCCAGATAAGCGCGCACTGTGTTTTTGATGTCTTCTTTTGCTTTTTGTATATTCATTTATTTTAAACCTCCTGATTGAGATGTATTTAAAAAGATATCTATTCGTCAAAATCCTCCGCTTCTAAATGAAGCTGCATCGCCCAGGCCGGAACATTCGGGTCAGGTTCCAGAGTATCCATAAATAGAAAGGCTGTCTCGTATTCCGGACGTTTCGTCGGATAAATGCCTTTCCCATCGGTAAAATAAAGCAATCCCTTGAGATGATGAAACACACCCTGAGATAGCAAATCATTTACATAGGTGAAAGCCGGGCGAAAATCTGTGCCTCCCCCGCCAATCAGAGAGAAATTATCTAACAGATGTTCTATGTCGTCGGCAGATTCGATGATCGTGTCCGCGTGTACCTGATTATCACATTGAAGTATTCGAATATGGCTTTTCTGAAAAAAGCTGTCTCTCTGACGAATAATCTGAAAAGTTTCCGTCAGAAAACGTTTGACCAGAGTGCCACTGGTAGAGTAGCTGGTGTCGATGACGATGACGAATTCGGATATTTTCATGATTTCCCGACTTTCCAGAGGCTCGATCAGGGGCATATTTTTATAAATCTGAAGGCCATAGGTGTAATAATTTAAATCGAACTCATCATAATCACAGTGAATCTCTTCCTGGAGTACCGTGAATTTTCGCAGAAATTCCCGGTAACTGCGACGGGAGCGTCCCTGCTCAATCTGTGTCTGCATGGAGGAAATGGCTTCGCTGTCCTGTTTGCCCCGCATTTCCATTTCCCGGGAAGCACGTCGTCCGATTTTCTCCCAGTTTTCTCCGGCTTTCGCAGAAGAAGGAGAAGGGGAGTTGTCTTTGGGCCAGAATCTGTGATCGTCTGTATAATATTCAAACTGCAGCCTCATTTGTTCTTCGGGGTCTGTAATGGTGAGCAGGTCCCGGTAGATGGCGGCGGCAGTGACAGGGATCTTCTCTTCTTTAAGATGCGTATAATACTTCTTTCGGGAAAGAGAGAGGATTCTTTTGGTGGATGCTTTGTCAAAGGAATCAATCATCCATTCCACGGTAATATCACAGGCCAGATTCCATAAGACCGGTTCCCGTTTCCCACGCATCCACAGGTGGCGGAAGATGCAGTGCAGCACACTGTGAAGATATGCCCGGTCCAGAAATTGCGGATTACTGCGGAAAACCCGGAGAATCTGTTCCACGGAAAAATAGAGAAATGTTCCGTCCGTTGCGAAAGTGCGGATTTGTTCATTTGCAGAAAATGTGAGGGAAGAAAGCGCCATGTCCAGATACCGGAAATCCAGATAAAGTTCATTGCGAATAAGCTCCAGTATTCGGGTGCACATGTTGGTCTCCCATTCACTCTGTGTTGACTTGTGTGCCATAAAAATTTTCCTTTCCGTATGATTGCTCGATTTGGACGTATCCCACGCCTGTATTCTTCAGCTGGCAGAACAAATAGTAATGAAATCGTTTTTTGTACTATTATTATTCGTCTACCATTCGTCAAAAGTAAAACTTTTTTGCGAGAAAGAAGGTCGCGTATCCCGGCGATGTTTTTCTTCCATCAGTTGCGCGCCGCCTTCTCCCCAATCTGCATCCAGACAACATTGAATGGCATTGGTATAATCCGTGGCATTGGAAAAATATTGACACAGGAACGTCAAAAGTGAAAGGTCTCTGTCTTGAACTGCCATGGAAACCACAGTGTCCAGTCGTTCCCTGAGTGTCTGTTCGTATATATCGTGAAAACCATCGCTTAATCCTTCCGGCCAGAGCAGCCGGTTGAGAGCAATTCGGCAAAGTGTTTGATCGGACTCTCCCTTTAAGGCATTCTCAAAACATCTATCGTATTTATTATAATCGATATGGTTGTTTTCAAAGCATTTTCTCATGCGGAATCCTTCCCCATGAATACTGCGGCTAAAGATATGTGCAGGAGAAATCTCATCCATCCACTCGTAATATTCCGGAAAAAACAGGGCGGACTGCACCTCTGTTTCCGGCAGAATGAGAACGTTCAGATCGTCGGGGAGTCGTTCGAGCAGGATAGGAAGCCCGGTAGATTCCGTATCTTTGCCGCGGAAAATCATCTGAGAAAGTTTCGGACAATTGGTAAATTCATCACTGCCGATAGAGCGAATGTTGGCCCCGACAGAAAGGGTATGCAGTTTTCTGCAGTTATAAAATGCCGCATTATGCAGAGTAGTAACTGAGGAGGGCAAAAACAGGGCATCTACCGAGGAGCCACTGATGGGCGAAAGCGGGGCGCCGGATATTTTGTCTTCTTTCTGGTTCATCAAAAAATGAAAGTATTCTCCCTGAATCTTCGGTTCTGAACGGAAAAAACAGTAAGCGCCAATCTCTGTCACCGGTCGATTCTCTATCTTCTCAGGCAGCTGCAGGCAGGGCTGTTCTCCATACACGCGGAGAATGCGTACATTTTCTGTGCCTTCCCCTACCGGCTGCCATAGAATGTCCAGATTCTGTTTTGGAAATTGAGGGTTGCTGTGAAACATAATGATTATCCTTAATATTGTTTTTTTAAGTGAAAAAATAGTCTGCGTGCGCATAACTATGGACAGCATCGTAACATCAGACAGGTTGTTTATAATGTATCCATAAGTGTGGACACCTGACTTTTTAGTTTTCCCTGATTTGGACATGTATCCTCATGGATATGCCCTGATTACAATTCTTAATAATAGCATGTTAGAATTTTTTATACAATGGAAGCGACAAATATTTTTTTTTATGATACACTGTTACTTATCAGTTGTTTTTTAAAAAAGAAAGGAATTATTTATGAATCAGTTAGGCTTTATTGGAATGGGAAATATGGCCCAGGCCATTGTAAAGGGGATTATTCAAAGCGGAAAAATAAAAGGGGAAAATATATTTGCCTACGCTCCGCATCAGGATAAGTTGCGAAAGAACGCGGAAATGATTGGCTTTACTCCCTGTGAAAGCATGGAAGAAATGTTGGCGAATATTGAAGAAAGTGGTATGATTGTGATGGCTTGCAAGCCTTATCAGATTGAGGATATTCTTGCCGGATTCAGAGAACAGCTGAAAGGAAAGGCTCTGGTTTCCATAGCGGCAGGTTGGGACTATGACAGGTATTCCAAACAGGTAGATGCCAGCACAAGGATTCAGTTTATCATGCCGAATACTCCGGCTATGGTGGGGGAAGGCGTGATGCTTTTTGAACAGACGCATTCTTTACATCAAGAGGAAAGGAAGGAACTGAAGGATTTATTTTCCGTGCTGGGTCTGGTGGAGGAGCTGCCGACTGCTTTGATGGGAATTGGAGGCACTCTGACGGGCTGTGGGCCGGCCTTTATAGATCTGGTGATTGAAGCTTTGGGAGATGCCGGAGTAAAATATGGATTGCCGCGTGCCCAGGCCTATGCCCTGGTTTCACAGATGATTCTTGGCAGCGCGAAGTTACAGCTTGAGACAGGGGAACATCCGGGTGTTCTCAAAGATAATGTCTGCTCTCCCGCGGGGACCACGATTCGTGGGGTAAATGCGTTGGAAAGAGCAGGACTGCGGGCGGCATTTCTTGATGCGGTGGACGGCATTCTGCAGTAGAGCAGATAGTAAATGGAGGGAAGAGGATAAAAAGACCAGTACCTTTTAAAAGTACTGGCCCTGCTTATGTAATGATGATCGCGAATGATATGCAGACGATTTGTATTAATTTACAGATGACTGTGATTTTCTGCGATATATGTGTATCGATGGATGCGTTTACAGGTTTTTAATCCGGATAATGTAGGATATCCGTCTGGAGTTTAGATAACTGAGCTGTCTGGCACCGACATTTTCATAACTGCTTCCGGAACGTCCACTGTAGGTAGCGGATTTACCGGCGTCATACCAAAGACGTTTTCCGGATTTGTTTTTTCCTGCATAGATATTACAATGAGCGATTCCGGACCAACATACGATATCGCCTGCTTTCAGATTGGCAGAGGAACATTTTTTATTGACCCGGATGATCTGTACCTTTTTCCCCCAGCTGCTGAAGTTCTTTTTGATCGAACCATTCCATCTGACATAGAAGGTTTTTCCTTTTTTGATGGCACCGTATTCCTGGAGACACCAGGATACATAGAGCGCGCAGTTGGATTTCCTTGCGCCGGACAGGGCGGAGGAATAGGTTTTCTTCGTCCCGTAATTGCTGTATGTGAAATGTTTCTTTTTCATAGTCTGGCCAATCGTTTCACAGATGTCCAGCCATTCTTCCAGGTTACTGGAGCTGCTGGATTTCGAATTTTTTGCCTGAACGGGAGTCGTTACAAAAAAAAGGCAACAGAAAGCGGCGGTTAATAAGAATGTGCGAAAAATGGTTTTACAAGTTAAAGTTTTCAAAATATGCTCCTTTGTTGAAATGATTAGTAGTGATAAGGTATATATAAAGTAAGCCAAAACTCTATTTTTTAAATACCCGTATATCTTAATATAATTATTAAATTTTGTCAATGGTTGTTAACAAATTTGTAACAAATAAAACTGATTTTGAAACAAATGAAAAATAATTTGTAAAAGAAAGGGAGGATGATATCTTATGAGATATGCGAAGTCTTTGCCGAAAAAAGGGACAATTGGTTTTATTGCTCCGGCATTTGGATGTAATATAGAGCCTTACAAGAGTGCGTTTGAGAATGCGAAAAAGGTTTGGTCCCAAAAAGGTTACAAATTGAAATGTGGTCCAAATGTGTACGAAGGCTGCGGCGTGGGTATCAGTAATACGCCGGAAAAATGTGCGGAGGAATTTAACCAGTGGTATCAGGAGACGTATGCTGATATATTGATTTCCTGTGGTGGCGGAGAATTGATGTGTGAGATTCTGGACGACATTGATTTTGAAGGGATAAAACAGGCAGAGCCAAAATGGTTTATGGGATATTCGGATAACACAAACATTACATTTCTTTTGGCAACCTTGTGTGATACCGCTTCGATCTATGGACCTTGTGCGGCGGCGTTTGGCATGGAGCCGTGGCACAAAAGTCTTCAGGATGCTTATAGGATTCTGACAGGGGAACAGAATACGGTGCATGGATATGATCTTTGGGAAAAAGAAAGCTTGAAAACGGAAGAGAATCCTCTGTGTCCTTATAATGTGACGGAGAAAAAGATTCTCAAACGATACCCTGATGAAGACATAGAAATAGAAGGAAGGTTGATCGGTGGTTGTCTGGACAGCCTGGCGAATCTTTGTGGAACCCGTTATGATAAAGTAAAAGAGTTTGACGAAAGATACAAAGAGGATGGCCTGATCTGGTTCATGGAAGCGTGTGATCTGAATGTAATGAGCATTCGCAGGGCCCTCTGGCAGCTTTCTCATGCTGGATGGTTTCAGCATGTAAAAGGTTTTCTGATTGGTCGCCCCTATCATTATGGAGAAGAGCTTCTGGGCCTTGATCAGTACCAGGCTGTGCTGGATGTCCTGTCTTCTTATGATGTTCCGATTATTATGGATGCGGACATTGGACATCTGGCTCCGATGATGCCGCTGGTTTGTGGAAGCTTCGGCCATGTTACCGTAAAAGGAAATGATATTTCTTTACGTATGGAATATCGGAAATGACGCGCGCTGCGGAGTCGAGAGAATGGAGGACGAAAGTGAAATTAATATCCTGGAATGTGAATGGATTGAGAGCCTGCGTAAAAAAAGGTTTTGAAGAGTATTTTAAAGAGGCGGATGCAGATATATTCTGTGTGCAGGAGACGAAGCTGCAGGAAGGACAGATTGATTTTCAGCCGGAAGGATATGAATGCTACTGGAATTATGCGGAGAAAAAAGGATATTCCGGTACGGCGGTGTTTACAAAGGGAAAACCGCTGGAGGTTGTTTATGGCATAGGAATTGATGTGCATGATCATGAAGGCCGGGTGATCACACTGGAATTTGAGGATTTTTACTTTGTGACCGTCTATACGCCAAATTCTAAGAATGAGTTGGCCAGACTGTCTTATCGTATGGAATGGGAAGATGCCTTTCGGGATTATCTGAAGAAATTGGATGCCCATAAGCCAGTGATTGTGACAGGGGATATGAATGTTGCCCATCAGGAGATTGATATCAAGAATCCGAAGACGAATCGGAGAAATGCCGGGTTTACAGACGAAGAACGGGAGAAGTTTCAAGAGCTTTTGGATGCCGGTTTTGTTGATACGTATCGGTCGATGTATCCCGATAAGGTTGAATATTCCTGGTGGTCTTATCGTTTTAAAGCCAGGGAGCGCAACGCCGGATGGCGCATCGATTACTTTCTTGTTTCGAAAGTTCTGAGAGATAAGGTGAAAGAAGCTTCCATCAAAACGGAGATTCTGGGATCCGATCATTGTCCGGTATCATTGGAGATTGATTTCTGAAGATGACTATCAAGATAAATAATACCCCCGCACTGCAATCACAAGTGTGGGGGTACCTGTTAACAATCCGTAAACCATCGTTTGTGCATACCGCATAGATATGCTGTGTCGACGAATGTATCCATGAATTATTGATATCGTCAGTAACAGAGATCAAAGATTATGTCGTGTAGTCCAGTAACAGG
>JAJQDO010000321.1 GCA_021202175.1 Clostridiales bacterium | reverse complement strand
TTCTCGTTGCAACCGCTTTCTCATCCGGGGCTTCTGACTTCTTTTTCGCAACAGCTGCCTGTTGCGCTTCCTTCGCCATCTCAACAGCAGACTTTCCTTTTTTACTTCCTGTTTTGGCTCGGATCTTGTTACCTTTTGCGCTGTCCTGGCTAACTCTACGGCAGAAAGCGTTTGGGGGTGATTCTTTTCCTGTTGGTTACTCTCCTGCTGGTCTTTTGCTGGTTTGTTTTTTGCTGGTTGGTATTTATCCGGTTCATTTTCTTTCCTCGGTTCATCGGATACTTTTGTATCAGATTGTGAAGTTTTTGCAGCCTGGGCTGCCTGTTCCAGAAGATCATCCACTTCTTCCTGCCGTACTCTCGTGCCACTTCCGCTCATCATCTGTTTTATATTTTCAAAGATAAGATCATTCAGGCTTTCCATGTCTTCATCCTCGTTTTCCGCCAGAATCATATCCGAATTCTCACGGAGCACTTCTTCGCTGAGTTGGCGAAGCATCTCTTCTGTCAAGACCGGCGAAGCCATCTTCCGGTCAGTGCCATTCGCCTGATCACCATCCACGGGAGATCCGGCAAAGACTTCATCGGTTGATGCGCTCTTATATTTCAGCTCCTCCGGAATATACTCTTCCGGAACCTGCTGATCGACTTCTGCAGGATCTACGCCGTCCGCAATCTGTTTTTCCACGTAAATCTGCCGTTCGATCTCATATTTTTCTTCGGGAGAGAGATCTTCATAATCCTCGAAAGAAACAAGCTCGTCACTGTTCTTTTCCATGTACTGCAGAATCTCCTGCTGATGGAGGGCAAATCTCATTGGGTCTTGTCCTCTTTTCCTGGCCTCCTCCATCAAACGTTCTGCCTGCTTCTCAATCTCCATCTTCTCCCGATCCTGCTCTTGCGCCTTGCGAATGGCTTCCGCAGCCAGCTGAGAAGCCGATTTCGTTTCCGGTGTCTTCTCCACCGGTGGGATATATGGTTCCTTCTCGTGAGCCGCCACATCCTTATCAATCACATCCTGGGCCAACTCCCATGCAGTCAACTGTCCACTGTTTGCCCCTGAAGATGTTCCATCCCTGTTGATCGCGTTTTGAGCCAGTTCCATCGCTGACTGTTGTACATTTGCCTTACCCGGGGGATTCTCTTCCGGTTCCTGATTCAATGCCTGTCCATCCATCTGTTGATTCTTTTCCTGATTATTCTGATTATTCTCTGCCTGCTCTTCCTCTAACATCTCGGTTATCGTCTTCTCTCTCCCATACCGTATCTGTGAACGGTCAAAAGGGTACTCTACCTGCGGATCCTGCACCCCCATAATACCTGCAAGGCTTTTATAAATCAGATCATTCAACTGTGCTGTCTCCTGCGCGTTAAATCCGTTCTCGACCGAAGCCTCCGCGACAGCTTTTGCCACGACGTCCTGACTGACCCCGATATTCCCTTCCTGTGAAGGTTCTGATTCCTGTGAGCTATCGTTCCGCGCAGAAAAAGACCTGGAGCTATCCATCTGAAAATCATCAGCTGGAGAACCATCCATTCGGGAAATATCGGATTGGGAACCATTATTCATCTGAGAATTCCCATATCGGGACCTTCCAGCCGGCGGAATAATATCACAGTGAGAACCATCATCCGGCTGCGGGATTTTGTATACAGTTCGGTTTTTCGATATAGCGGAGTTCAACTGCCTGGAGTCAGAATAATTGGAAGCCGCCTCATCAGAAACCACTTCATCAATATCGACAACGCTGACATCCGTCATATTGATATCTTCCACTTCCGTTTTCATACTGTCATCCTCTTGATTCACCCTGGATGTTCTGCCTTTCGAACCGCTCCGTCCCCGTTTCAACCGAGCTTCTATCATATTTCCAGCTGACAATGCTCGTTCTTCATCATCCATCTGCTCGAAAGTTTTTGGTGGAAAAAGATCCGGAGCCAATGTCTCAACCATACTCTGTATGGATTCCACCATTTTCGTTACCTCTTCCGGTTCCTCGGGACGTCCGACAAGATTCATAGCCATGTCCACGACATCGTCCATGTTAAAGGGTGTCTCGTCTGTCCCTTCCGTCGCCGCATGCTGGACTCTGACTACATCTAATAACGCTTTAATAATGTCTTCCATGTAAATTAATTCCTCCGTAAAATCTCTCAATGTTTCTTGCCATTAATAAGTGTATTGTAACACCTTTAGGACATTATTACAAACATTGCTTTTCCGTTGCTCACAGTGATGTACAAAGCTAATTACTTTAGCTACTATTCAAGGTCAAGGGTAGTGGATAGTTCATGTGAGAGTAGAATAACCCATGAACGGATGGAAACAGTAAAATCACAGATTCCGTCCGTACAGAAAGGAGAAACGTACAGACCAAAACTACTAAATCTCAGATTCCGTCCGTATAGAAAGGAGAAACGTACGGACCAAAACAAAAGAATTACAAAAAAAGTCCGTACAGAAGAAAAGAGATGATAACATCATTCACTTATCTATGCCCCGTGAACAGTAGCCAATTATTTTATCTCATCTCTAAGAGCAGTAACACTTATTGCTTTTTTTCTCAAATTCTGTCATAATAGAAATCAGAAAACGTACTGCCCAGTTATTGCAATCAAACAACAGGGGAATCTTGTATTTATCTTGTGCTTTAGGCTCTTCCGGTAATACGGTGTCCTTTCACAATTGCCTGGCAGACGACAAAAATAGATAAAAACATATTTGGAGGAAATTAATTTTGAAAACTTACATTGATCTGCATATTCATTCTACCGCATCTGATGGAACCTTAACTCCAACAGAAATCGTCACTTCAGCTCTTTCCTGCGCCGATAACAAAAAAGATCCGATTGTCATTGCTCTGACAGACCATGACACGGTTGCCGGGGTGCCGGAATTTATGGCGGAAGCGCAAAAATATGGCAGCCGTCTGACTGCGATCCCTGGTGTTGAGATATCTACGGATTATCACGGTGTTGAGATACATATCCTTGGATATAACATTGATGTCACAAACTCAGCCCTTTTAGAGCAATTGAAAATATGCCGGGAAAGCCGCGATGGAAGAAATGAAAAGATTATTCAGAAGCTTCAGGCGGAAGGGATTCAGATTTCCATGGATGACATCCGACCGGAAGATCCCAATGAAACCATCGCCCGCCCACACATTGCCAAACAGCTGCTGAAAAAGAAATATGTTTCTTCTGTAAAAGAGGCCTTTGACAAGTATCTGGCAGAGGGCAGAAGCTGTTATGTAGAGCGCATCATGCCGACACCTCAGGAAGCCATCTCACTCATTCAAAACAGCGGGGGAGTCGCTGTTCTGGCTCATCTTATGTATTACAAAAAATTAGATGCTGCCGGGAAATCCGAACTGACTGCAGAATTAAAAGAAGCCGGATTGCTTGGCATCGAAACTTACTATAATACTTATACTCCTGTGGAAGAAGCTTTTGTGCAGAGTCTTTCAAAGCAGCATGCGCTACTGCAGACCGGCGGCACGGACTTCCATGGCAAGAACAAACCGCATATCTCTCTGTTTAAAGGACAAGGTGAGATGGAAGTTCCAGAAAGTATCTTACCGGAATTCATGGAGGCGATTGGTGAGATTAAAGTCGTACAGCCAGAAGAACAAGCGAAAATGGATGCCGTTGCTACTGCTTCACATGCAGACAGCACCGCTGGCAGCAAGTCTGATTCAGCCGAAACAACAGAAGCTGCCCCTGATAAAACCGAGAAAATATCTTCTTAAACGATTCTAAACCTTCTTCTACAATAATAGGGCGGCAGTCGGAATACCCATGGTGAAGTATTCCGGCTGCCGCCCGCTTTGTGTGACAATATACTCTTCCTGCAATTCTTCATAAAACATAGTCCGACCTCGCCATCACATCTTCGCAACGAAGTTCTTCTCCTGGGAAACGAAACCATACAAAATCATTAAAAGAAACGCCGTGCGTCTTTTTTATAATCTCATAAGGATTATAATCCTTTAACCCCAAATGTCTCAGGATGTCCATAATATCCGGGCGGTTTTTGTCCCAACAACGCATCTCAAATATCTGGTTCAGCTGATAGCGTGTCATGTGCTCGCTGGCAAATAATTGTTTCACAGGATGGGTTGTATAGCGTGTGACCTCTACCTGACCGCCTTTCACCTCTACGTGGGCTGTTATCTCATCTTTCCAGAGTGTCTCAAAAGAGTAATCCTTCAAAATCTTTTCCTCTTGGTTTTCTTTTATACATACTGGTATCACGGATTGAGCTTTCCTGCTTTCTGATTGCGTAGATTGCTTTTTCGTACCTTCAACTTCTCCGGGTTGCAGTTCTGCCAATGACATTTTCGTCCTCCTCTCCATCGCTAATTAAGAAACTCCGGATAAGATTCTTCTATATCTAATTTAACCAATTATCGTCCAATGACCCACAAAGACACTCCAAAAATCGCTAGTGTACTGTATCATTGAAAATGAGCACATAGTGTACCTTTGCTGCCTGTGGTTCAGTCTATAATCGTCCCGCCACCCACAACTATCGGAGACGATGATATTGCAAGTTTCGCGTTCAATGTAGTTCAACCTATAATCGTCCCGCCACCCACAACAGCATCGCCGCGATATAAAACCACGGCCTGGCCTTTGGTAATAGCCCGCTGCGCTTCCAGAAAATGTACTTCGACTTTGCCGTCTGCCTGTAAACAGACGATAGCCTCTTTTTCAGCCTGGTGATAGCGAATCCTGGCCTTGACGACTTCCTCCGGTTCTATCGTTTCGATCCAGTTAAAGTCGTCTGCCATAAGATCATAACGGAACAGATCGTCATGCCGACCGAGAATCACTTTATTCTCAGATGGGATAATGTCCGTCACGTAATATGGTTCCGAGGAGGAGATGCCAAGCCCCCGGCGCTGGCCGATAGTGTAAGCATAATATCCCTTATGGGATCCCAGCACATTTCCTTCCTTGTCGACAAAATCTCCCGGCACGCTCTTCTGGCCGGTGGTCTCCTCGATAAACCGGCGATAATCTCCATCCGGGATAAAACAGATATCCTGGCTGTCCCGTTTATTGGCATTGAAAAATCCCTGTTCTTCTGCGATTTTCCGAATCTCGTCCTTCGTGTATTCGCCAAGAGGAAAGCAGGTATGCGCGAGCTGCTCCTGGGTCAGGGAATACAGCACATAGCTCTGATCTTTCATCGTATCTTTACCCTTGAGCAGGTGATATCCTGTCTCGTCTTTTGTAATCCGGGCATAATGTCCGGTGACGATCACATCACACCGGAGTTCCTTCGCCCTGCGATAGAGGTGTTCGAATTTCAGATAGCGATTGCAATCAATACAGGGGTTCGGCGTCATGCCGCACTGGTAGCTTCGAATAAAGGGATCGATGACCTTTTCCTTGAAATCGTCTTTGAAATTAAATACATAGTAGGGGATTCCCAGTTTGTAGGCTACACTTCTGGCATCTTCAACATCGCTTAGGGAACAACAGGTCTTCTCCCGATCGATACCGATATCTTCGTTATCGTATAGTTTCATCGTGACGCCAATGCAATCGTACCCGGCTTCTTTCATCAAAAAAGCGGCTACGGAAGAATCCACACCTCCACTCATGGCAATCAACGCTTTCTTATTCATTATTAATATACTCCTCCTAATTATAGTAAACGACCTCATGCCGTTTACCACAGCGTCGATCGTGGGCTGTGCAAACAGCCATTCCCTGCACGACCGTGTACAACCTTTTATATCATATACAACCTTTTATATCGTGTACATCCTCTTATATCATGTACATTCTCTTATATCGTGTGCATCCTCTTATATCGTGTGTATCCTTTTATAGTGAACGACATATTATTTTGTCGTTCACTATAAAAATCGAACATATTTATAATATGACAGTCTCAAATATCTCTCACCGTAAAAACGGCAACGGAGCGCGGGCGCATGATAAAACCATGATCAATCCTTGGCTCATAACCTTCCTCATAACAATAGCGGCCATTGCCATCGCCATACGTGTTTACATTCAGATACCAGGCTCCGGATGTCAACACCGGCAGGGTGATGGATACGTCCTCCCAATAGGTATTCACGGCGATATACACTATATCATCTTCTCCCTTTTCCTTATCGTATCCGGCAAAGCTGATGGCAATCATGCGCGCGTTCTCCGGGAGGTTCACAATCTCGGCCTTCGCGTCATGGGCCTGGATATAGGCCATGCCTGAGACAGCGTCCGGCAGCCTTTTGCGGATAATCTTATGTTTGTGGCGAAACGCAATCATGAATTTGAAAAATTCAAACAACTCTCTATTCTTATCCAACAATCTCCAGTCTAGCCAGGATATCTCATTATCCTGACAGTAGCCGTTATTGTTGCCATACTGCGTATTGCCAAATTCGTCTCCCGCAAGAAACATCGGCGTCCCTCTGCTGCATAGGAGCACCGCGCAGGCGTTCCGGATCATACGATGGCGCAGTGTCAATACTTCCGGGTCGTCTGTCTCCCCCTCGTATCCACAGTTCCAGCTGCGGTTATCATCAGCACCGTCCGTGTTATCCCACCCATTTTGTTCGTTATGTTTCCAGTTGTAACTGTAGAGATCGTACAGGGTGAATCCGTCATGGCAGGTAATAAAGTTAATGCAGGAATTATATCCGGCATAATTCGCCTTATAATCCGAAGAAAATTCTCCGTACATGTCGGCAGAACCGGAAATCCGCCAGGCCGCATCCCAGGAGAGCCAGCAGTCCCCTTTCAGAAAACCGCGCATGGTATCCCGATATCTTCCATTCCATTCCGCCCATCTCTTATGGGCCGGGAAGCTTCCTACCTGATACATGCCCCCGGCATCCCAGGCCTCGGCAATCAGCTTGACATTGCTCAACACTGAATCATAGGCCAAACTCTGCAATAGAGGCGGCATGTTTAATGGCGCACCCGTCTCACTGCGTCCAAGGATGCTGGCCAGATCAAAACGGAACCCATCCACCCGGTAGTTTACCGTCCAGTAACGCAGACATTCCAGAATCATCTGCCGCACAATCGGATGATTGCAGTTGAGCGTATTGCCGCAGCCGCTGAAATTATAATAATTCCCATCCGGTGTGAGCATGTAATATACTTCATTATCAAATCCTTTAAAACAGAAATATGGCCCCTTTTCATTTCCTTCTGCCGTATGATTAAATACCACATCCAGAATCACTTCGATGCCGTTTTCGTGAAGTTCCTTAATCAGCTTTTTCAGTTCACGACCCTCATGATTATTCTCCAGAGTTGAAGTGTAACTCGTATTGGGGGCGAAAAAGCTCACAGAGTTATATCCCCAATAATCAAGCAGTCGATTTCCATTCACCTCTCTGACATTTACCGTCTCGTCAAATTCAAAAATGGGCATCAGTTCCACGGCATTGATTCCCAGTTCCTTCAGATAGGGAATCTTCTCCCGCAATCCTTCGAAGGTCCCCGGATGCTGCACACCGGATGAACCATGACGGGTAAATCCCCGCACATGCAGCTCATAAATGACCAGTTCGCAGAGCTCCTGTTTCGACTGCGGCATATCGCCCCAGTCAAAAGTATCCTTTACCACCCTCGCATGATAAGCTCCCTTTTTTCTCTCTCCCCAATGTCTCTGTCCGACAACAGCGCGGGCATAAGGATCGAGAAGAACCTTCGTTTTATCAAAAATCATCCCTTTTTCCGGGTCGTAGGGTCCGTCCACACGGAACGCATATTCAAAACTTTCAATATCCAAATTAAATACAATCATGGAATACACGTCTCCAATCTTGTATTCTTCCGGAAACGGCAGCACCGCATAGGGCTTATCTTCCCCCTTGTGGAACAGCAGTAACTCGCACGATGTACCTGAGCGCGTATGCACGGTAAAATTCGCTCCATTCTGGAGAGGCATCGCACCGTTGATGTCAAATAATCCCGGACGGACGGGGAATCCCGCGATCTCGCCGATCGGCTTTACTTCTTCCTGTGATGTCTCGATATATTTTCTGTGTATTTCCATTTTTCTCTCCTGTATCATATTCCGTGTGTTTCGCCATTAACAATATATCCATTTCCCCAAATATTGACCCTTATATCATTATATTGTATGAAAATAACGGTGTCAACATTTGTATACAAAACCCTGTTTTCGGTGAATCATAATGGTTACTATTCATGGGGCAGGGGATAACTCGTGAGCAGATGAAAATGACAGAATTATGGAGACAATCCGTAACTGAATAAAAATGAACGAGCTAAAACAGTTAAATTGAGAAATTGGATCTGTTC